>CALMGU010000048.1 GCA_937865685.1 uncultured Alphaproteobacteria bacterium | reverse complement strand
AGTTCCTTTTCTTTCGGCCTGGCGTTTGTTTGCGGAGCGGGCCGCTGCGGCGCCTGCAGCATGCGACCGAACTTGTCCGCCATGCAGGCGACCCAGGCAAAACCATAAGCGTTCGCGGAATAGCCCCGGTTGCTCTGCCCCGCCTGACTTTGTGCATATTGCAATGCGGAAGCAGCCTGCGAGCGCGCGATGCCCGTAAACTGCTGCAGAAAATTCCGGTCGCGGGTGGCGTCGATGCTGCGCCGCCTGTAATCAGCCACAAGCCCGGATGCGCCCGATACCTCTTCCGCTTTGCTCAGGAACAGGTCCCGTTGCGCATCGGCTTCGGTAGCATTTTTTACCCGCGTAAGCTCGGGCTCCTGCGCATAAGAAAGCCATTGCTCCCGCTCGTTCCGGCACGGGTCGGGATTTGACGCCACCTGCGGCTCTTCCGGTGGAGGCGGCGCACCATTGCCGCCGTCATGATGCGGCGTGGGCTTCTGCCGTATCTGGGGTGAGATGGCGTCGCCTTTCTTGGCGCGCACGCCCACTTGCATCAACTTGCCATCCTCCCAATCCTCGAACTGGGCGGTGCCGTCCTTGCGCACGCGCTGGATGATGCCGGTGCCGTTCTGAAGCTCGCCGATCACATAATCGGTGGGGGCATGCGTGGCCAAGGCCAGCTGCACATCCGACAAAGGCTTGGGATCGTCGGGCGTCTCGCCCGGTTTGGCGCGGGGCCCGCGTCCAACCACCATGCCGTTTTCCCACCGCACCCGTTCGGAGCTTTTGTCGTCATAGGTGACGGTGACGATGCCGTCCGGCTGATCAGCTTTGAAGGTCCCTTCGGTGACGAAAGTCTTGCCGTCCTTCTCGCCGAACTCGAAACCCTTGCCCGCGATCTGGCCGTCCTTGTAATTGCCGCCGCGATAGGTGCCGTCGGCCAGGATCTGTTCGCCCTCACCTTCCAGCTTGCCGTCCTTGAACGTGCCCCTGGTCACGCCAGCATCGCCGATCAAGGTGCCCTGCCCGTCCTTCGGATTGCCGCTGCCGACGAAGATGCTGGCATAGCCGCCCGGGCGTGTGGGCGGCAGCACGGTCTCGTCTGGGCGGAAGCCCGGGCCGTCATTGGCGGCGTTGGTGTTGCGCAGCTGGCGCGCGTGATCTTCGGCGTCGCGCCGCGCGCGCTGCTCTGCCGTCATGGTGGCGGCATGGTTGCGCATGGACGGCGTCATCGTGTCAGCGCCATCCGGTTTGGATGCTTCCACGGCGTCGTCGGCTTCGATCTTACCCGTTTCTGAGAGGCGCTTCCCCAGCTTGTCGATGAAATTGCTGGTCTTGCAGATGCCCGATTGCATGCGGAACGGGATGTCGCAGAAAAGGTGGCCGCGGCAGGTATTCATGAGAAAGCCACGATCGGATTCAGGCGCGACGATCTTGCAATCGCCGTCGAATGTCTCTTGCGCCAGCACTGGCGTAGCCGCGCACAGTGCAATCAACAGCAGGGCATGAGAGAGCCTGATCTTTTGCATCGTCATCTCAGCGTCCCTTCCCGGCGTCGCGCGCGGCGTACATCGCTTGCAGTTTCTTCAGCCGCGCCTCTTCCAACGGCTTGAAGCGTGCCGCGATTTCGGCGGGATTGCCCACCGCGCCGTCGCCGCCGCTCTGGCCCGGCGTGATGTCATAGCCATAGAAATAGGTGACCGGGGTCATGGTCTTTTGCCATTGGCGAAAGCCCTTGCCATGGGCCAGGCCGAAATTGCACGCGCCCAGCCACACCGTATCCTCCAGCGCGACGTCGGAGGAGGCGGGCGTCACCACCGCGCCGCAGCCATTCTGAAATGCGATACGCCGTTCGTCTTTCCGCAGCGGCACAGCCACCACCTCAGGCGGCGCGTTGAAGGCTTCATCGCCCAGCGTCTTTTCGTCCAGCTCACCCAGCTTGGCGTTCGCCATACAGTCCGCGGCGGCCATCAGGACCGGATCGTTCCCATAAAAGCCGATCCAGGCGCGCGCCATGGCCCGGTCCATGCGCCCGTAATTGTCCGCATTCTGGGCCAGAAATCCGTCCTTGGAAAAGATGCCATTGACACGCACCTCTTCGAAGGCGGCTTCGGCATTTTCCAGATTGAGTTTGTATTCCGCCTTCTTTTCCGGCGTGGAGGCGTCGCCATAAAGATAGGCGGTTCGCGCCTTCTCCAATTCTTCCCGCCGCTGCTTTCTGAGCGGCGCCAACGCGGCCTCCAGTTGCGGACGGCAGAGGCGCGCAAACCGTTCGGCGGAAAAACTGGGCGGCAAGGAGTTCACATAGAGCCGGTAGCCGGCAAACCCGCCGACACCCACAACCACGGCAATGATGATCATCCCCGGCACGGACCGAAAAAACCGCATGCCCCGCACGATTTCGTTTTAGAAATCGCCCCCGCCAACAGCCCGCCCCCGGGCCTTTCGAATCCAAGATTAATCCCAAAAGGGAACTTGCGCGCCACAAAAAAATACACTTAGCATCGCGCAATATTGGGGCGTCATTTTTCACTTTCCGCGAAGCATTCGCTTTCTCGAAACACGTTGAACGAAGCGTAACGGCATATCTGCTGGCGCTGGACGCATGATTGCGTGGCAACATTGGGGGAAATCATGAAACACATCGCGCTTGTTCTGTTCGCTTTATTCGCCCTCCCCGCTGAGGCCGCTCCGGCTGCGGCCGCCGACCCCGCGCCCTGGCCCGGCGCGCATTGGTATATTTGGAAGACTGACCAAGGCTGTCTTTATTATCAGTCGGCGGCATGGAGCCCGGCGGAGAGTGAGAAATTCCGGCGCACTTGGTATTTCTCCGTCACCTGGGAAGGCAGTCCGTGCACGCCGGGCAAGCTGATCAACGGCAGCGGCACCCTGGTGGAAGTCCAGAATCTGGCGGCGGTGAGTTCTGAAAAGGGCCGCGGCATCAATCGCTATCAGGGCACGATGGTGAACGGCCTTTGGGATGGCGACATGGTTCATTCCGACGCCTATCCCCGCAGGGACCCGAACACTTATCCGCCGACCCATTTCACCTTGGGGTGCTATCCCGGCATGGCCGGGGACAAAGACAACACCTGCCGCCCACCCGTGCCGCTGCCTGCGCTGTTGAATGGACCGGGCTGATCGTCCTTCAGCCCTTCCGCCGCCGCACCAGAAACCGCCAGGAGAGAAACGCACCGGCAGCAAGCGGACCTGCGCCAAAGGCCCGGACCAGAAGATTGGCGTCCGGCTGGTTCGAGAGCCAGATGTTCCAGGCGAGAAAGCCCAAAGCGAAGACGATCGTCAGAAAAACACCCGCGGACTGTTTCACCGTCATTCCGTTTTCTTCCCGCATATCGCCAAAGATGGCAGGGCGCACGCTGCGCTCAAAGAACAATCGCAACAAAAAACGGCCCGGAGATTTCTCCCCGGGCCGTTTCTTCATTTCAGGACTGACCGTATTACGCCAACTTCTTGGTCGCCGCCGCGATGGAGTCCAGCGC
>CALMGU010000047.1 GCA_937865685.1 uncultured Alphaproteobacteria bacterium | reverse complement strand
GCGCGAAGTGGTGCAGGCCGCCAAGGATCATGGCTGTTCCATGCGCATCGGCGTCAATGCCGGGTCGCTGGAGCCGGACCTGCTGGAGAAGTATGGCGAGCCCTGTCCCGAAGCGATGGTGGAAAGCGCGCTCAACCACGCCAAGATTCTCGACGACCTGGATTTCCGCGAATACAAGATTTCCGTGAAGGCTTCGGACCCGTTCCTGGCGGTCGCCGCCTATCAGGCGCTTTCCGAAGCCATCGATTGTCCGCTCCATGTCGGCATCACTGAAGCGGGCGGCATGATCTCCGGCACGGTGAAATCCTCGATCGGCATGGGCATGCTGCTTTGGAGCGGCATCGGCGACACCATCCGCGTTTCGCTGTCGGCCGATCCGGTGGAAGAAGTGCGGGTCGGATTCGACATCCTGAAGTCGCTCAATCTGCGCCATCGCGGGGTCAATATCGTGTCCTGCCCGTCCTGCGCGCGCCAGGGCTTCAACGTGATCGAGACGGTGAAGACCTTGGAAGACCGGCTCAAGCACATCGCCACGCCGATGTCGCTGTCGATCATCGGTTGTGTCGTGAACGGTCCGGGCGAGGCCCGTGAAACCGACCTGGCCTTTACCGGCGGCGGCGCGGGCAAGGGGCATGGCATGATCTATCTCAACGGCAAGCCCGCCTACAAACTCGGCAACGAAGACCTGGTCTCGCATGTCGTCGAACTCTGCGAAAAGAAAGCCGCGGAAATCGAGGCTCAGCGCAATGGGACATCGGAGCCGTTAGAAGCCGCGCAGTAGCGTGGCTCTATGATTCCCGCCGCGAAACTTGAGCGCCTGCTCGACCGCTTTGCCGCGATCGAAAGCGAGATGGCGTCGGGCGCGTCCGGCCCGGCTTTCGTCAAGCTTTCGCGCGAACATGCGGAACTGGCGCCGGTGATCGAGACCGCGCGCGCCTATCGCGACACCCAGCGCCAGATCGAGGATGCCGATGCCTTGATCGCCGACCCCGCCAGCGACAGTGAGATGCGCAGTTTGGCCGAGGAGGAGCGCGCGGAATTGCGCGACAGGCTTTCGGGGCTGGACCGCGAACTCAAGCTTCAGCTTCTGCCCAAGGATGCGGCGGATGCGTCCTCGGCCATCGTGGAAATCCGCGCCGGGACCGGAGGCGACGAAGCGGCTTTGTTCGCGGCCGACCTTCTGGGCATGTATCAGCGCTATTGCAGCCTGCAGGGCTGGCGCACCGAAGTCATGGACATGACGGAAAGCGACCTGGGCGGAATTAAAGACGCGACCCTGGAAGTGAATGGCCGGGGCGCCTATGCCAAGCTGAAATTCGAGAGCGGCGTCCATCGCGTCCAGCGCGTGCCGGTGACCGAAGCGCAGGGCCGCATCCACACTTCGGCGGCGACAGTGGCGGTGCTGCCGGAAGCCGAAGATGTCGATATCGTGATCAACGACAAGGATCTGCGCATCGATGTTTATCGCGCCCAGGGCGCCGGCGGCCAGCATGTCAACAAGACTGAAAGCGCGGTGCGCATCACCCATCTGCCCACCGGCATCGCCGTGGCCCAGCAGACGGAGAAGTCGCAGCACAAGAACAAGGCCCATGCGATGAAGCTGCTGAAGGCCAAGCTGTACGACATGGAGCGCCAGAAGATCGAGGGCGCCCGCGCGGCGGAGCGCAAGAGCATGGTCGGGTCCGGCGACCGCTCGGAACGCATCCGCACTTACAATTTCCCGCAAGGGCGCGTCACCGATCATCGCATCAACCTGACGCTCTACAAGCTCGACCGCATCATCACCGGCGACGAGCTTTCCGATGTGATCGACGCGCTGGTCTCGCAGGATCAGGCGGACAGGCTCGCCGAGTTCGAGGCGGCCGAGGCTTGAGCGCATTCACGATCCGCGACCTTTTGCATGACGCGGCGGACCAGCTCGATGTGGCCGGCGTGGAGGGCGGGCGGCTGGACGCGCGCATTCTTCTGGCGCGCGCCATGAAGATCAGCCGCGAGCAGTTGATCGTCGCCGATCGCCGGCCCAGCGCGGAGGAAGCGGCGGAGTTCCAGGCCATGATCGATCGCCGTGCCGCGCGCGAGCCGCTGGCCTATATCACCGGGCATAAGGAATTCTGGAGCCTGGATTTCCAGGTGGGTCCCGGCGTCTTGATCCCGCGCCCCGATACCGAAACCTTGATCGAGGCCGCGGTTGCACTTTTTCCCGACCGCAGGGCTCCCTTGACCATTGGGGATCTGGGCACCGGATCCGGCGCGCTTCTGATCGCGGCGCTCAAGGAATTTCCGGAGGCACGCGGCTTCGGCTTCGAACGTTCGCCCGATGCCTTGCGCTATGCACGGTGCAATCTGGAAACGCATGGGCTCGGGTCACGCGCCGAAATCCTTGCCGCCGATTGGTGTGCGGCATCTGAGGCGGGCTTTGACCTGATCCTCTCCAATCCGCCCTATATCCCAACGAGCGGAATTGACGCCTTGGACCCAGAGGTTCGGCTCCATGAGCCGCGCGCGGCTCTGGACGGGGGCGCGGACGGGCTGGACAGCTACCGGTCCTTGGCCGGGATTTTGCCCCGGCTGCTACGCCCGGGCGGGAGCGCCTTGCTGGAACTGGGACAGGGACAGTTTGCCGCTATGGAACCCTTGTTTCGGGACCTTCAGATGCACCCACCTGTGCCGGATTTGGCCGGAATCCTAAGGGTTCTGGTGCTGAAAAGGCCAAAATAGGGCTTGGAAAGGGCCCCGGCGATGATTAGTTTGGCTGTGAAGGGATCGGAAGATTCCCCCTGCGGCGGCTAAAGAGCGGATCGCGGGGCGGCTCACGAAAGATGTGAGGCCGGACTGGGGATTCAAACGCGAAAAGAACGCGCCGCCAGATTGGCAGATTGCCGCATGCGGGTCGCGCGACCGGAACAGATTTTCAAGTAAGGGGTTCGATGAAACGCTCACGTAGAGGCGGCCGCAGGCCGCAGCACAGCAATGGCGGCGGCCATAACAATGGCGGCAGCCATGGCGGCGGCTTCAACCCCAACCGCACCTTCGATTCCTCGGGACCGGAGATCAAGATTCGGGGCTCCGCCAGCCACGTCTATGAGAAGTATTTGCAGCTGGCCCGTGACGCCAATTCGGGCGGCGACCGGGTGATGGCCGAGAATTATCTTCAGCATGCGGAGCATTATT
>CALMGU010000046.1 GCA_937865685.1 uncultured Alphaproteobacteria bacterium | reverse complement strand
TCCCAGATCTGGTCGGTGGACGTGACCGGCCGCAACGAGCAGCGGGTGATGACGCCCGGCGATGCGTCCGACCCGGCCTGGTCGCCGCTGATTCAGTAAGTGTTTATGGTTCCACGGTGTTTTCGGCGAAAACATCCATAATTCCGCCGGAAAATGCGCCAGAATTGCGTAAAACGGCCTGTCTTTGATGACCGCGGCATTGGCAAAATCCGGTGGACCCCTACACTTGCCCTTAGTGATTCGGGGGCCATATCCGCCCAAGTTTTGGCTCTTTTTGCCGCTTTGTACGTTTCGCCTTCAGGTGCAATAAATTTGGAACTCAGGCGCCACCCCCCTGCCGCCTTCACTTTCTCGGGAGACTCATTGCCATGACGAAATTTTCCAGCACGTTGAAATTTGCCGCTTTGTCGGCCGCGTTGCTGCTCGGCGCTTGCACCCACAAGCAGGAAGCGGTGAACACCGCCCCGCCGCCGGCTGCCCCGCCGCCGGCCGCCGCCCCTGCCCCTGTCCAGTCCGGCATCCTGCCGGGCAGCGCCCAGGACTTTAAGGTCAATGTCGGCGACACGGTTCACTTCGCCCTCAACCAGTACAATATCGAAGACGCCGACAAGGGCACCTTGTCCAAGCAGGCCGCCTGGCTGACCCGTTATCCGTCCGTCCGCCTGACCGTCGAAGGTCATGCCGACGAACGCGGCACCCGCGAATACAACCTCGCCCTGGGCGCGCGTAGAGCCAATGCGGTGAAGGAATTCCTGGTGGCGCAGGGCGTCGCCGCCGGCCGCATGGAAACCGTGTCCTACGGCAAGGAGCGTCCGATCTGCACCGAATCGAATGAAGATTGCTGGTCGCAGAACCGCCGCGGCGTCAGCGTCATCACCGGTGGCGCGGCTTCGTGATCGCCGTTTAATGTCATAAAAGGGCGCGGGTGGTCGCACTCGCGCCCTTTTTCTTTGCACAATCGTTCTGTCAGTTTCGAGGACAGGCCATGAAGACCCGCACAGCCCTTTTTTCGCTCGGCCTGATGCTATCCTGCGCAGCAATCGCCGCACCTTCGGCCCATGCCCAGCTTTTCGGCGAAAGCGACGAAGAGAAAGCGGCGCGCCAGGCGCATGAGGATGGCCAGGACAATCAGATCAGCCAGCTTTCCGGCCGGGTGCAACAGCTGGAAGACCGGGTGCGGGGCCTGACCCAAAGCCTTTCCACCGCCACCGGCACGAATGAGGAATTGGCGCATCAGATTCAGGATTTGCGTCAGAAGATCGACGCGCAGCAGAAGGACTTCGCCTACCGGCTCTGCATGGTGTCGGCCCAGCAACTGGGCGCGGACGGCAACGAGCAGGGCCTGAATTGCAACGCGATGGGCGCCGGCCCGGCCGCCAATGCGCTGCCGCCCGCGAGCGGCGGGTATACGCCGGGCGCACCTTTGCCGCCGCTTGGCGGGAGCGATCAGGGCTTCAACAATCCGCCGCCGCCCGGCGCGGCCCAGCAGGGCCGCCCGCCCGGAACTTTGGGCACTTTGCCGATGAACAATGGGCCCATGAACAGCGGGCCCGCCAATGGCGGTGCGATGAATGCGCCGCGCGCCGCCGCGCCTGCGGGCGGCACCGCGCAATATGATCGCGCCATGAACATGCTGGCCAAGGCACAATATATCGAAGCCAGCGCGGCGTTCCGCGCCTATGCCGATGCCAATCCCAATGACTCGGATCTGTCGGCGCAGGCGATCTATTGGATCGGCAACATCGCCTATGTGCAGAAAAACTATCCCGACGCGACACGCGCCTTCGCCGAGCAGCTGAAGAAATATCCGGACAGCATTCGCAGCCCGGACAGTATGCTGAAGCTGGGCCAGGCGTTGATCGCGCAGGGCCAGACCAGTTCAGGATGCACCACCCTTGCCGCACTCAAGACCAAATATCCCAAAGCGGCCCCCGCCACGCTCGCAGCCGCGGCCGGTGCCCGCAAAGCGGCCTGTCGCTAAACGGCAGGCCGCACAAAAGGGGCCTGCACAAGAGAAGCAGGCTCCGCTCGACCTGGCCTTCGCCAAGGCCATGGACGATCTCGGTGCGCCCTGGCCGGGGGCGGTAGCTTTGTCCGGCGGCGGCGATTCCCTGGGCTTGATGCATCTTCTGGCGGATTGGGCGCGGACGCGGAATCTCAAACCGCCCGTGGCGCTGATCGTCGATCATGGGCTGCGTGCCGGCTCCGCCGCCGAAGCGCGCAAGGCTGCTGCTTTCGCCCGCAAGGCAGGTCTTGCCGCTCATATCCTGCTGCGCAAGGGCCCGGTACCGCGATCGGGGATCGAAGCGGTGGCCCGCGACGCGCGGTACGGTCTGATGGGAAACTGGATGCGGCGGCACGGGCTCGCCACTCTGTATGTGGGGCATACCCTGGACGATCAGGCCGAGACATTTCTGCTCCGGCTGGGACGCGGCAGCGGATTGGATGGGCTTTCGGCCATGCGCGCTTTGGCGCCGTTTCCGTTGCCGCCTTTCGCGGACCTCAATCTGGTGCGGCCGTTGCTGCGTGTTCCGCGCGCGGGTTTGCGCGATTTCCTCAGAGAGCGGAACCAGACCTGGCTGGAAGATCCCATGAACAGCGAGGCGCGTTTCGCCCGCAGCCGCATCCGCGGGTTGATGCCGGCCCTGGAGGCGGCGGGATTGCCACCCTCGCGCATCGCCGATGCCGCCGCGCACCTGGCCCGCGCCAGGGCGGCCCTGGAACTGGTGACGGAAGCGGTGATCGCGCGCGCGGCCCGCGCCGACGGCGCGCGGGTATTGCTGGATTCGGGGGCTTTGATGGCGGCGCCGCGCGAAGTGGGGTTGCGGGGCTTGGCGGGACTCCTGATGGCGGTATCGGGCGAACCCTACCGGCCCCGCTTCGACGCCCTGGAGCGATTGTTTGACAACATTGCCGACGGGAAACTGGGGCGGGGGAGTACTTTGCATGGCTGCCGCCTGTTTCCGGCACCCCGCGCCAGCCAGCTTTTCGGGGAAAAAACACTGGTTCTGGCGCGGGAAAGTTCCAGGGGCGGGCCAAAGCGCCGTTAACCGGGCCCAAGGCCGCGCATTGCGAAAGCGGCCCGAAACTCTTAACGTTTTCCTGGCTGGCAATACGCTAAAAACCTCCTATCTGATAGGATGCGAAGGTGGAAATCCTGGCCTGTTGCCGCGGGCCCCGCATTGAGTAGCCCCAGCCCGCAAAGCTGGCTTTGAGTTGAAAGGACTGAGGTCTTGAACAATCTGCGCAATCTCGGCTTGTGGATCCTGATCGCGGTCCTGCTGGTGTTCCTGTTCAATCTCTTCCAGGGCACGGGCACGCATGCCACGGCGAGCACGCTGAGCTATTCCAAATTCAACGAACAGGTGGTCCAGAACCAGGTTCGCAAAGTCACCTTCCAGGGCGAGCAGGTCAAAGGCGAACTCATTTCCGGCCAGACCTTCACCACCACCGTGCCGGCCAACGACACCACCCTGTGGCCGATGCTGAAGGCCCATAATGTCGATACCGCCGTGACCGCCGCCGATGAAGGCATGCCGTCGCTGGTCGGCATTTTCGTCAACTGGTTCCCCATGCTGCTCTTGATCGGCGTCTGGGTGTTCTTCCTGCGCCAGATGCAGTCGGGCGGCGGCAAGGCGATGGGCTTCGGCAAGTCGCGCGCCAAGCTTCTGACCGAGCGTCAGGGCCGCGTCACTTTTGAAGACGTGGCCGGCGTGGACGAGGCCAAGGACGATTTGAAGGAAATCGTGGACTTCCTGCGCGACCCGCAGAAATTCCAGCGCCTGGGCGGCCGCATTCCCAAGGGCGTGCTCTTGGTGGGCCCGCCGGGCACCGGCAAGACCTTGCTGGCGCGCGCCATCGCGGGCGAAGCCAATGTGCCCTTCTTCACCATCTCCGGTTCGGACTTTGTCGAGATGTTCGTGGGCGTCGGCGCCAGCCGCGTGCGCGACATGTTCGAACAGGCCAAGAAGAATTCGCCTTGCATCGTCTTCATCGACGAAATCGATGCGGTCGGCCGCCATCGCGGCGCCGGTCTGGGCGGCGGCAATGACGAACGCGAACAGACCCTCAACCAGCTGCTGGTCGAGATGGACGGCTTCGAAGCCAATGAAAGCGTGATCCTGATCGCCGCCACCAACCGTCCCGACGTGCTGGACCCGGCGCTGCTGCGCCCCGGCCGGTTCGACCGTCATGTGGTGGTGCCGAACCCCGATCTGGCGGGCCGCGAGAAGATCCTGCGCGTGCATCTGCGCAAGGTGCCGCTGGCACCCGATGTCGATCCGCGCATCCTGGCCCGTGGCACGCCCGGTTTCTCCGGCGCCGATCTGGCCAATCTGGTCAACGAAGCTGCTCTGCTCGCCGCCCGCCGCGGCAAGCGCGTGGTGATGATGACCGAACTGGAAGACGCCAAGGACAAGGTGATGATGGGCGCGGAGCGCCGCTCCATGGCCATGAGCGACGAGGAAAAGAAGCTCACCGCCTTCCACGAAGCCGGTCACGCCCTGGTCGCCATCACGGTCGAAGGCTCCGATCCCATCCACAAGGCCACCATCATTCCGCGCGGCCGCGCGCTGGGCATGGTGATGCGCCTGCCGGAACGCGATGCCCTGTCCTTGACCCGCCAGAAGATGCTGGCCGATCTGGCCGTCGCCTTTGGCGGCCGCCTGGCCGAGGAACTGGTGTTCGGTCACGAGAAGGTGACCACCGGCGCGCAAAGCGATATCGAGCAGGCTACCCGCATGGCCCGTGCGATGGTGACGCGCTTCGGCATGTCGGATTCCCTGGGCCCGATCGCCTATGCCGAAAATCAAGAAGAAGTCTTCCTGGGCCATTCGGTGTCGCGCACCCAGAACATCTCCGAAGCCACGGCGCAGAAAATCGACGCGGAAATCCATCGCATCATCGACGAATGCTATGCCCGGGCGAAGGACATCCTCACCACCCGCCAGGCCGATTTGAATCTTCTGGCGCGCGGGCTGTTGGAATATGAAACCCTGACCGGCGACGAGATCATCGCGCTGCTCAAGGGCATTCCGCCGGTGCGCACGCCGTATGAAGATCCGGTGCTGCCGTCGCGGGGCGAAGGCACGTCCGTCCCCGCCGCCGGCAAGCCGCGCGGCACATCCGGGCCGGGGCCGATCATTTCCCCCGAGCCGCAACCGGGCCACTGATAGCCAAGCAAATATGCTAATAGGGCGGCTTCGGCCGCCCTATTTGTTTGTGCTGTTCTGATCGATGAAAATCCTCGGCATTCTCAACATCACCGAAGACAGTTTTTCCGACGGCGGGAA
>CALMGU010000045.1 GCA_937865685.1 uncultured Alphaproteobacteria bacterium | reverse complement strand
GCCCGCCGGCCGGGCCGGCTGATGGGACCGCTGCGGGACGCGCTGCGCCCGCTGGACCGGCCGGCGCTGGTGGTCTGGGGCGTGCACGACCCGTACATCCCGGCCCGGATGGCGTACCGGCAGCTCGAGGTGTTCCCCCGGGCCCAGATCCTGCCGGTGATCTTCGAGGAGTACGTGCGCGACGCCGTCCCCACGCTGACCCGGGTGGCCGAGTTCGTGGGGATCGACCCGGCGCCGCTGGCCGAGGTGGACACCCGGCCCCGCCACGTCAGCACCGACACCGTCGGCCTCGACCCCCGGGGCGAGTGGCTCAAGTCCAAAGTGGCGCCGGTGCTGCCGATGCTGCCGTCGATCGTGAAGCGGCGACTGGGCTCGCGCTTCCGCTACGGCATGGAGACCAAGCCCGAGCTGTCCCTGGCCGACCGGGCCCTGTTCGCCCACCTGTTCGTGGACGACGTCGCCGACGAGGTCGATGTTGTTGGCCGGATCGATCACATGCCCGCCTTTGAGCAGAAGGTCGTACGAGGTGTCAGCCATGCCTGTCTCCTCCCAGATGTCTTCGAGTGGTCGATGGAGCGACGTTGAATGAACTCGCGTCGATCAACCGTCGCCTGAGCCGGTGCGAACCAACCGGCCGCGATCGGACTCTATACTGACTGACACGAGAACACAATATCGAGCCGGCCCGATTGGTCGGCCCGGGTGGATGCAGCGCCACACCCGGGCCGAGGCGCGGCCCGCCTGGGCATAGAGGCAGACGGCCTTGGCGTCGGTCGGCGCCATGTCGGCGCCCGGCCGGCGGAACTTCGACAGGCAGGCCGACATCGGCCCCGGCTGCGGCAGCGGCGTCAGGCTGATGGAGATCAGGATCTGCGTCGAATCCGCGTCCGGGATCAGGCCGCCCTTCTCCGCCCACATGAAGGGGCGCAGATAGAGCGGCGAACCGGCCGGGAACTTGCGGATGCCTTCGCGCAGCTTGGCCTCGATCTCCTTGGCGGTCATCGGCGATCTGAGGCCGATATTGGCGGCCGAGCGCACCGCGCGCTCGCAATGCAGATCGAGGTCGGGCGCATAGCCGTCAAAGGCGCGCGCGCCGTCGAAAATCGCGGCGCCGAGCCAGATCGCCTGGTCCCAGGCCTTCATCACCTTGGGGTCGCCCTCGACCCAGGCGCCATCGAACCAATTCAGCTTGTCCACGTCAGGTACCTTCATGCCGGTCTGCTCTCGCCGCCGAGCATAGCGGCGGCGGAGCGAATGCGCGAGACGGCGAAAGTTCGGCCGGGCATGCGAAACGCGTGTCGGTACAAAGCCGTCGCGCGCCGGCTGATCCCGTAAACGAAACGGGCGACCGGCCTAGACCGATCGCCCGCTCCCCAAGTCGGCGTCGCCGACGAGACTAAGGCATCGGTGTCGCCGATGCCTGTTCGTGAATTACTGGCTGGCCCAGACCACGCGGGCGATCCAGCGGATCTCGGAGTTCTTGAGGAACGACCCCGTCGCGTTGTCAGTCGGTGATTCGAGATAGAGCCCTTCGGCTTCCTGCCGGCCGACGCGGCGCAGCAGGATCGGGCCTGCCGCGGTGCCGACGACGATGCGGTCGCCGCGGCGTACTTCCGCCTCCGGCGAGGCGATGATCAGGTCGCCGTCGCGATAAACCGGCAGCATCGAATCGCCGGCGATCTCCAGGGCATAGGCGTGATCGTCGGCGAAGTCGGGAAAGGCGATCTCCTCCCAGCCGCTGCCGGCGGGAAAGCCCGCATCGTCGAAATAGCCGGCGTGTCCGGCTTGCGCCAAGCCGATCAGGGGAACGGGCCGCGTGCGGCCTCGGCGGGCATCGTCCGAGGCGAGGGCGACAAAATCCTCCAGACTGGCGCCGGTGGCGGTCAGAACCTTGGCCAGGCTTTCGGTGGACGGCCAGCGCAGTTTTCCGTTGGCGGCGCTCCGCTTGCTCTTGTTAAAGGTGGTAGGATCAAGCCCAGCCAGTTTCGCCAGTCCTGACGGCGACGTGCCGTGACGCAGGGCGAGGGCGTCCAAGGCGTGCCAGATTTGAAGATGGGTGACCATTGTTGTTTCTAAGAATGCAGTCCGATTTTGGGGCAATTATTCCTATCCTAGAAAAAGCGCATGGACAGGTCCAGCACGCAGTCCCCTCGCGCCGGGCCCCGGCATGATTCAGGACCTGGCCGCGCGTGCGCTGCGCGCCTTGCCTGCCGAGACGGCGCACCGCGCCACGGTGCGGCTGGCAGGGGTGATGGAGCCTTTCCTGCCCGCGTCACCCGCCGACGATGCGCGGCTGGGCGCCTCGGCGTTTGGATTTCAATTTCCCAATCCTGTCGGTCTGGCGGCGGGCTTCGACAAGGATGCCGAAGTTCCGGATGCGATGCTGAAGCTGGGCTTCGGTTTTGTTGAATGCGGCACCGTCACGCCCAAGCCGCAGGCGGGCAATCCGCGCCCGCGTCTTTTCCGGCTTCCCGAAGACGGCGCGGTGATCAACCGGATGGGGTTCAACAATCAGGGGATGGAGGCGGCTGCGCGCCGGCTCGAAGCGCGGCGCGGAACAGGAATTGTCGGCATCAATATCGGCGCCAACAAGGACAGCGCCGATCGTATCGCCGACTATGCCAAAGGTTTTGCGCGGCTGGCGCCGCTGGCGGATTACGTCACGGTGAATGTCTCTTCGCCCAACACGCCGGGCCTTCGAGGGCTTCAGAACAAGGAAGAATTGACACGGCTATTGTCGGTCTTGATGGAAACGCGCGGCGGCAATGGATTCAAGCCCGTTCTTCTCAAGATTGCGCCGGATCTGGACGAACAGGCACTCGATGACATCGCGCAGACGGTGGCAGCATCCGGGATCGAAGGCATCATCATTTCCAACACCACCATCGCGCGGCCGCCGCTCAAAAGTGCAAACGCGCACGAGACGGGCGGCTTGTCGGGGCGGCCATTGCTGGCCCTTTCGACGGAGATATTGCGGCAGATGCGCAAGCGCGTCTCCTCCAACATCATTCTGATCGGCGCGGGTGGAATTTCGTCGGGCGCCGATGCCTATGAAAAGATCCGCGCCGGGGCCAGCTTGGTGCAGCTTTATACGGGACTGGTCTATGAAGGGCCGGGATTGGTCGCCCGCATCAAGAAAGAATTGCTCGCCTGCCTGACCCGCGATGGCTTCGCCACGATCGCAGACGCGATCGGTAAGGGCTGAATTGAAATATCTTGAAGCGGCTGAGGCCCGCCTCCCCCACGCATGCGAAGCATGCTGGTGGGGGAGATGCCCGGTTCGTAGCGGTAGCGTGCGAACGCGCTTGCGATGCGAAGGGCAGAGGGGGCAATCAACAAGGGC
Organism: uncultured Alphaproteobacteria bacterium; assembly: GCA_937865685.1. Classification (GTDB taxonomy): domain Bacteria; phylum Pseudomonadota; class Alphaproteobacteria; order Micropepsales; family Micropepsaceae; genus Rhizomicrobium. The sequence continues at coordinate 26,453 of CALMGU010000045.1, read as the reverse complement.
CGGAGGGGGTTAGCAAAAATGCTCACGGAACTATAAAGTTCCGTGAGCAAGGAGCAGTGATGGACGCGGCCATATCCAGACGCCAGCGCATCAAGCAGCAGAACCGCCAGTTCATCCTGGATGCGGCGCGGCAGGTTTTTGCCGAGCAGGGATATGGCGCGGCAACCATCCGCGACATCATCCGCGCCACGCCGCTGGCGGCGGGGACGTTCTACAACTATTTCACGTCCAAGGACGATGTGCGCCGCGCCCTGGAGGCGGAAACGGCGGCTGCGCTGCGCCCAGTCTTGTCGGAAGGCCGCGCCCAGGCCGTCACGGCGGAAGAATTCCTTTCGGCTTTTTTCAGCGCCGCTTTCGCATTGAAGGCCGGAATCGGAGCAGTTCCGGCGGCGACCGACCTCAGCGCGGGTTTTGAGGATCTTCGCAGCGATCTGGAAAGCGCCGTGACGCGCGGCCTGTTTCTGCCGCTGGATGCGGGCGCCCTGGCGGCGGCGCTCTTGGCGGCGGCGGATGAAATCGGCGGGCGCCTCGCCGCCGGAAATGGCGATGCGGCCAAAGCAACCGAAGAAGCGACCTTGCTGTTTCTCAGAGGCGTGCAGCCGCCGGCTTGAGAGCCTATCGGCCCGCCAGCTTGCGCAGATAGTCCCAGCTAAAGAGCCCGCTGTCATGGCCATCGTCGAACACGATGCGCACGGCATAATTACCCACCGGCTCCAGGCGGGAAATCTTCACGTCTTCCTTGCCGGTGACCGGCGGCGGCCGCGTCCCGCCATGGCCCTGGACTTCGGCGCTGGGCGATTGGGTCCGCAATGTCTCGGCAGACAGATTGGCGCGTGCGCCATCGTCGAACAGGATGGCGAGCGCGTCCTTGCGCGGATTAACCCGTAATTCTTGCGGCCAGGTCATGTCCGCTCGTCTTCGCTGAGGGCGCGCGCTTCCGCGGCAAGCATGATCGGCAATCCGTCGCGGATGGGATAGGCGAGACCCGCAACGCGGCTGATCAATTCCTGGCGCCCCCTGTCATAGCGCAAGGTGGTGCGGGTGAGCGGGCAGATCAGTATTTCCAGCAATTTGGGATCGGTTGCCATCGTCAGTTCAAGGATCCGGGGCCGGGCGCGGTGGATATTTCCAGCAAGGTCACCAGGGTGGCGACCCGCTCCACCCAGCTTGGCGCTTCCAGCAGGGCCTGTTTTTCCGCCGGCTCGAACGGACACATCATCGCCAGGGCATTCACCAAGGATTCGGGCGGCGCCATCATCACGCTTTTCCAGTCTGCCTTCATGTCGCGGTGGGACAGATAATGCTTGAGCGCCGCCAGCAACCGATCGCGAGGAAAATCACCGGCTTCGCTCTGCACCAGATCCGGCGTGAAGGGCGAAAAATCGCATGCGACCTGGCGATAGGGCGACAGAACCGGGATCTCTTCCTTGACCCGGAAGCGGCAGACGCCGGCCAGGGTGACCAGATAGCGATTATCCTCGGTCTCGCGGTAGGAGATGATGCGCCCGGCGCAGCCGACATCGGACAGTTTTGGTTTCAGCACCGCGTCTTCGCTTTCGGTGGGCTGGATCATGCCGATCAGCCGGTTGCCCGACAAAGCGTCGTCCGCCAGCGCCAGATAGCGCGGCTCGAAAATATTCAGCGGCAGCGCCGAGTGCGGCAGGAGCACCACGCCGGTCAAAGGAAAGATCGGCAAAGTCTGGGGCAGATCGGAAAGCGCGTGGAAGCCCCGCTTCATTTCGGCCTCACGAGAACAGGATGGCGGAGAGCTTGCGCCGTGCGTCCAAGGTGCGCGGATCGGTGGGGCCCATGGCCTCGAACAAAGTGACGATGTGCTGGCGGGCCGCATCGTCGTTCCATTTGCGGTCCCGGCGCACGATCTCCAGCAATTCGGTCAGCGCCCCTTCGCGGTCGCCGCCGGAATCCAACGCCAGCGCCAGATCGAAGCGGGCCTGATGATCGTTCGCGTCCGACGCCAATTTGGCTTTCAGAACTTCGACCTCACCGCGCGGCGCCTGACCGGCGCTTTCCAGCAATTTGAGTTCGGCTTCCGCGGCACGAATCGCTTCATCGGCCGCGCCATCCGGGCGCACCAGCTGCAACGTGGTCTTGGCGCGCTCGATGTCGCCGCTTTTCAGGTAGCAGGTCGCCAGGCCCGCAACGGCTTTGGGATTGCCCGGATCGTCCTGAAGAACATGGCCAAAGGCCTGGGCCGCGGCGCCGATGTCGCCGGCCGCGAAGGCTTCCGCCGCCATGGCCAGAACCTCTTCCGCATGGCCGGGCCCACCATGGTCATGCCCGCCGCCCGTGAGGCCGGAGATGAAGGCTTTGACCTGGCTTTCCGGCAGGGCACCCATGAACCCGTCCACCGGCTGGCCGTCCTTGAAGGCAAAGACGGTGGGGATGGATTGAATGCGCAGCTGCTGGGCGATTTCCGGATTCTCGTCGATATTGACCTTCACCATGCGCACGGCGCCGCCCGCGTCGGCGACGGCCTTTTCCAGCATGGGGCCCAGCTGCTTGCAGGGGCCGCACCAGGGCGCCCAGAAATCCACGATCACGGGAACCTCGCGGCTGGCTTCCAGCACATCGGCGGCAAAGGTGGCGAGCCCGGAATCCTTGATGTACGGGCTTGCCGCGCCGGATTGGGCCGCGCTCTGCGCCGGTGTGGAGGTGACGGGGCGGCCGCCGGGACCAATCAAAGCCATGCTGTCATCTTTCTCGGTTGAACCCAGATTTCTCGGTTGAACCCAGAAAGATGGAGACTCAGAGCCCGAAAAGAAAGGGCCAGATCCTTACAATGAGAGACAGAGGCGGCTGGAGCCCGCTCTTCCGCTGCTTAAGGGTGCACCGGCTTTCATCCCCGTGAGGCCGATCGGCAAAAGCTCCGGTGGAGCTTTTGCCGGCCGACCGCCCGCAAAGCGGGCAGCAAGGCGATCTTTGCGCGAAAGAGACGGATTGGAATTAGGGAACTAACGCCTTTATCCAATTCGGCAGCGCGAACGCGGCGGCATGGATTTCCGGATTGTAATAGTCGCATTTCAGCTTGATGCGTTTATAGGCGGCCTTGGCTTTGCGGATGCCGGCCGCGGTGCCCAGCGGCTTGCCGCCCTTGCTGGCCCATGACAGCGCCATGAAGCCGCCGATATAGGTGGGAACCACCGACAGATAGAGGCCCGAACGGGGAAAGAAGCGCGACAGCTCTTCCAGCGCCTCGGTGATCTCCCAGGGCTGATAGAAGGGCACGCCGGTCTGGAAGGTGGCATAGCCGCCCTTTTTCAAGGCCCCTTTGATTCGGTCATAGAAGGTTTCCCCGAACAGGGCCTTGCCGGGGCCGACCGGATCGGGGCGATCGGCGATGATCAGGTCGAAGCGATTCTTCGATTCCTTGCGGCCCAGATATTCGAACGCGTCCGCCACTTCCAGCTTGAGGCGCTTGTCCTTGAAGGCCTTGGCGTTGATCTCGCCAAAATGCTGCTTGCAGAGCTCGATCACCCGGCCGTCGATATCCACCAGCACGACTTCCTTGACGCCTTTATGCTTCAAGGCTTCGTCCGCGATGGAAAGATCGCCGCCGCCCACGATCATCACCCGCTCCACCTTGCCATGCTCCAGCATCGGCAGATGGGTGAGCATGTCGGCATAGGCGCTCTCGTCACGGCTGGTGATCTGGACGATGTCGTCCAAGGTCATGACGCGGCCGTTGGAAACTGTGTCGAAAATGCGGATGTGCTGATACTGGCTCTTTTCGTCCGCCAGGGTTTTGGTCACGTCCATTGTCTGGGCGTAACCCTTATGGAGCCGTTCCTTGACGCTTGCGAGCTTGGCCATAACCATTCCTTAAAGCTTGTGGCAGCGCGCGCCGTATAGGGCGCGTTTGCGCGCGTGTCTATCGCCGCCGGCGGCTGTCACAGCCGGGCGGCAGGGACACGCCTGTGCAAAAAATTGGCGAAGGGGGAAATTTTTTCTTGCATGGGGGGGCAGCAGGCCTTATTTCCCATTTCGACCCCGCGAGAAAAAAAGCGGGAAAAAGCGGCGCAGGGCTGACCCCCTTCGTCGCTTTCTTCTTTAGGCGCGTCCGGAAGTCCGAAAGGCCAAGGCGCAGGTGTCAACTCTAAGACGGGTAGGTGCTTGAATGGCTCGACTCAATCTGGTGGCGGCGAACAAAGAAGCAAGGGCGCCTCGCGTCCGCGCGACTGCGAGGCCCGTTCCTGTCGTTGTTCCCTCGAATGACGACCAAAAAGATCACTTCATTACCAAGAATGGCCTCTCCTATGCGGGCAGCCATCTCATCATCGACCTTTGGGAAGCCGAAGGCCTGAATGAGCGCGACCGCATCGAAGCGGCGCTGATCGACGCGGTGAAGGAAGCGAAAGCGACTCTTCTCCACATCCATCTGCACACCTTCGAGGAAGGCGGCGGGATCTCCGGCGTGGCGGTGCTGGCGGAAAGCCATATCTCCGTCCACACCTGGCCGGAAAAAGGCTATGCCGCGTTCGACGTGTTCATGTGCGGCGATGCCGAGCCCCGCAAGGCGCTCGATGTCTTCAAGCGCGCTTTCAATCCCGGCCGCGTCGTGGTCGGCGAACACAAGCGCGGCGTGGTTTAAGCACGCGTCTTAACGCATTAACTTCACGCTGATCGCGTGGAAATTAACCAAGGGCGGAAACTCCAGGTTTCCGCCCTTTTTCCATGCGCGTATCCTGCGAATCCCGGAAGAGAACACTTCCACCAAGTTCAGGATAGCGAAGCGTGCGGTACGACGCGGCGATCATCGGCGCAGGCGCGGACGGTTTGACCGCGGCGGCGACGCTCGCCAAGGCGGGACTGAAAGTGGCGGTGCTGGAGCGCGCCGCGCGAGCCGGAGGCCGGCTCGCGACCGTGGAATTTCATCCCGGCTATTTTGCTTCGCCTTACGCCGACGCCGTGCCGGAAGTCCCCGCCGCCATCGCCCGCGCCCTCGGCCTCGATCTGAGGCCGGTCCGTGCGTTGCCGGACGGCCTCAAAGTCACACGCGACGCGGCGCTCGCCAGGGCCTTTGCCGAGGCCATGGAAGCGCCCGCCGCCGGCGCCTTGGCCAGATGGCTGGCACCGCCGTCCCAATCCTGGCCGGGCGAAGATCTGGCCATTGCGGAACTAGCCGCCTGGCCGGCCTTGCAGAATCACGCGCTTGGCGGACGGGCGCTGGACCCGGAATTGGCCGGTAGCGCCCTGTCTTTGCTGTCCATGCCGTTGAGTGAAGCCGTATCGGGCGGATTGGGCGCCTTGGGCGAGGATTTTGCCGAAGGGGCCGAAGCGGCGGGCGCCGAAATAAGGCTGGGCCGGGAAGTGGTGGAAGTGGTGATTGCTGAGGCCCGCGCGGCCGGGGTCGCGCTGGCCGATGGCAGCCGGGTGATGGCCAAATCCGTCATCTCCACCTTGGATCTCAGACGAAGCCTCCTATCCCTGTTTTCCCGCGCCGCGCTTCCGGCCCATATGTTGGAAACGGCGCGCAACTGGCGCATGGCGGGCGCGACCGCCCGCCTGCTGCTGGCCTTGCGCCGTCCGCTCCGCCGCGAAACCCCGCTTTTCCTGCCCGGCGACGGCGCAGCCGGCACCGCATTCCGCCATGGGCGGATGCCCGATGCGCCGCCTTTGCTGCTCGATCCGGTCTCGCGCCGCGATCCCGGCCTGGCGCCCGACGGGGCGGCCACCGCGACGGTCACTTTGAGCGATATTCCCCACCGGCTGTTTGACGGCGGATGGACACCGGAAAAGCGCACGGCACTGGCTGCCCATGCTTTGGCGCGAGTCGAAAAAGCCGTTCCCGGCACGCTCGCGATTCTGCTGTCGGTGAAAATCATCGTTCCGCCCGACATGGAAAGCGGTCTGGCCGCCACCGCGGGCGATCTGGATGGCGGCGTCTTGGCGCCGGATCAGATGTTGAGTTTGCGGCCCGGTCCCCGCACCGCGCTGTCCGGCTTTTACCTGGGAGGGCGTTCGGCCCAGGCCGGGCCGCTCGGCACCGGCGCGGCGGGCTTTGCGGCCGCCGCCGCTTTGATGGCGGATGGTGTCGGATGAGCGAGCGCGCGGCGGCCCTGGTAATCGGTGCAAGCGTCGGCGGATTGACGGCGGCGGCTTATCTGGCGCGAGCCGGCTTGCACACGCTGCTGCTGGAAGCTGGCCGGGCGCCGCGCGAGCCGGATGGTGCCTTGATCGCGCTCGATCCGCGCATGGCGAGTGAGCTGCGCCTGGCCGCGTCGGGACTTTCCTTTGCGGCGCGCGATCTGCCCATGGCGATCGGCGGCGACATGCCGTTGCTGCTGGGGCGGGATCTTTTCGCGGCCAGCGCCACCCTGGCCAAATTCAGCGATGCCGATGCACTGGCCTGGCCCACCTGGCGCCGCCGCCTGACGGCGGAGGCGCGGCGGCTCAGGCGCTGGTGGTGGACCGCGCCGCAGGACGGTGCGCCGGATGCGGCCTGGAGCGCGGGTGCACGAGAGGCGTTCCGGCATCTGTGTTTTTCCGGCGCCGATGCCTATCTGCAGGCGCGCTTCGAAACCCCATCCTTGCTGGCGGGGCTCATGTGGGACGCCGGTGCGGGCGGCTTTGCGGTCAGCGAGCCGGGCTCGGCGCTGGCACTGGTCTGGCGCGCGGCGCAGGAAATGGCGGGCCTGCAGGAAGCCGCCGCCATTGCTCATCCCGGCACACTGACCGGATCTTTGACGCGCGCGTTGGGCATGGCACAGCTGCGCACCGAAACGCGGGTGACGCGCATCTTCACCAAATCGGGCGGCGTGACGGGCGTGGCGCTGGCGGATGGATCGCACATCGAAGCCGATCACATCATCTCCACGCTTTCGCGGGCCAAGACGCTGGCCCTTGCGGGCTTGCCGCATATCGTCCCTTCGGTCGCCGAGGCCAAAATCCTTTTGCGCGTGGCGCCGGATTTTGCAGTGCCGGATTCGCCGCCCGCCCGCCACATCCTGGCGGCGCGGCCCGGCATACATGCCGATGCGCATGAAGCGGCGCGCGCCGGGCGCATACCGGCGGATCTTCCCCTGGAATGGGTGACGCTGGCGCCGGGCGCGATCAGCGTCACCGCGCGGCCGGTGCCGGCATCGCTGGATGGGCAGGCGCGTCTGAAGTTGGCGGCAAAAGCCGTGACAGCAATTTCGCCCACCATGCCCGGCTTGGCCGATGCCCTAGTCCATGTGGACATAAGGCTGACGCCGCAACGCGCCCGGCTTGCCGATCTTTTGGCGCCGCCGCCGTCGCGCCTGCGCACGCCCATCAAAGGCCTGCTCCTGGCCGGCGAGGATGCGGAGCCGCTGCCATCGATATCCGGACGCGCCGGACGGCTGGCGGCCCGGTTGCTTCTTTCCTCATGACCGTTTCTTCGGGGTGGAACGGATTGACAGGCGTGCCGGGCCTGGTTCCCTTTGCGACGGAGCGGAGCGCGTCCTGCGTTCAAGGCTCGACGGTCCCAAATGCACGACCCCGATGCCGATGACGTCGCCAAAGCGGGCCAGGGGGACCGCGCGGCGGCCGCGCGGCTGATCGGCCGGCACACGCCCAAGCTTCTCACCGTCGCCCGCCGGATGCTGGGCGCTCAGGCGGAAGCGGAAGATGCGGTGCAGGAAGTCTTCCTGAAGCTCTGGACCCACGCCGCGCGCTGGCAGCCGGGCAAGGCGAGGTTCGAAACCTGGCTGTACCGGGTGATGCTGAACCAATGTTACGACCGGCTGCGGCGGCGGCCCACCGCGCCTCTGGAAGCGGCGGAAGAGGTTGCCGATGACTCCGTTCCGCCGGACGCAAGACTGGACGAGGGCGTGCTGGGCCGGGAAATCGGCCGTGCGCTGGAAGACCTGCCGGAGCGGCAGAGGGCAGCCATCCTGCTCTGCCATTTTCGCGAGCTGGGCAATATCGAAGCGGCGGAGATCATGGGGATCTCCGTTGAAGCCTTGGAATCCCTTCTGGCGCGGGGCCGGCGAAGCCTCAAGTCCCGGCTGGAACATCTGAAGGGGTTTGTAGGAGACGGGTGATGACGGGCGAAAATGCCGACCGGGATTTCGTGGATCGTGCGCTGCGGCAGTTGCCGCGGCCCATCCCTTCGCCCGGTTTCGAGGCCGCATTGATGGCAGGATATGACGCCTGGAACGCGGAGCGGAACAAAGGCGTCTGGGCGGCGATCCGGGCAAGCGCGCGCGGCTTTTCGGAAGTGATCTGGCCGGGCGCGCCTTTGTGGGTGCCGGCCTCGGCCCTGGCGGCGGCGCTTCTGGTGGGTGCGGGCGTTGGGACGGCATTGCCGGCGGCCCAGGCCGAGCAATCCGCTTTTTCGCTGGAGCAGCCGGGAAGCTTCACGCTTTTCGCATCCGACTTGGCCCCGGAGGAGGATCTTTGATGGCCGATCCCGCGCCCGCCCAAAACCGCACCCGCACCGCGCTGATGGTGATGTCGCTGTGCCTGAATGTGGGACTGATCGCGCTGATTCTGGTGGGGATCGGGCGCGTCGGCAGCGGGTTCATCGCCCAGCCCGGCATCATGGCGCCGGCGCAGATCGCGCGCGCGCTTCCGCCGCCGCAACAGGAAAAGATTCGCGATATTGTCGCGGCGCATCGCGACGCCATGCGCGAGCGCCGTCAGGCGGCACGCCGCGCCCGGCTGGAAGCCTTTCGCGTTTTTTCCGCGCCGGATTATTCGCCTGGCGATTTCACCCGCGCGCTGGACGGCGTGCGCATGGCCGATGCGGCGCAGGAGGAAGAGGCGGTGGCGCTGCAGCAGGATGTGGTCAACATCCTGACGCCGGAAGAGCGGAAAATGATCGCCGAGCGGATCAAGGCGCGCCGCGAGCGTTCGGGCTGGCGGCGCCTGATGCGGACGGGGCTTTAAGCCGAAGGCGCCGCCTTGCGCAGCCTCAGCTCCATCACGCTGCCTCGGCCCGGCGCGGATGAAAGCCGCATCGCGCCGCCCATGCGACGCGCAAGCTCCATGGCGATCGCCAATCCCAGCCCCGCGCCGGTAACCTGACCGGGCCGGTCGAAGCGCTGGAAGGGGCGTCCGGCGCGGCCGCGCTCGGCGCGGGAAAAGCCAAGGCCGCTGTCGCGCACCGACGCGATGGCGGCGCCTTCGTCGATGCGCACATCCACCAGGACCGAGCCGCCTTTTTCCGTATACGCCAGGGCGTTGGCGATCAGGTTGGACAGGATGCGCCGGACCGCCAGCGGATCGGCATGGACCGGTGCCGGCGTCATCAAGCCGGTTTCCAGCGCGATGCGCCGGGAAAAGGCCCGGCCTTGATGTTCGTCCACGCACGCACGCGCCAGCGCCGCAAGGTCGACGCATTGCGGCTGAAGAGGATGGCGTCCCGCTTCGATATTGGCGAATTCCAATATGTCGCCGATGCGGGCATGCAGGCTGCGTCCGGCGTCGCCGATATCGCGGGCATATTCCGAATATTTGCGATGGCCGGACGGGCCATACAGTTCCTGGGCGATCACTTCGGAAAAACCGATCACCGCGTTCAATGGCGTGCGCAATTCATGGCTCATATGGGCGATGAATTCGGATTTGGAGCGCGATGCCTCCACCGCGGCCTGCTCGGCATTGGCCAGACGCACCATCAATTTGGCTTCGATGGGGCGCAAGGTCTTCAAGCTGCGGATCGCATGCGCTGCTTTTTTGTGGCGCTCGAAGGCGCCCACGAACAGGGCCGCGAGCCAGCCGCCGGCCACCGCCGGCCCCAGGATGACGAACAGATAAAGCGGCAGCAATTCCTTCCAACGGGCCAGCGCGGCGTCCTCGTCGGTTTCGGTGGCGGCGGTGAGCGGCCAGTTCGGAACGAGAGCTTCATGCCTTGTTCCATCCGCGCGCCACGCCGCGCCGCTTAGAAGCGTGGCTGTGTCGGAGAAAATCGCGGCCCGCCGCATCAACGGGCCAGGCGCCAGCGCGGCGGCATCGAACAGGACCGCCACGACGCTGTCGCCGCTGCGCAGCGCCAGCCCGGTTTCTGGACCGAAGCTGAAGACCGTCCGGTCTCCCTGGAAGGAGGGCTGCGGTGGCAAGGCGCTCCACGGCTTTAGGGCGGAGGCCTGCATGCCATTCTTGAAGACGGCGATGTTGCGGATCGCGGGATCGCCCGTCCGCATATCGGGATTGCGGGCAAAACCAAGACCAATAGCCGCCAGCCGGTCCAGGGTCGCACCCGCGGCTGCCGCCAGATCGGCCGCGCGCGCCTGCTCGAAATAGCGCGCCTGGTTGATGGCATGCGCCCGGTCCATACGCATGGACAGGATCGCGGCCGCCGCGAAACTGCCGCAGATCAGGACGATGCAGAGGGGCACCATCAACCTTGTGTTGCGCAAGACCCGGCGGGCCGTAAATCTCCCCCCGACGTCCCACGCTCCGGTCAAGGCGCGCTGTTGCGCCATCTCATGCCCCCAAGGCGAATCAGCGAATCGCTCTCAGGAGTACGCGAATCGATGACTCGCTGTCCACCGCGGTTAATTTTGGTTAATTCCGGATTAACCGCCCATGCCAGGCAGCGATGTCAGCCGAGGATCTTGGACGCCACCTCGAACAGGTTGGGCGAGAGGTCCTTGCGCGCCAGAGTCTCTTCCAGCTCGGCGCGCATCAGGCGCTGGCGGTCCGCGTCATAGCGGCGCCAGGTCTCGAACGCGCCGGCCAGCCGGGCTGCGACCTGCGGATTCATGGGATCGAGCGTGCGGATGACCTCGCCCAGAAGCCGATAGCCCGCGCCGGTCTTGTCATGGAAGCGCAGATGATTGGCGCTGAACGCGCCGATCAGCGCCCGCACCCGGTTGGGGTTCTTCATGTCGAAGGCGGGATGCTTCATCAGGGCCCGAACCGACGCCACGGTGTCGGGCAGGGGCGCGCCGGCCTGCAGGCTCATCCATTTGTCCAGGACCAGGGGATCGTTCCGGAAGCGGTCATGGAAATGGGTGAAGGCCTTGTCCCGCAACGGGCTTTCCATCCGGGTGAGCGCGGCCAGGCCCGCGATCATATCGGTCATATTGTCGGCGGTTCGGTAATGCGCATCCGCCAGCCCCGCGGCCGCTTCGTCGTCGGCGGCGGTGAGATAGCGCAGACAGGCGTTGCGCAAGGCCCGGCGTCCAGCAGATTGCGCGTCCGGGCTGTAATCGTTGGCGTCGCGCATATGTTCGTAAAGCTCGGCCATGACGCCGCCATGCGCGTGCGCCACCGCCTGCACCAACGCTACCCGCGCGGCATGAATAGTGTCGGGATCGGCGGGTGTACGCTTTGCCGCGATTTCGCTTTCGGTGGGCGGCATCAGCATCAGGGCGGCAAAGGCCGGATCGTCCGTCGCCTTGGCGAGGACCGGGCCGAGCGCCCCGACATAGTCGCCGCTCGATCTTGAACCACCGAGCATGATCTCGGCCGCCAAGGCCTGGCCCGCTTCCCAGCGGTTGAAATCATCACCATCGCAGCCCATCAGGACGGCCCGATCCCTGGTGCTGTGCTGGGTCTTGAAGATGGCGGGCGCGGAGAAACCGCGCCCCAGCGACAGCAGCGGCTCTTCGGCGACATCGACAAAGACGAAGTTCTGACGGGCCTCGCGCAGCTCCAGCACGCGGTTCAGAGGGCCGGTCTCGTTTTCGCCTTCCAAGGTCAGGGAAAGCGCGCCGCCGCTTTGGCCGATCAGGCCGATGCGCACGGGAATATGCATGGGCGATTTGTCGGGCTGGCCGGGGGTGGCGCTCAAAGTCTGCGACAGGGTCAGCGTGTAAGTGCGGGCTTTTGCGTCATAGCCACCTTCGGCCGAGATCTGTGGCGTTCCGGCCTGGCGGTACCAGAGGCGAAATTGCGCCAGGTCGCGGCCACTAACGTCTTCGAAACATTTGATCCAATCCTCGACCGTGGCGGCTTGGCCGTCATGGCGTTCGAAATAAAGGTCCGTCGCCTTGCGGTAGATATCCGGTCCCACCAGCGTCTTCAGCATGCCGATGACTTCGGAGCCTTTTTCATAGACCGTGGCGGTGTAGAAATTGTTGATCTCGATATAGCTTTGCGGCTGCACCGGGTGGGCGAGGGGGCCCGCATCTTCCTGGAATTGGCGCCCGCGCAGGGCGCGCACATCCTGGATGCGCTGGACGCCATGGCTGCGCATGTCGCCGGAAAAACTCTGGTCGCGGAAGACCGTCAGGCCTTCCTTCAGCGAAAGCTGGAACCAGTCGCGGCAGGTGATGCGGTCGCCGGTCCAGTTGTGGAAATATTCATGGGCGACCACGCTTTCGATGCGGGCATAATCGTCATCGGTGGCGGTTTCCGGCGAGGCGAGGAGCACCTTGTCGTTGAAGATGTTGAGACCCTTATTCTCCATCGCGCCCATGTTGAAGGCCGACACCGCCACGATCATGAAGATGTCGAGGTCATATTCGCGGCCATAAGCCTCTTCATCCCATTTCATCGCCCGCTTGAGCGCGCCCATCGCATAGGTGGCGCGGGGCTCATTGCCATGCTCGACATAGATGGCAAGCGCGATCGTGCGGCCCGACATGGTGGTGAAGCTGTCATGGATCGAACCCAGATCGCCCGCCACCAATGCGAACAGATAGGAAGGTTTGGGAAAGGGGTCGTGCCAGAGCGCGAAATGCCGTCCGCCCCCCAGCGGTCCCGCTTCCAGCCGGTTGCCGTTGGAAAGCAGCACCGGATATTGCTCGCGGTCCGCTTCCATCCGCACCGTGAAGACGGAAAGATTGTCGGGCCGGTCCAGGAACCAGGTGATGCGCCGAAAGCCTTCCGGCTCGCATTGGGTACAGAAGATGCCGGCTGATTGATAAAGACCTTCCAGCGCCGTGTTCGCGGCGGGCGCGATCTCGCACACGGTTTCCAGCACAAAGCGGTCCGGCACGGAAACAATAGTGAGGGATTTGGCGTCCAGGCGATATTCGCCATCCGTCAGCGACTTGCCATCCAGCGTTACAGATATCAGCTTCAATTCTTCGCCATGCAGCACCAGCGGCGCGCCGGCCCGCTGACGGGTTATTGCCAACTTGGCGGCGACACGGGTGCTTTCGGGATCGAGCGCGAAATCCAGATGCACCGTCTCGATGCGGAAATCGGGCGCCTGATAATCGGCAAGATGGATGGCGCGGGGTTCTTCGGTGCGCATTGCAGGTCCGGGCTGGATGAGCGGCCTGTATAGCCGCATCCCGCGGCCGCTTCACCTGAAATCAATAAGCCTGCGGGATGGTCAACTTCGTTTCGCCGGCAGCAACCGGATAGGCGCGGCGATAAAGCTCGGGACTGCCATTCCGCAAATATTTCACTGAGAAAGTCGATGAGGCGCTTTCCGTTGCGCAGGTCAGGCGAGAGCGTCAGCCTTGACCTTTAACATGCGCAAGAATGTCCTGCGCACTGTGTGCCAGCTCGGCCAAGGCGTTGGGCATGTCCTCGCCCGATTTGCGCGCCCATTCCACCAGACCGGTGGCGAAAGCAACCAACTGCGGCGCGCTGGCAATCAGTCGCGCCTGCATCTCCACCTTTTGGGGATCCAGGTCATATTCAGCGCCCGGCACGCGCCAGCCGCCCCAATCCGCTTCGCCCGTGATCACCACCGGATAAGTGCCCGGCACCGGATGGCGGGCGCAATCTTCCGCAGGCTGCCATTTGTTGCGGGCTCGCACCACGCGCCAGCGCGGGCCGGCGCTGACCGGCGTCTCGCTCAAAGGTTCTTCGCTCTGCAATTCCTCGGCGGCGAATTCGCGCCCAAGGCCCACATCGTAATGGACGCGGATGGGCTCATCGAGGCCCTTGGCCCAATGCGGCACCACATGCTCGATCAGGGCCCATGTGCCCACGGGCTTCACATAGACTCGCTGGTTCTTGTGGAATTGAGCTTTGGCCATGCGACACGGATTCCGGGTAGGCGGCCAAAGGGTAGGCAATCGCTGTTAAACCCCGGTTAAGACCATGATCGGCCTTTGAGAAACCGGCGCCAATCCTGGGCTTTATGGGCGCTTCGGGCCGCGATAGGAAAGCGGGGATGGAAAGTCCTTGCATGAAAATATGCACCTATGAACCGGAGGCGGGCCTCTGCCTGGGCTGCGGCCGCACCTTGTCCGAAATCGCGGGATGGGCGACTTTCACGGATGCCGAGCGCCGCCGGATCATGGCGGAGCTTCCCGCGCGTCTCGCCGCGCTCAGGAAGGATCCAGGGTGACCGCGGTCCGGGCCAGCCAGTCCAGTTCTTTGCGCAGCCGGATATTGGCGCCGATCACGATGATCGAAGTGGCGGGGCTTTGCTCGGCCGCGGACGCCAGATTTTCCAGATTCGTGACGATCACTTGTTGATCGGCGCGGGTGGCGTTGCCCACGATCGCCGCGGTTTCCCGGGGATCGCGTCCCGCCGCGATCAATGCCTGCGCAATCGCGCCGGACTGTTTGCGCGCCATATAGAGAACCAGCGTGGGCGCGCCCTTCGCCAGCGCCCTCCAGTCATGCGGCGGCAATTGCCCATCGGCGCCATGTCCAGTGAGAAAGGTCACCGAAGCATTGGTGTCGCGATGGGTGAGGGGAATTCCCGCATAGGCGAGGCCGCCAATGCCCGCAGTGACGCCCGGCACGATGCGGAAAGGAATGGTGTCGCGCGCCAGGTTCTGCGCTTCCTCGCCGCCACGGCCGAAGACGAAGGGATCGCCGCCCTTGAGCCGGAGTACGCGATGGCCCTCCCGCGCCAGATCCGCCAGCAGGCTGGAAATATCTTCCTGTTTGCACGAACGCACGCCCGCCCGCTTGCCGGCGAAAATCAATCCGGCGCCGGATCGTGCCGCCTTGAGCAAAGTCTCGTCGACCAGGGCGTCATACAGAATAAAGTCGGCATGCGCTATCGCATGCAAGCCCAAGACCGTGATCAGTCCTGGATCGCCGGGGCCGGCGCCCACCAGCCAGACCCAGCCGGGCTGAAAATCCGGCAGTCCCAAAAGGGCGGTGAAGTCTGCAAAATTTCTGTCCATGTCCGGTACTGTAAAACCCATTACTGAAACGCCGCGCTTTGCGGAACGGGGCGGCAACGTCCCGCGTTGCGATGATGAGTTTACCTTAATCCCGGAGAAAAATATGACGGAGAAAGTGGGCGAGGCGGTGCGCGACAGCGCCGATTATCGTTGCGAACGCTGTCACAAGGTGACGCATATGCGCAAAGGCATGCTGGTCCAGCCCTGCCCCCATTGTGGGTATGATACGTTCGACATCGCCAATCCGCGCTTCGAGCGCCGCGACGGCAGCCTTGGGCCCCATGAGCCGGGTTGAGGCGGGGTGGCTGGGCGGCTAAAACCGACCCCGCACCCGTTCATGGAAACCTGATGATCAAGCCCCGCTCGGACCTCAAGCCCAATACCGCCGATTACGAGAATCTGCCGCTGGTGACCGCCAACGGTTTTCGCGAATATGACGCGCGCTGGCTGTTCGGCAAGGAGATCAATCTTCTGGGCGTGCAGGCCTTGGGCCTGGGCCTGGGAACTTATCTGCACCAGATCGGAGTCCAGCCCAAAGTGGTGACCGGCCACGATTTTCGGTCCTATTCGCTTTCCATCAAGCAGGCATTGACCATCGGTCTGTTGCGCGCGGGCTGCGAAGTGCATGACATCGGCCTGGCGCTGTCGCCCGTCGCCTATTATGCGCAGTTCGCGCTGGATTGTCCGGCCGTGGCCATGGTGACCGCCAGTCACAATGAGAATGGATGGACCGGCGTGAAGATGGGCGCCAAGCGTCCGCTCACATTTGGGCCGGACGAGATCAACGTGATCAAGAAGATCGTGCTGGAGGGACTCGGCCAGGAACGGCCCGGCGGAACCTATGTCGCAGTTCCCGACATGCGAGAGATCTATCTGCAGGCTGTCACCAAGGGGCACAGACTGTCGCGGCCCATCAAAGTGATCGCCGCTTGCGGCAACGGCACGGCCGGCGCCTTCGCGCCCGAAGCGCTTCGCCGCATTGGCGCCGAAGTGATCGGCATGGACACCGATCTGGATTTCACTTTCCCCAAATACAATCCCAATCCCGAAGACCTGCACATGCTGCACGCCATGGGCGATGCGGTGAAGGCGCAAGGCGCGGATCTGTGCCTGGGCTTTGACGGCGACGGCGACCGCTGCGGCGTGGTGGACGACACCGGCCGCGAAATCTTCGCCGACAAGATCGGCGTGCTTCTGGCGCGGGATCTGTCCGCGCAGCATGGACAGGCGCAATTCGTGGTCGATGTAAAATCGACCGGGCTCTATCTCACCGATCCGGTGCTGAAGGAGCGGGGCGTCAAGACCGATTACTGGAAGACCGGCCATTCCTACATCAAGCGCCGCACCGCCGATTTGCAGGCCCTGGCGGGGTTCGAGAAGTCAGGCCACTTCTTCTTCAATCCGCCCGTCGGCCATGGCTATGATGACGGTATCGTGGCGGGTATCCAGGTGCTGGAGATGCTGGACCGGGCAGGGGGCAAGAAATTGTCGGCCCTGTATGACGGCCTGCCCAAGACTTTCGGCTCGCCCACCATGGCGCCGGAATGCCCCGACGACAAAAAATATGCCGTGGTCGATACTCTGGTGAAGGATTATTCCGAACTCGCCGCCAAAGGTGGAACTTTGTTGGGCCAGAAGATCGTTTCGGTGGTGACCGTCAATGGCGTGCGCGTCACCTTGGAAGATGGCACCTGGGGCCTGGTGCGGGCTTCGTCCAACAAGCCGTCGCTCGTGGTGGTTGTGGAAAGTCCTGTCTCGGAAGCGAACATGCGAGCCATGTTCGCCGATATCGATGCGCGGCTGTCCCAGCATCCGGAAGTGGGGGAATACGATCAGAAGATCTGATCGCCGCTGTTCAAGCCCGTCTTTTGCTTGCTAGTCTGCGCCCCGCATCAAGGGTGGGGACGGGCATGCGGCGCATTTTTCCGGTCATTCTGGTTTCATTGATGGCGGGCGCGGCGAGCGCGCAGACCGGCTCGCCAGGGCCTCAGCCCGCGCCTTTGCCGCCAGCCATTCCCGTCCCGCAGGATATCGTCTATCCGGGCGGCACCATCCAATTGTCGGTCGATGCCACCCAGCCCGCCCAGGGCATCATGCGCGTGCATGAAACAATTCCCGTGGCCAAGTCCGGTCCGCTGACTTTGTATTATCCCAGCTGGCTGCCGGGAAACCACAAGGCCAGCGGCCCCATCAACAAGCTCGCCGGTCTCGCCTTCCATGCCGGTGGACAGGTTATGCCGTGGCGCCGCGACCCGATCGATGTCTATGCCTTCCACATCGATGTGCCGGAAGGCGCGCGCGAAGTGACGGCGGATTTCCAATATCTCTCGCCGGTGGAAAGCCGCGAAGGCCGCGTCGTTTCCACTGATGTGATCGTCAATCTGGAATGGAATGCCGTGGTGCTTTACCCGGTGGGGTATTTCGCCCGCCGTATTCCGGTCCAGGCGGAGGTGAAACTGCCGCCCGGTTGGGGTATCGGCACAGCGCTGGAAGGCGACAATGGGCGCTTCAAAACCACGACCCTGGAGACGCTGATCGATTCCCCGCTTCTGGCGGGCAAGTATTTCTCCCGCGTCGATATCGATCCGGGCGCCAAGGTGCCGGTGCATCTGGATATCGTCGCCGACCGTCCAAACCAGTTGAAGATCACCCCGGAACAGTTGGCGGCTCACAAGGCGTTGGTGCAGCAGGCCTACAAGCTTTACGGCTCGCACCATTACGATCATTACGATTTTCTACTGGGGCTGTCGGCCCATGTCGGCGGCGAGGGGCTGGAACATCACCAATCCAGCGAGGATATCACCACCGAGAAATACTTTATCCAATGGGACAAGACCTTCGCGGGCCGTGATCTTCTGCCCCATGAATACACCCATTCCTGGAACGGAAAATTCCGCCGCCCTGCCGATCTATGGACGCCGAACTACGATGTGCCCATGCGCGGCAGCCTGCTCTGGGTTTACGAAGGCCAGACCCAGTTCTGGGGTTATGTGCTGGCGGCGCGCTCGGGACTTTGGGACAAGCAGCAGGCGCTGGATGCCTATGCCGAACTGGCCGCGCTCTACAGCACGCAGGCCGGCCGGCAATGGCGCCCGCTCGAGGACACCACGCTCGATCCCATCATTTCCAACCGCCAGCCGCTTCCCTGGCGCAATTATCAGCGCAGCGAAGACTATTACAATGAAGGCCTGATGCTGTGGCTGGATGCCGACAGTCTTATCCGCCAGAAGACCGGCGGCAAGAAATCGCTCGACGATTTCGCCAAGGCCTTCTTTGGCATCAATGACGGCAGCTTCGTGCCCGTCACTTATACGTTCGATGATGTGGTCAAGACGTTGAACGATGTGATGCCCTATGACTGGGCGGGTTTCCTGCATGCCCATGTCGACCAGTTGGCCAAACCGCCCATGGACGGCATCACCCGTGGCGGCTACCGGCTGGTCTATACCGACAAGCCGTCTGCGCGGACCGTCTCCAACAACAGCCAGCGCAAGCAGGAAAATCTCTCCTATTCGCTGGGCGTTGTGCTCGACAACAAGGGTAAAGTCATCGACGTCACCTGGGACGGTCCTGCCTTCAAGGCGGGGCTTGCGCTGGGCACCGAGATCATCGCCGTCAACGGCGTCGATTACGACGCCGATGAGTTGAAGGACGCCATCACCGAAGCCAAGAGCGATCAGGCGCCGATCCAGCTATTGGTCAAGCGCAATGATGCCTTCAGCACGGTCTCCATCGCCTATCACGATGGGCTGCGCTATCCGCATCTGGAGCGGGTGGAAGGAACGCCGGCCCTGCTGGATGCATTGATCGCCGCGAAAAAGTAATTCAGGCGGTTTCGTATTCCGGGGACACGAGCGCCAGGGCATCGCGCAGCACTGCGATATCGGCATCGCGGCGCGGCGCATTCTCGCTCAAATGGCGGCGGAAGCCGCGCGCGCCGGGGCGGCCGTTGAACATGCCCAGCATGTGCCGGGTCATGTTACCAAGCCGGACGCCATCCTTAAGCTGCCGCTCTACATAAAGGCACCATGCCGCCAGCGCGTCCTCCGGATCGCGGGGTGTGTCGCCATAGAAGCGCGGGTCGATCTGAAGCAGCATGGCCGGGTTCTGATAAGCCGCGCGACCCAGCATCACGCCATCGACATGAGCAAGATGCGCTTCGGCCTGATCCAGAGTCTGGATGCCGCCATTGAGCGTGATCTGAAGGTCCGGATTCTCGCGCTTCACCCGATAAACCAGATCGTAGTCCAGTGGCGGCACGTCGCGATTTTCTTTGGGCGACAGCCCGTCCAGCCAGGCCTTGCGCGCGTGTACGGCAAATTGGGTCACGCCGGCCGCGGCGCATTTGCCGATCAGGGTGCGCAAGCTTTCTTCCGGGTCCTGGTCGTCGACCCCGATGCGGCATTTGACGGTGACGGGCAGGGATACGGCGCCCCGCATGGCGGCCATGCAATCGGCCACCAGCGCGGGCTCGCGCATCAGGCAGGCGCCGAAGCGGCCCGACTGCACACGGTCGGAAGGACAGCCGACATTCAAATTGATTTCGTCATAGCCGAAATCCTCGGCGATGCGCGCCGCCTCCGCCAATGCGCGAGGTTCGGATCCGCCCAGTTGCAGGGCGACGGGATGTTCCGAAGCGTCAAAGCCCAGCAATTTCCGGCGGTCGCCATGCAGCACGGCATCCGCCGTCACCATTTCAGTGTAAAGCAGTGCGCGGCGGGTGAGCAGCCGGTGCAGCACGCGGCAATGCGTGTCGGTCCAGTCCATCATGGGGGCGATGGAGAATTTATATAACTGATTTTGCTGCATTATTCCGCTACATCGCCTTTGCCCTGGCCGGACCATCCTGCATTTTCCGCCGGTCTGTGAAGCCGGGCGCCGCAGGTATAGCGGATTGGCTCCGATAAGACAGCGGGATTCCGGGAACTCGCAGGTCCAGGACCGGCGCAAAGCGTTGGCCGCCGTCGAGATATCCGCGCGAGGAATGGGCTATGGCTGACGCAGAACCGGCTGCGGCGCGACGAAGGTAAGCGCCCGCGCCGGATTTTCGTACATGATCTGGTGAATGGTCGCGTCGCTGATGCCCCGGGCCTTCAGCCCCGGAAGGATGACGTCATTGACATAAGTGTAGCCGCCGCCGCCATTGATCTTGAGCTGGGGCTGGGTGCAAATATCGTGCGAGATGATGATTTGCGCCGCATGTCCGGCCTTGATCATCGCGACCAGGCTGTCGATGACCTGCTTCTCATTCTCCGGCGGCAATGGCGCCTGTCCCAGATAATCCCACTCCACATAGGCACCGCGCGCGAAGATCGCTTCGATCTCGTTCGCGGGGCGCCTGCCGGTATGCGACATCACCACCCGGTGCAAATCGACGCCTTCCGACTGAATGATGTCGAGCGTCTGCATCATTTCGGGAAGTGCTTCGAAATTGTGAACATTCATCGGCGCGCCGGTGATCCGGGCGGCCCTTGCGCTTGCGCGGATGCTTTTGATCACGTTGGGGAACAGGGGATGAGGCTTTTTCCGGTCGTCGAAATCGCCGACGCCGACCTCGCCGATGACGCCGGAGCGAATATTCGAGCCTTGAGCGCCCACCGTGACGTCTCGGACGATAACATCGGTGAGCTGCTGAAGGGTAAGCTGGTCCATATCGGGCGGATGAAACGGCAGCATGTACCAGCCCGCGCCCATCACCACATTGAGGCCCGACGCACGTGAAACCATCTGTAAGGCGAGTGGATCCCGTGTGAGCCCGAAATTGGTCACATCGACGATCGTTCCGCCGCCTTCATTCTTGAAATCCAGGATGGCATCGAGGGACTCGTTGAAGTCGGTGAGTTCGTCATGCGGTCCAGGCTTGGGAAGCCGCTTGATCACCGCAATCTCCGAAAAGGGTTGGGTCATCGGGGGCGGCTTCTTGAAGTCGATAAAGATATGCTCGTGCATCAGCGTCTCGCCGAGCGCCGATGGATCAATGAGGCCGTTGACCGTCTGCACCTTGCCCGCGATGTTCGGAACCGGCGCATCGACCTGTGCCAGGGCGCAGGCAGGCGCACCGATCGCAAGTATGATACCGGCCCCCAATCGAGAGTTGAATTTGTTCATCTTTGAATCCTGCGATGGCTTGGATGGGACTGTCCGAAAATCAATTGTCGGGGATCAGGGGAAGCACCACATGGGAGGGATAGCGGCTGCTGTGATAGATGGTCTGGTTTGCCACCATCATGCGCGTGCCGGTATTGGGATCCTCGCCCGTATTGAGGTTGCGGTCGAAGCGGGGGAAATCGCTGCTTGAAATCTCAAGCCGCAAACGGTGACCGGGCAAAAGCACGTAGCTGGTGGCCCACATATCGATGGTATAGGCATAGACCTTGCCGGGATCGATCAGCTGGCCGGGCTTGCCGCCGCCATCGCGGAAGCGGGCCCGCACGATGCCCGATTGGATATTCTGGGCATAGCCATCGGGCCGCACATCCACAAGCTTGGCGGTGAAGTCGGTATCCTTGGCCGAGCTGGCCGCATAAAGCTCCATCTTCACCGGTCCGGTGATCTCCGTCTTCTTGGCGACGGGCTCGGTGGTATAGATCAAAACATCGTCGCGCCGCTCCACCGAACGCTGATCCCAGGGACCGCTGGGCACATTGCTGCAGCAGACATTGCCGCCCATCGTCGGTGTCGGATTGGCCGGATTGTAGCTGAACTTGTCGCTTTCCGAGCCCTTGGGCTGATCGGTGGTCAGGACGCCATCGCCATTCACGGAATTCGCGCGCCCGCCGCTTTGGATATAATAGTTGGTGTATTTGGTGCGCGCCAGCGGCCATTCCTTCTCGTTGCGCCAGCGATTCTCGCCCATCACGAAAATCTGATAGGGCGCATCGGCGCCCACGCCATTGTTGATGCCCTTCAGGTAATGATCGAACCAGCGCAGATGGACGATATTCTTGTCGAAGGGCGTGTCGTCGCCGAAATCGACCGGGGTGGGATCGGAGCCGTTGCTGCCGACGGGAAGCGCCGTGCGCCCACCCGTGCTGTGCGCCCAGGGTCCGATCATCAGACGCTTGCCGTCGCGCGCCACTTGGGTGGCACCCACCTTGCGCACCATGGCGTCGTCGCGGATGTCACCTCTCAGGAAGATGTCGTACCAGCCGTCCATCGACAGGATGGGCACGGTAACCTTGGCATAGTCGCTTTCCTTCTCGAAGCTGATGCCGTCCCAATAGGAATCGCGGGTGGGGTGGGCGAGCCAGTCGCGGTAATGCGGCGTGATATGATGTCCCGCCTCGGCCGAGGTGGCGATGGGCAGGTGATTGTAGATGGGCGGCCAGTCGAAGCCGCGCGTGTTCTGCATCACATGGGCCGACATCTCGATGCCGCCCCAGGGCAGGTCGAAGCCGTAATGGGAGACGCCGTCGATATAGATCCAGTTGCCGTAAATGTCGGATGTGGTGACGGTCATCACCATGGCCTTGAGATATTTGCTGCCGGCCACGGCCTGCGCCCATTGGGTGTAACCCACATAGGAGCCGCCCATGGTGCCGATGCCGCCGTCGGACCAGTCCTGATGGCCGATCCATTCGTCGGTGTCGTAGCCGTCATTGGCTTCATTCTTGAAGGCATAGAACACGCCGTCAGAATCATACGTGCCGCGGACGTCCTGCAGCACCACCACATAGCCGCGCGAGGCATAATATTTGGCGTCGTCCGGAGACATATAAGTGGCGCGATTGTACGGCGTACGTTCCAGAATGGCGGGGAATTTTCCCGGCGCGTCGGGGCGGTAAATGTCGGTCGCCAAGGTGATGCCGTCGCGCATGGGCACGCGCACATTGGCCTGGAATGTCACTTTGTAGACAGGCTTGGACAGCAGACTCGTATCGATATTCCGTCCCGGATTATCCGACGGCGCGGGCTGCGCGGCGGCGCCAAGCGGAAGCGCCAGCACCAACACTGTTGCGAAAACGACCGATGTTTTCATTCCCCGTTCCCCAGCCGATTGTCGGTCAGTCTATCATATGTCTAGACATTAGCGGAAGCGGCGTTGGTGCCAGAACGGTGGATTCATGATCCTTCGCGCATGCACACGATGCGGCCACGAACGGATCGTTTGGTTGCTCAGGGTGCAGTCAGCGAAGAAGTGACGACATTTCTGATACAATCGAACTACTCTCCGGCAATCCCCGCGTATAAGGAATTTTCCGATATGGTGACCGTTTCCCCGGCGATGAAAGCCAAGGCCGACACTTTTTATGCTCTGCACCAGGCGCCGGGAGCCTTCATCATCCCCAATCCCTGGGACCGCGGCTCGGCGCGCATCCTGGCGCATATGGGGTTCAAGGCGCTGGCCACCACCAGCATGGGCTATGCCTTTTCCATCGGCCAGCGGGACAACAGCCTGACGCGCGATCAGACCCTGGCCAATGCCGCCGATATCGTGGGGGCGACGGACCTGCCCGTGAATGCGGATCTGGAAAACGGCTTTGGCGATACGCCGGAGGAGGCTGCGCAAACCATCCGCCTGTCCGCCGCGACGGGCATCTGCGGCGGTTCCATCGAAGATGCCAGCGGCAACGCCGATGCGCCCATCTACGATATCGGCCTGGCGGCGGAACGGGTGGCCGCGGCGGTGGCGGCGGCGCGGTCGCTGCCCTATCGCTTTACCCTCACGGCAAGAGCCGAGAATTATCTCTGGGGCCGGCCCGACCTGAAGGACACCATCAAGCGGCTTCAGGCATTCCAAGAAGTGGGCGCCGACGTGCTCTATGCGCCGGGATTGAAGACGCGCGAGGAGATCGCGGCGGTCGTATCATCGGTGGACCGGCCGGTGAATGTGGTGATGGGCCTGGTGGGCGCGCAACTGAGCCTGGAGGAATTGTCCAAGATCGGAGTGAGGCGGATCAGCGTGGGAAGCTCATTGCAGCGCGCCGCGCTGGGTGCGTTTCTGCGCGCCGCCGGGGAAATGTCCGCCAAGGGGACGTTCACCTATGCCGCCGAAGCAGCCTCGCCCAAGGACGTGACCCCGATCTTCGACAGCTTTCGTTCCCGCGAAGTTTAGGATAGCGCCGTCAACTCATAGCCTTGCAAGACGGCGCGGTCGGCGATGGCGGAAATTTCCGTGATGCGGTCGTCTTCCACCGTGGCGGTCAGCACCAACAGCAGCTTGCCATTGGGCGCGACGATTGCACCGACCGCGCCGTCGATCAGTGCCACACGCGCCGCGGTCGCCCGGCCTGCGAACATGCGCGCCACCTGATCGGCGCCACGCAGCTCGGACGGACCGCCCAGCCGCACCGCCGCCGCATCGGACCGGAGCACCACATCGGGATCCAGCACCGCGACCAGGGCGCCAAGATCGTTGGCGCGCGAGGCGGCGAGAAACGCTTCGATCACGGCACGCTTTTTGGGCAATTCGCCGGCGGGCGGCTCACCGCCCTGGACCCGGCGCCGGGCGCGGCTGGCCAGCTGCCGCGCGGCCTCCGTCGAACGGTCCAGGATGGGCGCGATATCCTCGAAAGGAAGGGCGAACATGTCGTGCAGCACAAAGGCGATCCGTTCGGCGGGATCGAGCCGGGTGAGAACCACCAGCAACGCCAGACCCACCGCTTCGGCCAGCAGCGCTTCCTGTTCGGGATCGGCCTTGGCGCGGGGCAGTATCCGGCCTTCCGTCTCCAGCGGCTCCTCGCGGCGCGACTTGCGGGTCCTGAGCATGTCCAGGCAGATCCGCGCCACCACCGTGGTCAGCCAGGCGGCCGGATTTTCAATTTTTTCTGCCTGGAAAGACTGCAGCCGAAGCCAGGCTTCCTGCACGGCGTCGTCGGCTTCGGCCAGCGAGCCCAACATGCGGAAAGCCACCGCCCGCAGATGCGGCCGCTGGGCCTCAAATTCCTGGGCCAGAATTTTATTTCGGTCCATCGGTCACATTTCTCCGTCCCGCTCCGTCAGTCAATCGACGAAACCGGGCGGCCGGATGTGACCGCGGCCCGGCACGGAACAGGAGAAAAATCATGCAAGCGCGAATGAAAAACCCCGCCATGGTGCTGCCCGATGCGCTGCCGCACATTCAAGGGCTCTTGGCCGCCGCAAACCAAGGCGCAGTTCCCCCCGCCATCGGCCATCTGGTTCACTTACGCACCAGCCAGATCAATGGCTGCGGCTATTGCATCGATGGCGGCGTCAAGCATGCCAAGAAGGCGGGCGAAACGGACGAGCGGCTGTTTGCCGTGGCTGCCTGGCGCGATACGCCGTATTTTACCGATGCGGAGCGGGCCGCGCTGGCCTTGAGCGAGAATGTCACGCGGCTCAGCGACCGCAGCGATCCGGTGCCGGATGCGGTGTGGAATGAAGCGGCAAAGCATTTCGACGAAAAAGGCCTTGCCTCGCTGTTACTGGTGATCTCCCTCACCAATGTCTTCAACCGGCTCAATGTCGCCACGCGGCAGGTGGCGGGTCCCGGCTGGTAGCGTCTTTCTGGCGGGACCAAGCTGATATAGGCTTGGCAGCGTGGGGCCGGCGGATCAGCGGATGCAGACAGGCGAGGGGATCGAGCGGGCCGCTGCGGGACTGTGGCGGTCCATCCTCGCCGCCGCCGCCGGCAATGTGCTGGAGTGGTACGACTTCACCGTCTACGCCTATATGGCGCCCTATATCGCGGAGAAGTTTTTTCCCCAAGACGATCCCCTGACCGGATTGCTGGCGGTGTTCGCCACCTTCGGATTGGGCTTTGTGGTCCGGCCGTTGGGAGGAATCCTGATCGGCCGTCTCGGCGATTTGAAGGGCCGCAAAGCGGCGCTGCTGCTCACCATCCTTCTGATGGCCTTAGGGACAGCGGGCATCGGGCTGGTTCCGGGCCGGGATCAAATCGGCGCCCTGGCGCCGTGGCTGCTGGTGTTCTGCCGGCTGTTGCAAGGATTTTCCGCGGGCGGCGAATGGGGCAGTTCCACCGCCTTCATCTATGAATGGGCGCCCAAGGGCCGGCGGGGATTTTTCTCCAGCCTGCAGCAATCCAGCGTGGCGGGCGGCATGCTTTTGGGATCCGCCGCCGCTGCGCTGTTCGGCAGCATCCTCAGCAAGACGCAGATGGCGGAATTCGGCTGGCGCATTCCGTTCCTGCTGGGCGTGCTGATCCTGCCGGTGGGATTCTATCTGTGGCGCTATGTGGAAGAGACGCCGGTCTTTGCCGCTCGTCTGGACAAGCCGGTGACGTTGCAAAACGGGATGCGGCTGGCCGTGCAGGCCGGCGGCATCATCGTGATCTGGACGGTGGCCTATTACGCCATTCTCACCTACATGCCTGTCTTCACCGCCCGTTATTCGCATCTGGGGCCGGCGGCGGCACTATGGTCCAATGCGCTCAGTCTTCTGGTCCTGGCCGTCACCATTCCTTTTTTCGGCATGATGGCGGACCGCATTGGGCGCAAGCCCTTGCTGCTGGCGGGGGCGGGGGGCTTTCTGCTCCTGTCTTATCCCTTGTTCCTGTTG
>CALMGU010000044.1 GCA_937865685.1 uncultured Alphaproteobacteria bacterium | reverse complement strand
CCAGCCCCACCCGAAACTCCAATGTCTTGATCTCTTTGGGGACGCCGATCTTCATAGCCCGCACCTCGCCCTTTGCGGGCAGGAGGTAAGCCCATTCCCGCTCCCAAAACCAGGGCCAAACGGCGTGTGGGAGGAGCCATGCAACCGGCGCGGGTCGGAACGGGGAAACCGGCTCCGGCGTTTGGGTTGAACAGGAGGATGCCATGGCCAAAGCGACATTGCGGCAACGCCGCACCGAAGGACGGGTAATGCATGAGTTCAAGCATGGAGAACTGAAAAGCGGGCGCGGCGGCAAGGGCGGCAAAGTGAAAAGCCGCAAGCAGGCCATCGCCATCGCGTTGAACGAGGCGGGCGCGTCCAAATACAACAGCAAGCGCAAGAACCGCAGCAACCGGGCCAGGACCGAACGCAAGGAAGCGCGCGGGCGCACCGCCCAGCAGGAGCGGGAAGGCAAATCGCGCATCGGCGCCGCCGGAAAACGGGAAAGCACGCACGCGGAAGGCGGCAAGAATGCCAGGCACCGCACCCGTGCCGGCAAGCGCGCCGCGGCATCACGCACGCGAGGCGGCGCGACCAAGGCGGAGCTTTACAAGCGCGCCCGCAAGGAAGGCATTCCCAACCGCTCCAAGATGACCAAGACTCAGCTTCAGAATGCATTGAAGCGTTAAGCGGGAATCAGCAGCACCATTTTGTGATCGGGCCGTTCGGACGGCGTGAATGTGTGCTGGGTGAAACGCAAAAGGCCGTCGATGGGATGATGGAAGCTGCGGGGGCCGCCTTCGCGGTCCAGCACGCTTTGCGTATCCCAGGCTTGACGAAACAGCGCGCTTTCCCCTCGCAATCTTTCCACCAAGGTGCGGGCGCGCGGATCGGCGAAGCTGTGGCCATAATCGCTGCGGAATTCCGCCAAGAGCCGGGCGGCCCGCTCCTTCCAGTTGGGCAGAAGCGCGCGGGCGGCGGCATCCAGAAACACAAAGGCCAGGAGATTGCGCTGGCAGCCCTCGCTCAGCCAGCCTTGAAACAGGCGCGATGCGGCGCCGTTCCAGCAGCATGCGTTCCACAGACGATCGAGGCCATAGGCCGGATGCGCCACCGCCTCCACCGCCGCGCGAACCGATGCGGGCGCATCGGCGATCTCGTCCGCCGCTGGATTCTCCGGATCGCGGATGCCGGACAGTTCGAACAGATAGGCACGCTCGGCCCGCGACAGCATCAGGGCGCGGGCGAGCCGCGCCAGCGTGGGCGCCGATGCTTTC
>CALMGU010000043.1 GCA_937865685.1 uncultured Alphaproteobacteria bacterium | reverse complement strand
GACGCGCGCAAGCGCGCTGCCAGCTTCAGGCACCTCCCCCACCAGCGCTTCGCGCGCGGGGGCGCGAGCGGGGCAACCAAGCCGCGCGAGCGGCCTGTATTCGCTTCTGGAGTTTGCATGACCGGCGAAGGCAGTCTCGAAACGCCGACCCGCGAGATCATCCGCTGGCAGGATCCCGACTTCACCGATCCGGTGAAGCTGGATGCGGAGATGCGGCGCGTCTTCGACATCTGCCATGGCTGCCGCCGCTGCTTCAATCTTTGCGATTCCTTCCCCCGCCTGTTCGACCTGATCGATTCCAGCCCGCAAGAAGATGTCGAACATCTGAAGTCGGAAGACTTCAAGCCCGTGGTCGAAGCCTGCACGCTCTGCGACATGTGCTTCATGACCAAATGCCCCTATGTGCCGCCGCATCCTTTCATGCTGGATTTCCCGCATCTGATGCTGCGCCATCGCGCCACCGAGGCCGCGCAGGGTCATAGGGATTTCACCCAAGGCCAGCTGGCCGAGATGGACCGCAACGGCAGTCTGGCCCGCTTCGCCTCGCCCATCATCAACTGGGCGTCGGACACGACCAACAAACCGATGCGCGCCTTGATGGAAAAGACTGCGCATATCGATCCCAAGGCGATCCTGCCCAAATTCCACAGCCGCACCTTCGTCTCCGAAGACAAGGGCACGCCGATAGAACCCAATTCCGCCGCGCCCGCCTTCGGCAAGCGCAAGGCGGCGCTCTATGCCACCTGCTTCGTCAACTACAACAAACCCGTCACCGGCACGGCGGCACGCAAGGTGCTCAATCACATCGGGGTGGAAACTGTCGTGTCCTATCCCGGCTGCTGCGGCATGCCGTTCCTGGAACAGGCGAACCTGGCCCGCGTGGCCGGGAATGCCGCGAAGGTTTCCAAGGAATTGGTCAAGCTGATCGACCAGGGCTATGACATTGTCGCGCTCACCGCTTCGTGCGGGTTGATGCTGAAATTCGAATGGGCGCTGATCTGCCCGGACAATGAAGACGTCAAGCGCGTCGCCGACAATGTCTTCGACATCGACGAATATGTGGTCGATGTCGCCAAGAAAGACGGATTGCCGGGGGGTCTCACCCCCCTGCCCGAAGGCGTCACCGTGCATCTGGCCTGTCACGCCCGCGCCCAGAATATGGGCCCCAAGGCGGCGGAGATGCTGAAGATGATTCCGGACACGCCCGTGGATGTGATCGAACGCTGCTCCGGGCATGGCGGCACCTTCGGCGTGGTCGAGCCCACCCATGACGTGGCCGTGAAGGTGGGCCGTCCCGTCTTCCGCGCCGCCAATACTCAAAAGCGCGGCCATATCGTGTCGGATTGTCCGCTCGCCGCCCAGCACATCGTTGCGCACACCGACACGCCCGCGCGCGAACCGGAACATCCGATCCAGATCATGGCCCGCGCTTTTGGATTGGTCGAGGATTGAATTTTCACCTCACCCTGAGCTTGTCGAAGGTTGAGGTGATGAAACTGCCCTCATGCTGAGCTTGTCGCAGCATGACCTTCGAGGATGACTGACATGCCCGCCACCGCCCGCAAGATCACCCCAGCCGATATTCTGTCCGACAATGATTACACCGCCCAGCGCAAGGCGCTGCGCAGCGAAGCGATCGCGCTGAAAAAGCATCGCCGGGTCGAGGTCGGCCCCTATGCCACCTTCTATTTCGAGAATTATCAGACCATGTGGCTGCAGGTGCAGGAGATGCTGCGCATCGAAAAAGGCGGCACAGAGCAGATCGCGGGCGAGCTGGATGCCTATAATCCTCTCATCCCCCAAGGCGACGAGTTGATCGCCACCTTGATGCTGGAGATCGAGGATGCCGACCGCCGCCATGCCACATTGCTCACCTTGGGCGGCATCGAGGAAACCATCTTCATGGAGATCGGCGATGCCCGCATCGCCGCCACGCCCACCGAATATGACGACCGCACCACGCCGGACGGAAAAACCTCGTCCGTGCATTGGCTGCGCTTCAAGCTGACGCCCGAGCTGATCGCGCGTTTCAAGACCGGGCGCGTCGTCATCGGCATCGGCCATAAAAATTACGGCCATATGGCGGTCTTGAGCGATGAGACCCGCGCGGCCCTGGCGCGGGACTTCAACTAATCCTTGTAACGCGATTGGTAATAGGTCGCGGCCAGCACGCTGACCGGATTGCGCGCGCCATTGCCCAGCGGCACCGCCAGGGTTTCGGCGATGAGATGTTCCATCCCTTCCCGTTTATAGCTGCCTTGCAGGCGGAGCGGACGCTTCATCTCCAGCAAGGCGTCATAGACAAAGGTCCAGCGCGCGGCCAATTCCGGCGGCGCGGCCTCTTCCAGCAGCTTGCCGGTTTGGTTGCCGAACATTTCGGCCATGTAGGAGCCTTGCAGGCGCAGGCAATAGCTGAATTTTCCCGGCGCGGATTCCACCCGCTCCGACACCGACAAATGTCCGAGATACGGCTTGAGCGAACGGATATCCAGCATCTCGCGGGGCGGCAGCCCGCCCATCTCATCGGCCTTGGCGCGCCATAACGCATAAAGCGCAATCAATTCGGGTTGGGCGAAAGACAGGGTTTCATCCACGCGGATGCCCCAGCCTGACTTGGCTATCCGAGCTTTGAGCCGGGCAATCGGATCGCGCAGGTCCGCCATCGGTGTCGGTCAAATCGAATCGGGTTGACCGCCCAACTATTGGCCGCTTCACGGGATGATGAAAGCAAAACTCGTGACGGGGTGTCAGAGCTTGATGCGGTCTTCCACGATCTCGGCATACCGCGCTGCATCCAACCTTTGATACCGGTGCGCCAGGGGATCGAACCAATAGAGCGGGTCGGAGATAGCGGAAGGATCGAAGCCTTCGCGCACAAGATCAACTTTGCGTTGCTTGAAGGTTCCCGTCACCTCAATCTCAGGCTGCAACCTGAGGAATACGGGCCGCGCAAAGGCCGACAGGTGTCCGTCCAGTTTTTGCGCCAGGCCGGCGATATCGAAGCTGCCATCCACCACCAGCGCCGCCATGCCCGCGCGCCCATCCGCGCCCGGAACCTTGACGCCATAAATATTGGCTTCGCGAATGCCGGGCACGGAGGCCAGGGCTTCGGCGACTTCGCTGGTGGCCACATTCTCGCCCTTCCAGCGGAAGGTGTCGCCGATGCGATCGACAAAATAGAAATAGCCATGTTCGTCGCGGCGCATCAGGTCGCCGGTGCGAAACCAGGCATCGCCCTTGGCGAAGACATCGCGCAGGATCTTTTTTTCGGTGTCGGCGGCCTTGGTATAGCCTTCGAAGTTGCGTCCGGCGCGCGTCGAAATGCGGCCCACCGCTTCGCCCGCCTCGTCCGGCCCGCATTCGACGCAAAGCCCGTCCGGCCCGCGCACCGGCATTTCGCGCTCCACATCGAAGCGCACCACGCGGGTGGGCAGGAGCCATTCCAGATAATCGGGCACCCGCCCCACCGAGCCCATGGTGCCGTCGTAATTCAGCATCGAGACATTGCCTTCGGTGGCGCCGTAAAATTCCACGATGCGGGGAATGGCGAAACGGTCCTGGAATTTCTTCCAGATCTCGGGCCTCAGGCCGTTGCCGGTGATGGCGCGCAGATGATGATCGCGCTCATGCGGACCCGGCGGCGCGTTGAGCAGCCAGCGGCACAATTCGCCGATATAGGCGAACAGGGTGGCGTCGTATTTGTGGATGTCGCTCCAGAATTCACCCAGCGAGAATTTGCGCTTCAGGATCACGGCGGCGCCGGAGAGAAAAGCGATCCCCACCGCGCAGACCCCGCCGGTGGCATGATAAAGCGGCAAGGGATTATAGATCCGGTCGCCCGGCTTCGGTGTCAGCGCCCCGACAAAGCCCGACATCATGAACATCATGCGCATATGGCTGAAATTCGCCGCCTTGGGCAGGCCCGTGGTGCCCGATGTATAGATGAAGAAGGCGCGGTCCTTGGCGGTGATGCCCTGGCGCGGCGCCTTGCCCAGGGATGCCGTGGACATGCGCGCCAGCGATGCATCCATGTCCCGCATCCCGGAATGCACGCCGCCTTGCGACCAGACTGTCGGCGCGGCCGTAAAGAAGGGCTTTGCTTCATCGGCAAACGCGGCCAGCTCCGCGCCCGCGATCAGATGCCGGGCGCCCGCGATCTCAATCGAATGGGCCAGCGCCTGGCCTCGCTGATTGGTGTTGATCAAGGCCACGCTGAGACCGGCTTTGAACAATCCCAGCCAGCAACAAAGGAAATCTGGACGGTTCTCCATGAACAGCGCCACACAGTCGCCGCGCCTCAGGCCCTCGCCCAGCGCCCAATGGCCATAGGCATTGGCGCGGGCGTCGAGTGCGCCATAGCTCATCACTTCGTCGAGATAATAGATGGCGGGCGCGCCGGGCGTGGCCCGCGCCTGCTTCTCCACCACATCCACGATAGTGCGCGTGCTCGCCGGTTTGATCGGCGCCAGCAGCAACAAGGTGCGCACGATATGGCTGAGATAAACGGCTTCGCGCCGTATGGCCGCGGCTAGGGTCATGGGCTCCTTCGGCCATCAGCTTGTGCTGTATACGCGGCGCCCGCAAGATAGGGACGTGAAGCACACACCGGCTTTCTTCCCCCGTGTGCGCGAAGCGCACCGACGGGGGAGTGAGGTAGCATCAGCGTACCGAACGCCTGCTGGCGTTCGAGCGTACCGAAAGGTCCACCAGACCTTTCGGTATTCGTTCTCACTGCCCGCGTGGCAGACAGATGGGGGCAAATAAAAGAATGGAAGAGCTGGATCTACGCGGCCTCAAATGCCCTTTGCCGGCGATGCTGGCGCGCAAGGAATTGGCGGCCATGCCGGCGGGCGAAAGCATCTGGGTGCTGGCCAGCGATCCGTTATCGGTGGTCGATATTCCGCATATGTGCAGCCAGGAAGGTCATGCATTGATCGAGAGCAAAACGGCTCCCGATCATCACCGTTTCCTGATCCGGCGCGGACCGATCTAGGCGGCTCAGACCCGAGGCGGCGGGGGCGCGGGCGGCGGCGGCATGTGCGCGATCACGGCGCGGGCGTCCACCGCGCGCGGCTCATTCCGCGCCTGCTCGTCGTTCAGCACCACGATCTCGGCATAGGATTCATATTTGGTGCTGCTGACGATTTCGACATCCGGGCCGAAGGAGCTATAGCCCCAGGCGGGGTGGAAGCCCCAATAGCCGCGGCCATAGCCATATCCGAAGCCCGGACCATAGGCGAAAGCCGGGGGACCGACGGGAAACGCGTCGTAACGGGTCTGGGCCTTGGTATCGCGGGTATCGAACACGAAATGGCTGTGCCCCGAAGCCAGGGTCACTTCGGCGGCCCGCTGCAGGAGGCTGTTTTCAACCATCTCGCGCGGCGTCACCGAATTGCCCGTAAAGGTCACCCGCCAGCGATTGTCGGACAATTGGCGGTCCGTATAACCGGTAGCCTGTCCGGGGGTCATGGGCGCATAAGGGGCGGGGGTGGCGCACCCGGCCAGGGCCAGGAGACTCGCAATCAGGGCGGATTTGGCAAAAGCGCGAAAACGGGGGCCGGACATGGGGAACGTCTCCCTGAGAACTATACTATTATATAGTAATCGATGCCGGGTCGCCCAAGTTCCGGTGGATATGGTGACCCGGCCGGAAAGTGTTCCCCCTTGCTAAAGATGGCCGGGCGTAAGAAGTTCAGGCGTCCGGTCCGTGCCGGGCGCCAGGTCGCCGGGGATGGCCTTTTTTGCTGCTCCCGGCGTATTCATAAGTGCGGAAAATCCCGCAGTTCCGCTATTTAGCCTTGGGGGCCTGAACTCTCACATGCACGGTCTTTCCCTCGCCCTGCAATTTGCACTGTGCTGCGTCCTTGTCGCTGTCAGTACGCTTTCGGCCCAACTGGCGGTTCTGGCCTGGGTCCGGGTTTTCCGCAAAAGCCCCAAACTCTCCCGCGCCACCCTTGGCGAGGACGAACTGCCGCATGTGCTGGTGCAGCTGCCGGTGCGCAATGAAGGGCTTTTGGCGGTCAGGGTCACCGAAGCCGCCGCCGCGATGGACTGGCCCAAAGACCGCCTCACCATTCAGCTTTTGGACGATGGCGACGACGACAATCACGCCGCCCTGGTGCGCGACGCCCTAGCGGTGACGCCCGAAGGGGTGAAGCTGGACATCTTGCGCCGCGGCAGCCGCACCGGCTTCAAGGCCGGCAATCTGGCCTTCGGTCTGCAGCATTGCGATGCGCCCTATGTGGCGATCTTCGACGCCGATTTCGTGCCGCCGCCGGATTTCCTGCGCCGGACCCTGCCGGTTCTGGTCGCCGATCCGGGGCTTGCCTTCGTCCAGGCGCGCTGGGGCCATGCCAACCGCAATGCCAACTGGCTGACGCGGGTGCAGGGGCTTTTGCTGGACTCCCATTTCGCGGTGGAACAGGAAGCGCGCTTCCGCGCCGGCCTGCCGATTTCCTTCAACGGCACGGCGGGCGTGTGGTCGCGCGCCGCGATCGAAGAAGGCGGCGGCTGGACCGGCGACACGCTGACGGAAGACCTGGACCTTTCCATGCGCTGCATGATGCAGGGCTGGCGCGCGGCGATGATGCCGGAACTGACCGTGCCGGGTGAGCTGCCGCAGACCGCGGCGGCCTGGCGGGCGCAACAGGCGCGCTGGACCAAGGGCCATGCCCAAACCGCGCGCAAACTTCTGCCGCAAGTCTGGACCAGCGAGATGCCGCTTTGGAAAAAAGCGGCAATGACGCTCCAGATGTGCCAATTCGCTTTCTACATGCTGGCTTTTTCCAGCGCCGCGATCTCGCTGACCCTGATGTATATGGGGGTGGTCTATTATTCGGGCGTGGCGCTTCTGGGCCTGATCGTCACCGCGCTGGGGCTCTGTTCCTCGATCGGATATCTTTATCTGGGCCAGCGCATGCTGGGGCTGCATCGCGAGCCCAGGCTCTATCGCGCCTTGCTGCTGGCGGTGGTGTTTCCTTCGGGTCTCATTCTGGCCAACACCCGCGCCACCTTCGAGGCCTTTTTCAGCACCCGCATGGATTTCAACCGCACCACGCGGGTGGGCGAAAAACATGCCGGCGGATGGCGCGGCGTGCCGGAGTTGATCGCGGGCGTGCTGCTGCCGATCTTTGCTTTCGCCGAATCCAATTGGAGCGCGGTGTTCTTCTTCTTCGCCGTGTCGGGACTGGTTTCCATCGGCATCATGGGCGCGTCGGGAACCGGCGATCCGGTCCGCC
>CALMGU010000042.1 GCA_937865685.1 uncultured Alphaproteobacteria bacterium | reverse complement strand
GAATTCCGCGAAGGCCTGCTGCCCTGGGCGCTGCAGCGCCCCGTGGCGCTGGTGTTCGACGAATATGACGCGGGCCGCCCGGACGTGATGTTCGTGATCCAGCGCGTGCTGGAAGTCCAGGGCAAGCTCACCCTGCTTGACCAGAACAAGGTGATCAAGCCGCACCCGGCTTTCCGCTTGTTCTCCACCACCAACACAATCGGCCTGGGCGATACCACGGGCCTTTATCACGGTACCCAGCAGATCAACCAGGGCCAGATGGACCGCTGGAGCATCGTCACCACGCTCAATTATCTCAGCCACGACGCGGAAGCCGAGATCGTGCTGGCCAAGTCGCCGTCCTACAGCACGGCCGAAGGCAAAAAGAAGATCGCCGCGATGGTGCGTGTCGCCGATATGACCCGCAACGCCTTCATCAACGGCGATCTGTCCACCGTGATGAGCCCGCGCACCGTGATGACCTGGGCGCAGAACGCGGAAATCTTCGGCGATATCGGCTTCGCCTTCCGCCTCACCTTCCTCAACAAATGCGATGAGCTGGAACGTGCCAGCGTGGCGGAATTCTATCAGCGCGCCTTCGGCGAGGAATTGCCGGAAAGCGCTGCTAAGGTCCTGGTTGCGTGACGCATCTCGCGGCTCTGCATGCCGTGACTGTTTGGTGATGGATCGTGGCCAAACCTGAGAGCCCTTCTGAGCCTTTCAAGCGCGCCGTGTCTGTAGCGGTGCGCTCGCTGGCGGGCGAGCCGGAGTTGGAAGTCAATTTCTCCTCCGAGCCGCCATCGCTGAAGGGCCTCAAAGCCCGCCTGCCCGCGCCCACCCGGTCGCTGGCCGCCAATGAAGTGGCCTTCGTGCGGGGCACGGGCGATGCTTATGCGTTGAAGCAGGCCTATCACGACGAAAAAATTCACAACCGCTTCCGCCCCGCGGGAACGGAGAGCGGCGCGATCTTTGAAGCGGCGGAATCCGCCCGCGTCGAAGCGATCGGCGCCCTGGCAATGGAAGGCGTACGGCAGAACCTGGCGGCGCAGCTGGAGCAGCGGCTGAATGCCAGGGGCATGGGCCGGGCCACCAGCCGGGACGATACGCCTCTGGCCGAAGTGATGGGCCTTTTGATGCGCGAGCGCATGACCGGCCAGCCGCCGCCCTCCTCGCTGAAGACGGCAGTCGATTTTTGGCGTCCTTTCATCGAGGAGCGCGCGGGCAAGGATCTGGCCAAGCTGCCGGAGGTGATGCGCGATCAGCGGGCCTTTGCACGCCTGACCCGCACCATTCTCCACGACCTCACACAGGGCGATGACAGCGCGGAGTCCGGAGAAGAGGACAGCGAAGGCGAAAGCGCCCAGAACGAGAATGAGGGCACCGAGGAGCAGGAAAGCCAGCAGCAGGGCGAAACCGGCGAGACCGAATTCACCGAAGAGCGCGGCGAGGAAGGCGAGGATGCGGATTCCGAAGTCGCCGGCGAGCAAACCGAGGATTTCGCCGAGACCGACCAGCCCGAAGAGGGCATGCAGCCCAACCGCAACCAGCCGGCTTTCTCGCAAGCCGATGCCTGGGGCTATAAAATCTATACCCCGCAATTCGACGAAGAGATCTCAGCGCCCGATCTTTGCGACAGTGAAGAGCTGACGCGGCTGCGCAGTTTCCTGGACCAGCAGCTGTCCCAGATGCAGGGCGTGGTGTCGCGCCTGGCCAACAAGCTGCAGCGCCTGCTCCTGGCGCAGCAGAACCGGCTCTGGGAGTTCGATCTGGAGGAAGGGCTGCTGGATACGTCACGCCTGCCTCGTATCATTATCGATCCCATGTATCCCTTGTCCTTCAAGCGGGAGAAGGACACCAATTTCCGGGACACGGTGGTGACCCTGCTCCTGGACAATTCCGGCTCCATGCGGGGGCGCCCCATCATGGTGGCGGCCATGTGCGCCGACATTCTGGGCCGCACCCTGGAGCGCTGCGCGGTCAAGACCGAGATCCTGGGCTTCACCACCCGGGCCTGGAAGGGCGGCCAGTCGCGGGAAAAATGGACCCAGGACGGCAAGCCCGCCAATCCGGGCCGCCTCAACGATCTGCGCCACATCGTCTACAAGAGCGCCGACGAGCCCTGGCGCCGGGCCAAGAAGAATCTGGGCCTGATGATGCGCGAGGGCCTGCTCAAGGAGAATATCGACGGCGAGGCCCTGATGTGGGCCCATAACCGGCTGATCGCCCGCCCGGAACAGCGCAAGATCCTGATGGTGATCTCGGACGGAGCGCCCGTCGACGATTCGACCCTGTCGGTGAATGCCGGCAATTATCTGGAACGCCATCTGCGCCGGGTGATCGAGGATATCGAGACCCGCTCCAGCATCGAGCTGACGGCCATCGGCATCGGCCATGACGTGACCCGCTATTACAAGCGGGCGGTCACTATCGTGGATGCGGAACAGCTGGGCGGCGCCATGACCACCCAGCTCATTTCTCTGTTCGAGGAAGACCGCGCGCGGGACGAGCATGCCCGGCGCTGCGCCGAACGTTAATCACGGGCGCGCGAAATCGGTCTGTGAAAACAGATAATTGCCGAAAAATCCTGATGTAACGCCTTAGGCCGCCTTGGCGACCTTCTTGGCAATGGCGCGCTTGAGGCGCAGAGCCTTGGCCGACAGAACATTGTCGCGGGCCTGGAGCAGGTAGGCATCAAGCCCACCAACCTTATCGACCGAGCGCAGGGTGTTCATGGCGATCTTGAGCTTATAGCTGTTGCCCAGGGCCTCGCTGACCAGGTCGATGGTCTGCAGGTTGGGACGGTAGATCCGCTTGGTCTTGTTGTTGGCATGGCTGACATTGT
>CALMGU010000041.1 GCA_937865685.1 uncultured Alphaproteobacteria bacterium | reverse complement strand
CGCGTTGCTGCGCCCGCATCGCCAGCACCGAATTGAGTTCGCCGCCGTAGATGAAGATCGACGCGCAGATATAAAGAAAGATCAGCGCGACCATCGCCGAAGCGAGGCCGGCATACATGGTCACGTAGCCATAGGCGAATTCCGCCAGATAGCGGCCGAATACCGCGCCGGAAATCAGCCACAGCACCAGCGTCGCGACCACGCCCGGCGCGATCTGCCGGAAGCCGCGGCGGCCCGACGGCAGCCACAGATGCACGATCACCAGCGCGATGATCAGCACGATGGCGGCGACGGAAAACCGCACCACGGTGATCAGGTCGCCGAACTGGGCAAGGCCGGGAATATATTTGCGCAACTGCGCAAGGATGAACGGCGCCAGCACCACTAGGAACGAGAATGCGATCAGGGCGATCGCGCCGAGAATGACATAGCCGATCGATTCCGCGCGCAGCCACCAGATCGAGCGCGGCTCCGAGAGATTGTAGGCGCGGTTGAGGCCGATGCGCAGGCTTTCGACGCCGCTCGAAGCGAAGTAAAGCGCAAAGACCACGCCGAAGGTGAGCACGCTACCGCTGAGGCTGGTCAGCACGCCGTGGATATCGCGGGCCAGGGGCGCCGCCACCGCGGGCGGCCAGGCTTCGAGCAGAATCTTGGCGGCCTCGTCGGCCAGTTGCGGCGAGCCGAAGAAAAACCCGGCAAGGGCGGTGACGACGATCAGGAACGGAAACAGCGACATCAGGGTGGACAGTGCGATGTGGCTGGCGATCGCCCAGCCGTCATCCGCCAGAAACGCATAGAACGCGTCGGCGGTCACATTCCAGATGCGGCGTAAAACAAGCAAAGGTTCCTCGCGAGTCCGCTAACGCGCGACCGTCCGATTTGTTGCAGCGACGCCGTCACCCGGATGCTGCGTCGCGCGCCGTGGAGGTCAGGCGGCTCGCACGTCGTCCAGGAACCGGCGGATTTCCGCGTCGAGTTTCTCCGCGTCCACCGCCAGCGCGTCGGCGAGGCTTTTCACGTCGGTCGCCGTGGTCCGCGCTTCGATGCTGGCATCGGACACGCGGCTCATAGCCTCGGCGCCGGTCTGGGCATCGCCCGAGGCGCGCGCGACGCCTTCGGCGATGGTCGAGACCGCGGCATTTTGCTGTTCGACGGTGGCGGCAACCGTGGTCGCGATCGACGACATATCGGTAATGATGCTGTTGACCTGCTCGATCGCCTGCGTGGCGTCGGCGGTGGCGGACTGGATCGCGCCGACCTGACTGGCGATTTCCTCGGTGGCCTTCGCGGTCTGCGCGGCGAGCGATTTCACCTCCGCCGCGACCACGGCGAAACCCTTGCCGGCCTCGCCGGCCCGCGCCGCTTCGATGGTGGCGTTGAGGGCGAGCAGATTGGTCTGGTCGGCGATCTGATTGATCAAGGCCACGATCTCGCCGATCTTCTGCGAAGCGCCCAAAAGGCCCTGCACCATCTCATTGGCGCGGCCGGCTTCGCGAACCGCCGTGGCGGCGATCTGGCTGGAATGCGCCACCTGGCGGCTGATCTCGGCGATGGAAGCCGACAATTCCTCGGCCGCCGACGCCACGGTCTGCACATTGGCCGAGCTTTCGTCGGACGCGGCGGCAACGGCGCCGGCCTGCTTGGTGGTCTCTTCCGCCGTGACGCTCATGGATTGGGCGGAGGCCTGCATCTGGCCGGCCTGGCTGGCCACGGTCTGCACCACGCTTTGAACCTTGGTGTCGAAATCCTTGGTCAGCCTGTCGACGGCGGCGCTGCGGTTGGCCGCCATGCGCTGGGCCATTTCCTGCTCTTCCTTCAGCCGGTCGCCTTCGATCATATTGTCCTTGAAGACCTGCAGCGCCTTGGCCATCTCGCCGATCTCGTCATGCCGGCCCGCGCCTTCGATCACGGTGCCGAGATCGTGGCGGGCCAGCTGGGACATGGAAACGGTCATGCGGGCGATGGCGCGCACCACGCTCAGTGACAGCCAGGCGATGCCGGCCGCCAGCACGCCCAGGACGGCGGCGGCCACGCTCCAGACGATGATGGAATAAAAGCTGTCCGTGCTCCGGGCGCTGGCTTCGGCTTTCTCCATATCCGCATTGGCGGCGGTGACGATCCGGTCGATGACGGCGCGGTGCGCCTTGTAGCTGGCCGTCATGGCGGCATAGGCATTGTGGGCGGTGTTCATATCGCCCTTTTCCACCGCGGGAAGGAAAGTGCTTTCGGTCTGCTGCCAGAAGGCGCTGACCTGCTCGTTGGAGCTTTCGGTGAGGAGCTGCTTGATGGTGCCGTCGATGGGCTGGTTCTGCCAATAGGCGCGGCGTTCGTCATAATCCTTATGCAACTGGACCAGGCGCGCCTTGTGCTGCTGGAACCCGGCATGGTCGTCCAGCGCCAGGGTCGCTTCCAGATAGGCTTCCAGTATGTATTCCGGCGGGGGGAGAATGTCGGCGACCAGGTCCTTGCCCGACAGGATCTGTCCATAGACCGGCCCGCCCACTTTCAGCTTGGACAAGGCGGCATTGCCGGTGAACACCACCGCGGCAAAGCCGATGGCGACCACGACGCCGAAGATCGTGATGCCGGTCTTGATATTGATGCCTGCCATGTCCGCCCCCTGGTGAAACACAACACTCCGCCTTGGCGGTTTCGGGCCAAGGGCGGGGATTTTCATGCCCGCACCCTAGGGGCGGCATGTAACGGCCGGATGCCCGGCATGTTTCGGATTGTTTCTTGATTCTTCCCCCTCCGGCCTTCGCATCGCAAGCGCTGCTACGTTCGTACGCTGCCGCTACTCACCCTCCCCCGCCAGCGTGCTGCGCACGCACGGGGGAGGCGGACCTGAGCTGCTTCAGCAAGCGCTCTTTCGTCTTGCACCGGCCTTCTTCCCGTGAGGCCGAAACGCGAAAGCTCCAGTGGAGCTTTCGCCGGCCGAACGCCGCGTAGCGGGCAGCACGGCGAAGCCGCTGACGGGGGAGTTCGGTAGCGACAGCGTACCGAACGTCTTCCGAAGGCTTGCCTGAGGAAGACAGATGGGGGTCTTAGTCCAATGTCCTGCGGAATCGGGCCAGCGCCAGGGTGACCACGGCAAGCGTGAACAGCAGAAGCGGCCAGACATCCGGCCAGATTTCGGGCGCGCCATTATTCTTCAGCAGAATGCCCCGCACGATGCGCAGGAAATGGGTGGCCGGCAGCACCTCGCCGATATATTGCGCCCAGCGCGGCATGCCGGCGAAGGGAAAGGCGAAGCCGGACAGAAGGATCGACGGCAGGAGAAAGAACACGGTCATCTGCATCGCCTGAAGCTGGTTCTGGGCCAGGGTCGAGAAGGTATAGCCGACCGCCAGATTGGCGACGATGTAGAGGGTCAGTCCCAGCCCCAGCAAAGGCAGCGAGCCGATCATGGGAACGGCGAAGACATATTTGGCCACCGCCAGGATGATCGCGCTCTGGATGGCGCCGATCACGATATTGGGCGCGATCTTGCCGATCATGATCTCGACCGGCGTGGCGGGCATGGCGAGCAGATTCTCATACGTGCCGCGTTCGCGCTCGCGGGTCAGCGCCAGACAGGTCATCAGCACCATGGTCATGGTGAGAATGACGGCCAGCAATCCCGGAACGATGCTGTAGCGGGTGTTGGATTCCGGATTGTAGAGAAGATGGGTGACGAGATTGAAAGGCGGCGGCCCTTGCGCCCGCGCCGCCAGGGGGCCGGTGAGATCGTCGCGCAAAGCGGTGGTGACGATGCCGTTCAAGGCGGCGATGGCAAAGCCGCCGGCGGCCGGATCGGTGGCGTCGACTTCCACCAGAAGATCGGGCTTCGCGCCCCGCACGATGTCGCGGGTGAAATTGACCGGGATCTCGACCACGAACAGCGCCTTGCCTTCCTGCAGGAGCCGTCGCGCGCCCGAAGGCGAATTGGTCACCGCCACCACTTCGAAATAGCTGGAATTGCGCATGCCCGCCGCCACCGAGCGGGCGAAGACGCCCGGATCGTCGATCGAGACCGCCGTGGGCAGCGCCTTGGGATTGAAATTGATGGCGAAGCCGAACAGGAAAAGCTGCATCAGGGGCACGCCCACGATCATGCCCAGGGTGACGCGGTCGCGCCGCATCTGCAGGAATTCCTTCACCAGCACGGCATAGATGCGGGCAATCGAGAAACTCATTTCGCCTCCTCCTGCAAAAGGATGAAGACGTCTTCCAGATTGGGCGGGGTCTCGCTGACCGCGATGGCGGGCCGGCCGCGATAGGGCGCGATGGCGGCTTCGAGCGCGGCGCGGTCGCGGCCGCTGACATGCAGCGCGGCGCCGAAGAAGCCCGCATAATCCACGCCGGGCTTGCCCTGCAATTCGCTTAAGAGATGGCGCACATGCGCGCCTTCCAGCACGAAGGTGGAAAGTCCCGATTGCTCGATCACCTCGCCGACCGAGCCTTGCGTCACCAGTTTGCCGTTCAGGATATAGGCGATGCGGTCGCAGCGCTCGGCTTCGTCCATGTAATGGGTGGAGACCAGAACGGTGAGGCCCTGTTCGCTCAGGGCATGGATCTGTTCCCAGAAATCGCGCCGCGCCTTGGGATCGACGCCGGCGGTGGGCTCGTCCAGCAGCAGCAATTTGGGATCGTGCAGCATGCAGGCGGCCAGCGCCATGCGCTGTTTCCAGCCGCCGGACAATTCGCCCGCCAGC
This sequence comes from uncultured Alphaproteobacteria bacterium, assembly GCA_937865685.1. Lineage (GTDB taxonomy): Bacteria > Pseudomonadota > Alphaproteobacteria > Micropepsales > Micropepsaceae > Rhizomicrobium. The sequence continues at coordinate 16,635 of CALMGU010000041.1, read as the reverse complement.
TGCGCCTGCCGCTGGACAAGGCCCAGCCGCTCCAAGGTGCCGTCGACCTTGGCCCGCCCGTCCGGCAATCGATAAAGCCGCGCCACGAATTCCAGATTTTCGCGGATCGAAAGATCTTCCCAGAAACTGAAGCGCTGGGTCATGTAGCCGACCTGACGCTTGATCGCTTCCGCCTCGGTGCGGATGTTCAGGCCCAGGCAGGTGCCCTCGCCGTCATCGACCCGGAGCAGGCCGCACAACATGCGGATGGTGGTGGTCTTGCCCGAACCGTTGGGGCCCAGGAACCCCCACACCTCGCCTTCCGGCACCGCGATGTCGATATGATCGACCGCCAGCTTGCGGCCGAAGCGCTTGGTCAGGCCCTTCACATCGATGGCGAAGGCGCCGGCGCTTTTGCCCGCCCCGCTCATTGCGGGCGCACTTCCACCGGCTGGCCCGGATTGAGGGCAAGTCCGCCGGGCGCGCGCGCTTCCAGCTTGAAAACCAGCTTCTCGCGATTTTCCACGCTGAAGATCACCGGCGGGGTGAATTCCTCCCGCTGGGCGATGAAGCTGATCTTCGCCGTCAAGGGCTTGCAGCCGTCACAGCTGATCGTCACCGGCTGGCCCAGATGCACGCGCGCAAGCTGGCCTTCGGGCACGAAGAAGCGGACGAAAATATTGGCGGGCGGCAGGATAGACAGCACCGGCGTGGAGGCGGGGACATATTCGCCTTCGCGGAAATAAATGTCCTGCACCGGGCCGTCGGTCTGGGCCACCACATTGCGCTGCGAAAGCCCATAAGCGGCATTGTTCAGCGACGCTTCCATCTGGGCGATCTGGGCCTTGAGCTGGGCGATCCGCGACGAGGATTGGCGGTAATTGTTGAGCGCCAGATCGCGCAGGGCGGGCGTGCCGGCATTGGAGCGCGCCAGCCCGTTCTGGCGATTGAGCTCGGTCTGGGCATAGGCGAGATTGGATTGCTCCTGCGCCAGGCTGGCCTTGGCCTGGGCGAGCGCGGCGGCGGCCTGGTCGCGGCCGGCCTGTTCGCGGGTATCGTCCAGCACGAAGAGAAGATCGCCGCGATGGACCATCTGGCCCCGCTCGACCTTCATCGCCGTCACCCAGCCCGGCTGCGGCGCCGAGATGAAGGCATTGTCGCCTTCGCCATATCCCAGCCAGGCATCGTTTTTCTTTTCGCCGCAGGCCGCCAGAAAAACGCACAGCAGCAGGAAAATCTTTTTCATGTTCCGCCTCCCGGGACGGCCAGTCCGCGCAACAGCGTGTCCAGATGGGTGTCGATGAGGCCGCGATAGTCGTAAGGCGTCTCGTCGAATTGGGCGAAGACGGTTCGCCACAGGATCGTGACCAGCACCGGCGCGATGCAGAGCCGGGCCGCATGGGCGGGCACGACGTCGCGAAATTCGCCCCGCGCGATTCCGCGCCGGATGATGGTCTCGAACAAGGTAACGCCGCGATCGACGATTTCGCGCCGCCAGAATTCCGCAAGCTCGGGGAAATTTCCCGCTTCGGCCAAAAGCACCTTGGCCAGCACCACCCGGTCGCTGGTGCCGGCAAAGCCGCCCAGGGTGGCGATGACGAAGCGCAAGAGTTCGGCGCTGGAGCCTTCCGCCCCCTTCACATGCGCCAGGACTTGTTCCAGCTGCGCGCCGATCGACTGGCGTGCGAGCGCCTTGAACACCGCTTCCTTGCTGTCGAAGTAGAGATAGATGGTGCCTTTGCTGATGCCCGCGCGCGCCGCGATGTCGTCCATGCGGGTGCCGGCGAAACCCTTCGCCGCAAAACAGGCCAGCGCCGCATCCAGGATTTCCGGAATGCGGGCATGCTTGCGGCGCTGCCAGCGCTGGGTCTTCATCGGGTAATTAATAACTAACTGGTCAGTTATTTCAAGGCTTGTATAAGATATTGATTTACATCAACTTTGTTGTGTACGAAACGCGGTTGGCGGAAATTAACCCCACCGATTAGCGAAGGAGAAACCACGGCCGCGTCATTTTCGGCTATGTCCGACGCCGTCCTTTATCAGCTGGTGCGCTTCGTCGATCCGCACGACCCTTTTTGCGTGCTCTATCTTTTTGGCGCGCTGTTTTTCGGGCTGGCGGTGATGTTGTGGCGCCGCCGCGGACGCAAGGTCATCAGCCCCAGGCTTTTGCAGCATCTGACCGGCGGCCCGAAGCTCTGGCTGCACCGCTCGACCATCCTGGACATGAAGCTTTTCCTGATGCACGGATTGATGGCCGCGACGGCCTATGCCGTGCTGATGTTTTCAAGCCAGGCGTGCCAACGCATCGTCAGCCACGCGCTGGGCGGCATCGCGGCGCCCGCGATCGCGCTTCCGCGCTGGCTGGCCGGCGGCCTGACCACCGTCCTGCAATTGCTGGTGTTCGAGCTGTGCTATTGGGCATTGCATTACGCCTTCCACCGCATCCCCTCCCTGTGGGAAATCCATAAGGTCCATCACTCGGCGGAAGTGCTGACGCCGTTCACCACCGCGCGCCTGCATCCCATCGAATTCATCGCCTTCGCCAACAGCGGCGGGCTGGCGCTGGGCGCGACCTATGGCGTGACAGGCTGGCTGTTCGGCGAAGCAGCCGCGCCGTTCGAATTGTTTCACCTCAATATTCTGCTGCTGCTGTACCTGGCCACATCGCATCATCTGCGCCATTCGGGCATCTGGATCGCCGCCACCGGCTGGCTGGGACGCCTGGTGCACAGTCCGGCGCATCATCAGATTCACCACTCCACCGATCCGCGCCATTTCGACCGCAATATGGGTTACGCGCTGTCATTGTTCGACTGGATGTTCGGCACCTTGCATATCCCCGAACCCAGGGGCCGGGTCGCTTTGGGCGTATCCGAAGACGCGCCCCATACCGGCGTGCTGGATACGCTGATCCGCCCCTTGCGCAATGCCGTGCGCGTGGCGAACAAGCCGCTGCTCGCCCCGCCCCCGGCCTCCATCGCAAGCCTGCCGGATTCGCTCTGAACCGCGCAAAGCCTTCCCGTTTGTCCGGGCGGGCCTTCTAGGATCGTGCTATCCTGGACGCGATCCTTGGTGGAGAGCGCCCATGAATCATCATCCTTCCCGCCGACTTATGCTGGGCGCGATTCTCGCGCAGGTGCCGCTGTTTCCGGCATGGGCGCAGTTCAGCGCCGGCGACTTGCTGAAAAGCGCGGGCGGCGCGCAAGGCCTGCTGGGCGCGGGCCTCAGCCAGGGCGAAATTGGCGCCGGGCTGAAGGACGTCCTCAAAGTGTCGGCGCGCCAGGTGGTTGGCCAGGTGAGCAAACCCAACGGCTATTTCGGCGATCCCGCCATCCGCATTCCCCTGCCCGGACCGCTGGAGCAGATCCGCCAGCCTCTTTCGATGGCGGGCGCGGGCGGGATGCTGGACGACCTGTCATTGCGCATGAACCGGGGCGCGGAAAAGGCCGCGCCCAAGGCCCTGAACATTCTGGTCGATGCCGCGTCCAATATCAGCTTCGACGATGCGCGGCAGATTCTGACCGGGCCGCAGGATTCGGTGACGCAGTATTTCCGGCGCAGTTCGACCGCCAGGCTCACCAGCGAATTCACGCCGATCATGGGCTCGGCGCTGAAAGGCTCCGGCGCGGAGAAGGCCATGAATGCGGTACGCCAGAAAGTGGACGGCATGCCCATGCTGGGGGCATTGGGGCAGATGGGCCTGGGCAAGATGGGGCTGGGCAATTCGGGGATGGCCCAGTCGCTGCTGAATCTCGACCTGACGGGATTTGCCGTCGGCGGGGCGCTTGAAGGCATTTTCCATTATATGGGCCTCAAGGAAGCCGATATCCGCGGCAATCCGGCGGCGCGCTCCACCAGCCTCTTGCGCAAGCTCTTCGGCTAGGCCGCATCGGCGGACAGAAAAAAGGCCCGGTTCATCACCGGACCTTTTGGCATTCATTCGATTCTGGCGCGCTGGATTTTGTGGCGTGAGCAGGGTCGCCTGGCGCCAGCGTAGGCGACGCGCGACATCGAGACCTTTCCCGGCCGCTCGCTCATGCCGTCCGCACGCTGTCGCTACGAACCGCTCGCCGCTTTCGCAGGTCCACTGGACCTGCTCACAAGACGCGGCTCACAGCACGTCCGACGAACTCACGACGCAAAAGACGAGCGCCTTGATTACATCGTCTTGCCGCGGGCGGGCTTCTCCTGGGTGAACTTACCCAACTGACAGATCTCGCCCGACCGCAAAACGCGGATGGTCTGCTCATTCTCGCAGACTTGCGCCGCCGGATCGTGGATGGTCCAGGCAAAGCCGTTGAACCTCAGATCGGGGCAGCGGCCCCGCAAGTCGTTGCGCCACACCGAGCCGTCCCGCATCGTGAAGGTGATGGCGGTGCCGTCATCCTTGGGCTTGGTCTGTTTCATGTCGCGGGTGGAGAGGCAAACCGTCGCCGCCAGGGCCGGCGCCGAAACGGCAACGAGGCAAAGCGCCATGCCGGTACCGAAAAGAAACTTGCTCATGACTTCTCCTTTGCTGCCGCGCAAGGCACCGGAAAAGCCGGTCCGGCGACAGACATCATTTGGTTGCTGCGGACGGCGAAATCAACGCGACGCTTGATGTTCCATATGGGGCGGCGTGACCTGGGTGAAATTGCCCAGCCCGCAGGTTTCGCCGGACCGGAACACCACCAGGGTCTGCTCATTCTCGCAGATCGAGGATTGCGGATTGGCGGTCGAATAGCCGAACCCGTTCCAGCGCGCGTCCTTGCAGACGCCTCGAAGATCGTTGCGCCAGACCGAGCCGTCCCGCATCGTGTACAGGATCGACCTGCCGTCTTTCTGGGCGTCGGTGTCTTTGATATCGCGAGCGGCCAGACAAATCGGGGCCGCCGCAAGTGCCGGCGCTGCCGTCGTCAGGATCATTGCGGCGAGCATCACCGCACCAGACATGACCTTCGTCATCGGTACCTCCGTTGCAAATGCCCTCACGGCCGTCATTTTCGCGCAACCCTGCCACCCACTCAAGGGCCGGAACGCTCAAAAAAGGCCGTAAACCGACAAGGTTGCTTGACGTACGGCGCCCCCTGGGTCCAATGACGCCTCCCGAAAGCGCCCATCCAGGAGAAATTCCCGTGTCCGCAGCTCCCGCCCAAGTGACCATCACCCTGCCCGACGGCAAGGCGATGACGTTCACGCGTGGCGTCACCGGCGCGGAGATCGCGGCCGCCATCGGGCCGGGCCTGGCCAAGGCCGCCCTGATCCTGGAAGTGGACGGCAAGGAATGGGACCTGTTCCGCCCCATCGAGGCGGACGCCCATATCCGCATCATCACCAAGAAGGACGAGAAGTCGCTGGAGCTGATCCGCCACGATGCGGCGCATCTGCTGGCCATGGCGGTGCAGGAATTGTTTCCCGGCACCCAGGTGACCATCGGCCCGGCCATCGATGACGGCTTCTATTACGACTTCGCCCGCGCCGAACCCTTCACGCCCGAAGACCTGCCCAAGATCGAAGCCAAGATGCATGAGATCGTCAAACAGGCGCGCCCCACCCGCCGCGAAGTGTGGCCCCGCGACAAGGCGATCCAGCACTTCAAGGATATGGGCGAGACCTACAAGGCCGAGCTGATCGAAAGCATCCCGTCGAACGAGGACGTGTCGATCTATTGGCATGGCGACTGGCACGATCTGTGCCGGGGTCCGCATTTTCGCACCACCGCCGAAATCGGCGACGCTTTCAAGCTGACCAAGATCGCGGGCGCCTATTGGCGCGGCGACGCCAAGAACGCGCAGCTGCAGCGCATCTATGGCACCGCCTGGCGGGACAAGAAGGAACTGGACGCTTACATCGAGCGGCTGGCGGAAGCGGAAAAGCGCGACCATCGCAAGCTGGGCCGTGAGCTGGAGCTGTTCACCTTCTCGCCCGATGTGGGCGCCGGCCTGCCGCTCTGGATGCCCAACGGCATGGTGATCCGCCAGGAGCTGGAATTCCTGGCCCTGCAGGAAGAGCGCAAGGACGGCTATCGCCGCGTCGCCACCCCGCACATCACCAAGGAAGCGCTCTATTACCGTTCGCGCCACCTGCCCTATTACGCGGAAGGCATGTATTCGCCGCTCGATATCGACGGCGAGAATTATTACTTGCGCCCGATGAATTGCCCGCACCATCACCTGATCTATGGCGCGACCCGGCATTCCTATCGCGAGCTTCCGCTGCGCATCGCCGAATATGGCCAGGATTACCGCTACGAAGCCTCAGGCGGCCTGTCGGGCCTGATGCGGGTGCGCGGCTTCTGCATGAACGACGCGCATATCTATTGCCGCTTCGACCAGGCCAAGGACGAGTTCATCAAGGTGATGCGCCTGCATGCGCGTTACTACGACCTGATGAACATCAAAGAGTACTATATGCGCCTCAGCCTGCCCGATCTGGACAAGCTGGATAAGTATGTCGATCAGCCAGACAAATGGATCGCCGCCTTGGACATCATCAAGGAAGCGATGAAAGAGTCCGGCTACCCTTACGTCGAAGGCAAGGGCGAAGCCGCTTTCTACGGTCCCAAGATCGACTTCATGATCAAGTCGGCCATCGGCACCGAATATACCATCTCCACCAATCAGCTGGACTTCCTGGCGACCCAGACCTTCGATCTCAAATATATCGGCGAGGACGGGGCGGATCATCCGGTCTATGTGATCCATCGCGCGCCGCTGGGCACCCATGAGCGTTTCACCGCCTTCCTGATCGAGCATTATGCGGGTGCCTTCCCGGTCTGGCTGGCGCCCATTCAAGTGCGGGTGATCCCGATCAGCGAGAAGTTCACCGATTATGCCCAGAAGGTGGTGGATGCGCTTTTCGCCGCCCCGGTGGTCAACGGCACTGCCGGCCTGCGGGTGGACATCGATACAACCAGCGAGCGGATGCAGAAGAAGATCCGCGACGCCCAGCTGCAGAAAATCCCCTATATGCTGGTGGTGGGCGAGCGCGAGGCCGCCGAAGGCAAGGTCGCGGTCCGCCTCCGCTCCGGCCAGGATCTGGGGGCCATGCCCTTGGAACAATTCATCGCCCGGATCAAAAACGAGGCCGAATCCCGGAAAGATGTTGCCGAATAGCCCTTTTCCGGGGCCGGTTTCCCGCCTATCTTAACAGGAATCCGGCTCTGGCCGGCTTTGCGCCACCCGGCGCGTCATCGAAAGGCCCCCGTTTGCGTCCATGATCGAACCTCGTTTCGCTTGGCCCAGACGGACCGGCGGAACGCGATGGCGCACGGCTCACCACAGGAGAGTAAGTCATAGTCCCCAGACGTTTTCAGGCGAACACGCCGCCGGCCGCCAAAGATGGGCCGCGCATCAATGAAGAGATTACCGCCCGCACCGTGTTCCTGATCGGTGACGACGGCCACAAATATGGCGAGATCGGCATCGATGAAGCCCTCGCCGTCGCGGAAGAGAAAGGCTTCGACCTGGTCGAAGTCTCGCCCGACAACAAGCCGCCCGTCTGCAAATTGATGGATTACGGCAAATACAAATACGAACAGCAGAAGAAGGCCAACGAGGCCCGCAAGAAGCAGAAAGTCATCGAGATCAAGGAGATCAAGATGCGCCCCACCATCGACGATCACGATTACGACGTGAAGATGCGGGCGATGAAGCGCTTCTTCGACGACGGCGACAAGGTCAAGGTCACTTTGCGCTTCCGCGGCCGCGAAATGGCGCACCAGCATCTGGGCATGGAACTGCTCACCCGCGTCCAGAAGGACACCGAAGTGGTGGCCAAGCTGGAGCAGTATCCCAAGATGGAAGGAAGGCAGATGATGATGGTTCTCGCGCCTCGGTGAGGCGCGGAGCAAGAAGCCGGCCGCAGCCAAGCGGCCGGCCGGATCGAGCGCCTCGCGCCCCCCTCGCTCGCTCCGCTCCCGAGGGGCAAGCTTTTCTAAGTTCGCTAACGCTCACTAAGAAAAGCTAAGCCAGCGACCGACGGCGCAAGAAGCCCGGTGCCCACGGCACCGGGCCGGCCTTAGCGGCCTTTAGGCCGCTTCACTTCTTCTCCCCCCATTCGCCGCTCGCACCAATCCCTGCTATCCTCCCCCCATGGACGATAAACCCGCCGTCACGCCGCGGGCGCGCCAGGACCGGCGGCTCGACGAAGCGCTGAAAGAGACTTTCCCCGCCAGCGATCCGATTGCGATCCAGCATATCGGCAGCCAGATCGACATGCCGACGCCAGATCAGGCGCGCCAAAAACTGGCCCGCCGCCATCTGCGCACCCTCATCGTTCGGCACGAAAACGGCGTACGATCCTGACGGGCTCACGTCCCATCGGGATCAGCAACCTTCCCGGCGCGGGATGCCACGGAGTTACAAAAACTTCTCATGTCCCAATAGCGCTCGCCTAATCGCAAGCACCCAGCATACATCGCGATACAGTCGCTAAAACTGCCAACGGCGCGAATCCAGCCAAAGGAACTGCCAGCAGCAACCATGAACCCGCACGCCCATAAGCTCTGATGCCCCCAATGGCGATCGCCAAACAAATTGCCGAACCTAACGCTCCGACAAAGATAGCGAGGCCAACCGGGAATAAATCATCTTTCCAAACCGCAACAACAAACGACGCAATGCTTGCGGCTGCGGTCACGTAAGAAATCCACAACAACCACTTAAGCCTCACCATTGCCCCACCTTCATCGAAGTTGGCGTAGCCCCGTTTGCCCATTGTTGCCTACCTGCTGGGAAGAATTCGGATCAGAGCAGGTTTATTCAAAGGCAAGCTTTTCTGAAGCACACATCCACATGCTGCCACCATGGATCGCCAGGAAAAGCTACACCGGGATCAGCAACTTCTCCAGCGCCGGATGCCGCGCCGTGAGATCCGCGAGCGTGTATTCATCCAGCACCGCCAGATAGGCGTTCAACGCCCGCGACAGCACGCCCTTCAGCCGGCAAGGCTTGATGATCGAGCAGGTATTGGTGGCCGGATCGAAACATTCCACGATGGTGAAATCTTCCTCCGTGGCGCGGACGATCTCGCCCAGCCCGATCTTTTCGGGTTTGCGCGCCAGGCGCAGCCCGCCGCCCCGCCCCCGCACGGTTTCCAGAAAGCCGTGCCGGCCCAGATCGAAGGCGATCTTCGTCAAATGGTTCTTGGAGATGCCGTAGGTGTCCGCCACCTCCTGGATCGTGACCAGCCCAGGACCTTTCAGCGCGGCATACATCAGAAGCCGCAAGCTGTAGTCGGAATATGCGGTCAGCCTCATGCGTCCATTTATCCCAGTTAAAGGTGTATTCTTGATATTGCTTTAAACAAGTATCTGAAATACCACTTTGCCATGGCCGCTCCCCGGCCGGCAAGGCCCGTCATGGTACTGGAAAATCCCCGCCGCAAGCCCGTCCATCCGGACATCAGCGAAGACATGGTCCACCAGCTGGTCCATGCCTTCTATGCCAAGATTCGGGCGGACGCGGTTCTGGGACCGATCTTCGACCGCGCGATCGGCGACGGTTGGGGGCCGCATCTGGCCAAGATGTGTGATTTCTGGTCGTCGGTGATGCTGATGAGCGGCCGCTACAAGGGCAACCCCATGATCGCCCATATGCGGCTGAAAATGGTCAGGCCCGAACATTTCACCCGCTGGCTCGATCTTTTCCGCGTCACCGCGCTGGAGGAATGCCCGCCCGACATCGCCGCCCAGTTCTGCGCCCGCGCGGACAACATCGCCCGCAGCCTGCAGCTGGGCATGTTCTACCGGCCCGCGCCGGCAACATCCGATGATCAACCTGGGAGAGCAGAATGAGACACAGTCACGCCGTTCAGCATATCGACTATGAAGAAACCGCGGCGATCCCGGCGAAAGCCGACATCCATCATCTTCCCGTCGCCAAGGCGCAGGCGGTGATGGACCCGCGCATCTACAAGATCGCGCTGGTCTGCTGGATGGGCTTTCTCTCCGTCTTCTGGCTCACCTTCTGGATGAGCGCCAATGCCCTGTTCATGGTGGTGATCAGCACCGTCTATGCCGCGGTATTCTTCGGCGTGCCCTATGCGATGAGCCGCCAGGTGCGCGACCGGCCCAAGACCGACAAAAGCCTTTTCACCTTCCTCCGCGAGCCCTTTGCCACCATCGACGGGGTGATGAGCGGCGGCGAAGCCTTGCTGCAGGTGGTGCTGGTGCCGCTCTGCCTCACGCTCGGCGGCATCGCGATCGGCTTCATAATTCATGCGGCTAAAGCCGCGGTTCATTAATACCCTCTCCGCGCTACGCAACCTCGAGAGGTTGCTACGTTCGTACGCTGACGCTACTCACCCTCCCCCACCAGTGCGCTACGCGCACGTGGGGGGCGGGCCTGGAAACGCTGCAGCAAGCGCTAGATTGTCTGGGCACCGGCTTCCGAAGGCTTGCCTGAGGAAGACAGATGGGGGCAAAGAAAAAGCCCAGTTTCCGGCACTTTCTTCCTGCAATGCTGCACTGCACTGGCTTTTCCGGCCAATAAGACTAAAGAGTGCGCGCGATCCCCTTGGCTGAGCTCCCTTGACGTTCGAAACCACGCCGTCCGCCCTCGCCCGCGCTCTTGCCGAACGCGACTATAAAGACGCTACCCCCGTACAAGCCGCCGTCCTGGAACCGCACGCCGAAGGCCGCGATCTCCTGGTCTCCGCCCAGACCGGATCGGGCAAGACCATCGCTTACGGCCTGGCGATGGCCGACACCTTGCTGGAAGGCGCCGACACGATGGGCCCGGCCGGATCGCCGCTGGCGCTGGTGGTGGCGCCCACCCGCGAATTGGCGCTGCAGGTGGAGCGCGAACTTTCCTGGCTCTACCATTATGCCGGAGCGCGCGTCGTCTCCTGCGTGGGCGGAATGGATCCGGGCCGCGAGCGCCGCGCCTTGGCGGCGGGCGCCCATATCGTGGTCGGCACGCCGGGACGGCTGCGCGATCATCTGGAACGCCGGGCCCTGAAAGTCTCCTCGCTCAAAACCGCCGTGCTGGACGAAGCCGACGAGATGCTGGACATGGGTTTCCGCGAGGATCTGGAATTCATCCTGGAGACCACGCCGCCCGAACGGCGCACCTTGCTGTTCTCCGCCACCTTGCCCAAGGCCATCGTCAATCTGGCATCGCATTACCAGAAGGACGCGCTGCGCATCGCCACCGCGGGCGAAGCGCGCGGCCATGCCGATATCGAGTACCGCGCCATCCGCATCGCTCCGCACAAGATCGAGCGGGCGGTGATCAATCTTTTGCGCTTCCTGGATGCGCCGGGGGCGCTGGTGTTCTGCAACACCCGCCATGCCGTGCGCCATATGGAAGCGATGCTGCTGGAGCGGGGTTTTGCCGCCGTGGCGCTGTCCGGCGAACTCAGCCAGAGCGAGCGCAATCATGCCCTGCAGGCGTTGCGCGACGGGCGCGCCCGGGTCTGCGTCGCCACCGATGTGGCGGCGCGGGGCATCGATCTGCCCAACCTGGATCTGGTGATCCATGCGGAACTGCCCAACGACGCGGAAGTGTTGCAGCATCGCAGCGGCCGCACCGGCCGCGCGGGCCGCAAGGGCATCAGCATTCTGCTGGTGCCGCCCAACCGCCGCCGCCGGGCGGAAGAGATGCTGGGCCGTGCCAAGATCCAGGCAGCCTGGGGCAACGCGCCGTCGGCCGAGGAAATCCGCAAGCTGGACCAGGAACGGCTGCTGCAGAGCGCGCTCCTCACCGAACCCGGCAGCGAGGACGATCTTTCTATCGCCGATGCCCTGCTCACGCAGCACGACGCCCGCAGCATCGCCGCCGCCTTTGTGAAAATGTGCCGCGCCAAGCTGCCCGCGCCGGAAGAAATCGAGGACGAGCCGGTTTTCGATCAGCGCCCCCGGAACGAACGACATGACGAGCGGCCCCGCAGGCAGGACCGCGAACACGCGCCGCGTGACCGCCAATCCCGCGATCAGTCCCGCGACCAGGAACGGCGGAGCAACCCGCCCCGCGAACGCGGGCCCGCGCCCAGCACCATGACCGACGGCGTCTGGTTCCGGCTCAATGTGGGCCGCGAGCGCAAGGCCGATCCCAAATGGCTGTTGCCGGAAATCTGCCGCCAGGGCGAGATCACCAAGAAGGATGTGGGCGCGATCCGTATCTTCGACACCGAAACCCTGTTCCAGGTGAGCGCCAAAGTGGCGGAGCAATTCGCCGCCCTCACCACCGAACGCAAGAAAGGCGGCGTGCGCATCCTCCCCGCCCAGGACCAGACCGGCGAATCCCGCGCCCGTCCGGCCGCGCCGCCCGCACAGAATGACGAAGCGAATGACGCCCCCCGCAAGGAAGCGAGCTTTCACAAGCGCAAATTCGCCGGTCAAAAACACGGCGACAAGAAATTCGGCGGCAAGAAATTCGACAACAACCGCTTCGACAAGAAAAAGCCCGGCGGCTATCCGCCCAAGCGGAAGAAACCGTCCGCTTAGTTACTCGCCACTGCGTTCATAGAGTCTCTGCATCTCGACGAAGGTCTCGTCCAGGCGGCGGCCTGGGCGGTAGGCGGACAGATTGCCGGGCCGTTTCATTCCCGGAATCAGGCGCGGGCATGGTTCTTCCGCGCCGATGATCTGGGCCACCGGGATCACACCCGCCCAGAGCGGCGCGGCGTAATCTTCTTCATCGTCCGCCACGGTCTTGGCCCGGGCCTTGGCCGAGGCTTCGTCGATCGGCATCTTGATCACGGTGGTGGCCTTGAATTCCTGGGGATTGATGGCGCGCAAAGTCTTGGTGCGGCCGGGATAGAAGCGATCGACCACGCCTTTCAGCGCGGCAAGCTTCTCGTCCGCATCCTCGATGAAGCGGGCGGTGCCGAAGCACATGGCCGAGCGGTAATTGGCGGAGTGGTGAAACCCCGAACGCGCCAGGACCAGCCCGTCCAGATGTGAAACCGTGAGGCAGGCGGGCGTGCCCTCTTTCAGGTGCCTGAGCATCCGGCTGGCGGAGGAGCCGTGCCAGTACAGCGTCTCGCCTTCGCGCCAGAACAGGGTTGGCGTGCAGAAAGGCTGGCCGTCGATCACATAGGAGACATGGCAAAGCAGCGCCGCGTCCAGGATCGCGAACACCGCCGCCTTGTCATACGCGCCGCGCTCATGCATGCGCTTGATCTTGTTGCGGGCGCTGACGGGAAAGGCGTCGGCGGGGGCGTCTTTAATCGGGGCGTCGCTCACGGCTCTTGCATCCTTCAAAGGAAGGTGCAGCATGCGCCATGCGATTGGCTCGGAAAAGTACCAATTCTGGTTCCAAATATAGGACCAATTCCCCGGACTGGTCGGCCCTGGTGCCGGTGTTGCCGGGCGCCGGACCCCGCTCCAAGGCGCTTTATTCGGCCATCCGGCGCCTGATCGAAGCGGGCGCCGTGCCGGGCGGGGCCAAGCTGCCCACCACCCGCGACCTCGCCCGCCGGTTCGGCCTGTCGCGCGCCGCCGCCATCGCCGCTTTCGAGAGCCTGATCGGCGAAGGCTTTGCCGAAGCGCGGGTGGGCGCGGGCACCTTCGTGGCCCATCAGGTGCCGCGCCTGCCCCAGGAAAAATCCAACCCCGTCCCGCCCGGTCCGGCGGCGCGGGGCGCCCTGCCTTTGCCCGCCCTGCCCCTCACCGTGGGCGTCACCGCGCCCGATCCCCGCACCGCGCGCCTCTTCCGCCCGGACGTGCGCATGCGGCCGGCGATCCTCTCGGGCCACACCAACCTCGTCGAGGCCATGGCCCTGTCCCCCGACGGCGCGCTCGCCCTCACCGGCGACGCCGACGGCAACGCCTTCCTCTTCGACATAGCCGCCGGGCGCCTCCGCCAGAAGCTCGCCGGGCACGACGGCGCCATCTTCGGCGCGGCCTTCTCGCGCGACGGCAAGAGGGCCGTGACCGCCGGCGGCTCCGACGGCGCGCACGTCTGGGAGGTCCCCTCGGGCAAGGTGATCGCGAACCTCGAAGGCCACCGGACCTCGCCGCTCACCGCCGCCTTCTCGCCCACCGGCGACCGCGTCGTCACCGCCAGCCAGGACGGCACCGCGCGCATCCACAGCGCCACCGACGGCAAGCTCGTCGCCGCCCTCGCGGGGCACAACGGCGAGGTCTACGGCGCCGCCTTCTCCCCCGACGGCACGAAGGTCGTCACCGCCAGCGAGGACCACACCGCCCGCCTGTGGAACGCCGCCGACGGCCACCAGCTCGCCACCCTCGAAGGGCACGAGGACACCGTCACCCAGGCCCTCTTCTCCCCCGACGGCGCCCTCGTGATCACCACCAGCGACGACAACATCGCCCGCGTCTTCCGCGCCACCGACGGCACCCTCCTCCGCTCCCTGAAGGGCCACAAGGACGCAATCTTCACCGCCGCCTTCTCCACCGACGGAAAACGCCTCGTCACCGCGAGCAAGGACAGCACCGCGATGATCTGGGACATCGCCGGCGGCACCCTCCTCCTCGTGCTCCGCGGGCACCGCGAGGCCGTCCGCTCCGCCATCTTCTCCCCCGACGACAGCGTCGTCGCCACCGCGAGCTGGGACCACACCCTGCGCCTCTACAGCGCCACCGACGGCGCCCTCCTCGACGAGCGCGACGCCGGCTTCGAGCTGCGCGCCGCCCACTTCACCCCCGACGGCGCCAAACTCCTCGCCTTCGGCGGCGGCAAGATCGCGCAGGTGTGGGACGCCAGCCTCGAACGCCGCACCCCCGACGAGATCGCCCGCCTCGTGCGATGCAAGATCCCCCTCGCGCTCGACAACCAGCGAGTCCTCCCCCACCCGCTGGCGGCCGAGAGCGAGTGCCGCTGATCCCAATCGACACCCGAACAAACACGTTTGACCGTGTATTCGGACCCAATAAAAGCGCATCAACCGGTTCCAATGCAATCGCGCTTGACAGCCTCCACCGGCTCAGTCTGATTGAGGCATGCACAAGTCTTTCATGAGACCAGCGATTCATGCCCTGCTCGCCGCCCTCCTGCTGCTATCCGGCGCCGCATTCGGCCAGGGAAAACCCGGCCCCAAACCCAAAGGCACCGGAGCGCATAATGAGAAGGTGGAGGAGGTCGCCCGGGAGGAGAAGGCGAAGGGAATGGAGTACCTCGGTGGCGGAGTCGGCGGGAAGGAGAAGGTCATCCAAACCGAAGGTGGGAACAAAGAGTCGAGGCGAGCCGACCTGACATTCCAAGATCCCGCCACCAAGCAGATCACGCATCATCAGGTCGGCCTGACGAATTCCAAAGGTGAGCCGATCAAGCGGGAGAAGGAGGCGCTCGAAGACATCCGGACCAAGGCGGACGAAAAGAATCGCAACGTGATCTTCCATCCCTATACGCCGCCGCCACCGAAGAAGAAGTAGCCATGCCCGAGCGCTTCGTCTTCATCCATCCCCAGACGCTGATCTCCATCTTTCGCGAGGTGGTCGACGACGACACACGTCTCCTCTTCCGTCGTTACACTCCTTCCGGCCACGAAGCGGGCACGTACGTGTTCGTGCCCGACGATCGCGCGGCGCAGGAATACATCGACGGCGGCTATGCCGACATGTATCTCACGCTCGGGGCCGTGCCCGAATATCCCCAGGACTGGCAGTTCTTCCACCGGGCCGGCCACGAGATGATCTCGGTCGACGGATGCCGGGTGAGCGGCAACATCCTGGAAGAGGCGTCCATGCGAACCGTGACGCGCATCAGCCAAGCGGATTCACTCTTCAATCGCATCGACCGGCGCATCAAGAAGATCTGTCGCCGGGGCATGCACGTGATCAATCGGGACCGGGTGGATTTGACCATGTGGTACGACCCGCGCGTCGCCACGATGGAGATGCGCTCGTCCCTCGAGTCCACCCTGCACACGTGGGTGCCCGCCACCGAGGAAGAGGTCCAGGCGGCCAAACGCCCGAAGAATCGGGATTGACCCTCCCCAAAAACCCGCGGATCAGGCCGCCGCCAGCCTCCGCGCCGCAACCGCCGCAATTGCCATGATCCCATGCTGCGGATTCACGCCCGTATTGGTCGGGAACACCGAAGCATCCATCACATAAAGCCCATTGACGCCGTGCACCTGGAGCCGCGGATCGACGATCGAGGTGGCGGGATTGCGGCCGGCGCGGCAGGTGCCGAAGAGGTGGGTGGCGACCATGCTGTAGGCGCGGGGATCGACGGAGGCGTCGTCGTAGAGGCGGACCTGGTCGGGCGAGGTGAGGACCTCGGGCATGCCGTGGATGTTGGGCATCACCTCGACGGCACCGGCGGCGAAGTGCATCTCGGCGAGGTGCTTCATGCCGAGGCGCATGCGGTGGAGGTCGGCCTCGTTGGGGTTGTAGCGGATGAGGTCGCCGCCGAGGAGGCGCGAGGGGCGCACGCTGCCCTCGGCGTCGGCGCGCACGGCGCAGGCCCAGTTGGCGATGTGCGGGAGCTTCTCGATCAGGGCGGCGAAGCGGCGGCCGGCGCCGGGGAAGCGCGAGGCGGTCACCTCGGGCGGGACGTTGATGCTCTCGAACTTCACGCCCAGCTTGTCGCGCAGGCCGTATGCCTCGTAGCCCTGCGCGGGCCCGCTCCAGGTGTGCACGGGGTCGCGGTAGATGCCGGTGACGGCGCAGCCGGGGTGCGCCATGAAGTGCTCGCCGAGGTGGCGGTGCCCGCGCGCGACACCGCTCCGGCGCAGTAGATTCGGCGACTGCACGACGGAGGC
>CALMGU010000040.1 GCA_937865685.1 uncultured Alphaproteobacteria bacterium | reverse complement strand
GCCCGCAATTTGAGCGGCTCCTGGCGCTGGCTGGGATAGATCAGCGAGACCGGATTGGACGGCGGCTCATAGGCTTCCAAAAGACCGGCCAGCGCGCGCGACTTGATGAGATCGGCGACCTGATAAGACCAGACCCTGGCGATGCCCGCGCCCGTGATGGCCGCGGCCAGCGCCGCGTCGGAGGAATTGACGAACAACCGTCCCGGCACCGAAAGCGTCTGCAGCTTGCCTTTGACGCGAAACGGCCACTCCTCGCCGAAAGCGAAATACTTATCGACGATGCAGTCATGCGCCAAAAGGTCGGACGGCTTTTTCGGCACGCCGCGGCGCTTCAGATAGGCGGGGTTAGCGCAGATCATCTGCCGGATCGATCCCACGCGGGTGGCGATCAGGCTTGAGTCCGGCAACGCACCCACCCGCATGGCAAGATCGACATGCTCCTGAACCAGATTGACCACCCGGTCGGTCATCTGCACATCGACGCGGATGTCCGGATAGGCTTGAAGAAATTCCACCACCACCGGTATCGCGAAGGTCCGGCCCAACACTTGCGGCACGCTGATAACCAGTTCGCCCTGCGGCGCGCGATATTCGCCCGCGGCCACGCGCTCGGCTTCGGCGATGTCTTCGGCGATCCTCCGGCAGGCGGCGACATAACCGCGCCCGGCATCGGTCAATTCCACTTTGCGATGGCCGCGCGACAGTAACGGGGTCTTCAGATGCCGTTCCAGTTCCGACACCCGGCGGCTGACCGTGGCCAGGGGAATGCCCAGCTGGCGGCTGGCGGCGGAAAGGCTTCCCGTATCCACCGCCGCGAGCAGGATGGTCATGGCTTCCAGCCGATCCATATGCCTTCCATATTTGAGAGGATCACTCTCGTTTTTACCAGCTACCGCCAAAATCCGGAAGGGCCTAGATCATCGCGACCGGCGCGGCCATGCGGCTTCGCGGGTTAGCGAAGGAGCCTTCCCATGAAACACATTGCATTTGCCGTTGTTGCCGCAGCGGTCCTGGCCGTGGCCGGTCCCCGCATCTCCCAGGGACCGACCAAAGAGGCGGCGGCCGCGCCCCATGAATTGTTTGCTCCGTCCGACTATCGCGCAGCGGCTCCGCACGGCCGTGCAACGCCCGAACTTCCCAGCCTGCATTTCAAGCGGTGAACAGCTCTGAACCCTGCGCGAAAAGACAGGCGGGTCACGCCGTGGCCAACACCCTTTCCACCGTATCCGCGAACGTATCGACATCGCGCAGGGTGCTGTAGACGTGCGGCGTCACGCGCAGGCCGTCATACTGGCCCGGCATTTCCACCCGCGCCGTGACGATGTTGTATTTGTTGTAGAGCGTCTCATACATCCTGCCCGCATCGAAGCCCTTGAAGCCGATGAAGCCGATGCCGCAGGAAAGCTCCGGGCTTTCGCTGTGCAGGATCTGGACTTTCGGGTTGTCGCGCAGCCGGTGCGCCCAGCGGTCGCGTAAGTAACGCAGCCGCGCCGCCTTCCGGGCGATGCCGATATTCTCGTTGAACACCAAAGCCTCGCTGATGGCATTGGGATTGGCGGCGGGATGGGTGCCGATCTCCTCGAATTTCCGGATATCGTTCACTTGCTTTTCGCTGGAGGACATCAGGCTCCAGGTCTGGGGAATGCGGGTTTTGCGCACATACAGAAATCCCGTGCCGATGGGCGCACAGGTCCATTTGTGCAGGCTGACGCCGTAATAATCGCAGTTCAGGTCCGAGATCTTGAACGGAAAATGGTTGAAGGCATGCGCGCCATCGACCATCACCGGAATGCCCTTGGCATGGGCCATGTCGCAGATGCGGCGCACCGGGAAGATCACACCCGTGCGGTTGGTGATATGACAGATCAGGATCAGCTTGGTCTTGGGCGTCACCGCACCCGCGATGCGGTTATAAAGATCGTCGCTGCTGGTCACCGGCACCGGGAATGAAATGGTCTTGAGCACGATGCCGTCCCGCCGCTCGCGCTGGCGGAAGGTCATCAGCATGCGCGGATAATCCTGGTCGGTGGTGAGCACTTCGTCGCCGGGCTTCAGGTCGATGCCCATCTGCACGATCTGGTTGGCCTCGCTGGCGTTGCGCACGATCGCCATCTCTTCCGGATCGCAGCCCGCGACGCGCGCCAGATTCTCCCGCACCCGCTCGATCTGGGGATAGAGCACATTGACCATGGTCTGGATCGGGCCCATGTCGGAATAAGTGAGATAGCGGCGCATCGCTTCCTGCACCGGCAAGGGCGCGGGGCTGGCATAGCCATTGTTGAAATTGATCACATTGCGATCGATGGTGAAGGCGTTGCGGATCTCGGTCCAGTAATCCTCGTCCTGCGCCACCTCTTCGGGGGTGCGGCCCGCTGCCCGCGCCGCCGCAACGGTGGCGGCTTGCGTCCCGCCGGCTTGAAGCGCGGCCAGCGATATCGCGCCGGTGGCGATCTCAATCACTTGTCTGCGGTCCATGGCATCCCCCGTGGTGAAGCCGACAAGCCTATCCCCGGCTCATCAGGCTGTAGAAAATCCAGATGGCGAACAGGCCCAGAAAGCCGGTGGTGAAATTGCCCGTGGGACCGTTGAAGTAATAGATTCCCGCCTCGATCAGGGCGAAGCCCAGCAGATAGGGATATTTCTCGCGCAGGAAGGTGCTTACGCCGCTCAGCATAACGCGGTCCCCTATTCGGCCGGCACGGACGACAAATTGTCCTTCTTGCGCTCAACCCACCGCTCCAGCGCCGGGAAGGCGCGCAGCCCGATCATCATCTTCAGGTAATTGGGCTCGTCCGCATAACCTTCGGGATGGCCCAGCTGCTTGGGCGAAATCACCGCACCCTTTTCATCCTTGGGCAGGTAGAAAGTGCCGAACAGCTGATCCCAGAAACTCACGCCCACGCCGTAATTGCAGCCATAGCGGAATTTGGGATCGTCCGGGAATTCGGTCGAATGGTGCCAGCGATGCACTTCGGGCGTGTTGAAGACGTAATTCAGCCAGCCGCCTTTCAGGTCGGCGCCGCAATGGGAGAAGTCGCCATAGATGTTCAGCCCGCCCGCGATCACCACCGCGATGGGATTGAAGCCCACCAGCGACAGGAACAACCCGCCCAGGATGTTGCGCATCGCCCATTCCAGCGGGTTGGACACCAGCACATTGGAAATCTGCAACGACGTCACGCCGTGATGGTAGCCGTGCAGCTTCCACCAGAAGTCGGACGTGTGCTGCCAGCGATGCACCCAATAGGAAAAGAAGCTGGTGAGCAGCAGCACGATCAGAACCTGCAGCCAGAAAGGCCCGATCTGGTCGGACAGGCCGAAGATGAATTTGCGCCCCAGGAAGGTGTCGGGAAACCAGCGCAGCACCGGCAGCACGATCGCCGCCATGAGCGCGCCCGCGGTGAAAGTCTCCACCGCCGTGGAGATCAGGTCGCGCCACAGCATGTGCCGCTGCGAGACCTGGGTTTTCCAGACATAGACCCGCTCCAGCACGATCATCGCGAAGTAAAGCGCGAAGGTATGGTAATAGGGGAAAGCCTTTGCGAAGGGCGATCCCCGCATCGTCAGCGACAAGCCCACCAGCGCAATCATCAGGACAGGCAGGATCGCGTAACGCGAAACATCCATGAACCGCTTGGCCAACATGCGCACCCCCCGATGGGTTGGACCGATCGCCGAAGTGTAATGGTTGCCCGGGCCGGCGCAACAGCCGGTTGCGGCATCATGCAATGCAGCAATGAGAAGCGGCGCGGCCCATAGCCCAGACTATGGGCCGCGTGAGCAGGTCCAGCGGACCTGCAAAAGGTCCATAGCAACAGCGTGTGGACAATGCCCGGAGCACAAGCGACGGGCAGCGGCCCCAGAGACCTTCGCAAGCGCAACTCGGCCGGGCCGATTTCACCCCCGGGCTTCGCGCCGCCGCCCCGGTGGCCGGCGCGCGCATCGATGCGTCCGGACCGTCCGGGACCATTCGGGAGCCATCCGCGGAGTCTTCGCCGCCGCCGCCACGCCCTCAGGCACCGCGTTCGCGCGCGCAACCTGGCCGGGCACGAATGGACCGTCAAAATTGTGCCACGATGAGTTTCCAGCATCGCCGCGCTTCAAGGCGCATCGGGGGATGGCATGCACAGATCCATATTGGCCGCGTTCATCGCTTTTCTTGGCACAAGCGCCGCGGCATCCGCCGCCACTTGCGCCCTTCCCGACGTGGCCGACAAGGTGGACCTGAAACAGGTGCGGGGCACCAACCTTGTCACCGTGCCGGTGAGCATCAATGGCACGCCCCGGCAATTCCTGCTCGATATCGGGACCAGGCCCACCAAAATCTCGCAGGCCACGGTGGCCGGACTGGGCTTGCCGGAAGCGTCACGCGCGACCGAAAGCATCGACACGGCGCGAACCAGAAGCGATCTGAGCTTCGGATCGGCGCCGATCCAGGCCACCGTCCGCCAGGCCGGCAGCGGCGCCAATCCGGAAACATTCGGCGCCCGCGTGCGCCTGGGCTCCTTCACCATCGGCGACGCCACGGCCAAGAACATGATGCTGTCCATCGCCCGCGACAGCGAAATCCCCAAGGACGCGCCCTATGACGGCCTCCTGAGCAACGACTTCTTCAAGCAGTATGATGTCGAGATCGATTTCGGCACCAACCAGATGACCTGGCTCACGCCCACCCAATGCACCGATCCATTGCAGGTGGCCTATTGGACCAATGACGGCGTCGCCATGGTGCCGATGATCGTGGAGAGCGGGCAGATCAAAGTCCCCGTCACCATCGACGGGCACAGCATCATCGCCGTGATCGACACCAGTTCGGAGCGCACCGTGATGCGCCGCGACATCGCCGAGCAGGTCATGGGCTTCAAACCCGGCACGCCCGATATGATGCCCGCCGGCGACACCAAGGACGGCATGGGCCAGAGCGTCTACCGCCACCTCTTTCCCAAAATCTCCTTCATTGGCGCGGGCACCGTCACGGCCGGCAACATCCCGGTCTTGATCGCGGCCAACAATGTGACGGGCGCGGACAAGGAAAAAATTCTGGGCAGTCAGGCCCGGTCCGCCGATGCGCGCATTCCCGACCTGGTGCTGGGCATGGATGTGCTGCATCACCTGCACATCTATGCCGTGTTCGGCCAGCACCGGCTCTATGTGACGCAGGTGTTCTTCAGCTGATCCGTCACGGCAGTTTGACGATGTGCTCGGCCAGCGCCACCCAGCGGCCATTTTTTCGCACGCAGGTGATGGTGTAGCGCAGCGCCAGCCCGTCCGGTTCGGCATGGTCGGTGCGGTGAAAGGTATCGGTGCCCACCAGGATGGCGGTGTCGCCTTCCACCACGATGGTTTCGTCGGTGAGGCTTTGCGACTGCTGGGGATCGGGTTTGCCTTTGGTCAGGCTGGCAATGAACGCCGCCTTGCGCGTCGGCTTGCCCGCCGCATAGGTGGAAATGAACTGGTCGTCCAGAATGCGGTCCAGCGCGGCGGCGTCATGCTCATTCTCCGCCGTCACCCAATCGCGCA
>CALMGU010000039.1 GCA_937865685.1 uncultured Alphaproteobacteria bacterium | reverse complement strand
AGCTCGACGCATCGCGCGAGTTGGGCGCGCCGGTGGTCGAATTGCACACCGGCGCTTATGCCAATGCTTCGGGTCCGGAACAGGACAAGTTGCTGAAGCATATCCGCAACGCGGCGGAGTTCGGAGCCGATCTGGGTCTGGAAATCCATGCCGGGCACGGCCTGACCTATGAAAATGTGAAGCCGGTGGCCGCCATCCCGCATATCCGCGAACTCAATATCGGTCATTTCCTGATCGGGGAGGCGATCTTTATCGGCTTGACCGACTCGATCCAGAAGATGCGGCGCCTGATGGATGACGCACGCGCATGATGCTTCGACAAGCTCAGCATGAGGAGCGTTTTGATTTGATCTTCACCCTGAGCCTGTCGAAGGGTGAGAAGCCGTTTGCCGAAGGCAAACGGCGAGCGCCGCGGGTTTGGGCAAGCGGCCGTGATGTGGGGCAAGAATGATTCTAGGATTGGGCTCCGATCTCATCGATATCCGCCGCATCGAGAAGACGCTCGATAAACATGGCGAACGATTCATCGCCCGGATCTTTACCGATGTGGAGCGGGCGAAATCCGAAGCCAGGGTCAATCGCGCGGCCTCCTATGCCAAGCGTTTTGCTGCCAAGGAAGCCTGCGCCAAAGCTCTGGGCACCGGTCTCAGCGGGGGGGTGTTCTGGCGCGATATGGGGGTGGTTAACCTGCCGTCCGGCAAGCCCACCATGAAACTCACGGGTGGCGCGCTGGCGCGGCTTCAGACTCTCACCCCGCCGGGGCATAAGGTGCAGATCGACCTCTCCATTACCGACGATTTTCCCCTGGCCCAGGCCATCGTGATCATCTCGTCGCTCACCGAGAATTAACAAGGAAATCCTTGACAGTCCTCGCGGGGGATCGTTTCTGTCCCGCAATCCTCCAGATAGTCCGGAACTCATGGCCGACACCCCCACCCAGAGCAAGCAGGCGGCAGCCCAAACCAAGCAGGGCGAATCCTGGACCGAACTGGCCAAGACCGTCATCTATGCCGGGCTGATCGCCTTGGTGATCCGCACCTTCCTGTTTCAGCCTTTCAACATTCCGTCCGCCTCGATGGAGGGAACCCTCCTAATCGGCGACTATCTGTTCGTGGAGAAATTCGCTTACGGCTATAGCCGCTACACCTTTCCGTTCGGCGGCTGGCCGTTCGGCGACAGTCTGCATGGCCGGTTCATGGGCCGAACGCCCCAGCGCGGCGATGTCATCGTCTTCAAATTCCCCCAGGACAATTCCACCGACTTCATCAAGCGGCTGATCGGGCTGCCGGGCGATACGATCCAGATGAAAGAGGGCGTGCTGTGGCTGAACGGCAAGCCGGTGCCCAAGGTGCGTGAAGCCGACTATGTCGAGACCATTGACGGCGAGGAACATCACGTTCCTCAATATCGCGAGACTTTGCCGGGCGGCCAGAGCTACCTCACCTTGGACCGCGATCCGGAAGGGCCCGCCGACAACACCGATGTCTATACCGTGCCGGCCGGCCATTATTTCATGATGGGCGACAATCGCGACAATTCCGCCGACAGCCGCACGGAAGTCGGTTACGTTCCGGCTGAAAATCTGGAAGGCAAGGCGGAGTTCCGCTTCTTCTCCACCAATGGCAGCGCGCGCTTCTGGGAAGTCTGGAAATGGCCTTTCGCCATCCGCTACACGCGCCTGCTGACGCCGATCCACTGAGCGCTTTGCGCGACCTCGGCCCGCTCGAAGACAAGCTCGGTCATCGCTTCTCGGACCGCGAACTTCTCAAGCGCGCGCTCACCCATGCCAGCGCCACCGCGACGCTCTCCAATGAGCGGCTGGAATTCCTGGGGGACCGGGTCCTGGGCCTGATCGTGGCCGAAACCCTCCACGCCCGTCATGTCAGCGAAAGCGAAGGCGCGCTGACAGTGCGCTTTCACGCACTGGTGCGGGCGGAAGCCTGCGCCCGGGTTGCCGAGGCGTTGGGGCTGCCCGATTATATCAAGCTCGCGGGCACCGGTTTCGACAGTGCCCGCGCCAAGGCGGCGATCCTCAGCGATGTCTGCGAGGCAGTGATTGCGGCACTCTATCTGGATGGCGGCATGGCGGCGGCCAGGGCTTTCGTGATGCGGTATTGGGCGCAGATGTTCGAAGATCCGGGGCAGGGCGCGGAAATGCGCGATGCCAAGACCCGGTTGCAGGAATGGGCTCAGGGCCGCGGCCTTCCCACCCCGGCCTACCGCGAAATGGAGCGGACGGGACCGGCCCATGCGCCGCATTTCGTGATGGAGGTGATGGTGGAAGGGGAAAAGCCGCAGAGCGGCCAAGGCGGGTCCAAACGCGAAGCGGAACAGGATGCCGCCAGAAAATTTCTGGCGCGGGTTATGGCATGACGACACGTTGCGGTTTCTGCGCCATCATCGGCGCTCCGAATGCGGGCAAGTCCACGCTCACCAATGCGTTGGTGGGTTCGAAGGTGGCCATCGTCAGTCCCAAGGTGCAGACCACGCGCATGACGGTGCGCGGCGTGGCGATCGCGGGCGAAACCCAGATCGTCTTTGTCGACACGCCGGGCATTTTCCGGCCCCGCCGCCGGTTGGACCGGGCCATGGTCGGCGCGGCCTGGGCCGGTGCCGAAGACGCGGACGCCATTCTCTTGGTGGTGGATGCCGCCGATCTTGCCGCCAATCCCAATTCACCGGCCGCGCGGGACACCGCCGCGATCCTGGAAGGCTTGAAGGAGGCCAAGGGCAAAAAGACCGCCCTGGTCCTCAACAAGATCGATGGGATGAAGCGCACGGATCTCTTGCCGATGGTGGAACGTTTTCACGCTGAAGCGGTGTTCGAGGATGTGTTCCTGCTTTCGGCTCTGAAAGGCGATGGTGTCAGCGATGTCGCGGCCTGGGTGGCGGCGCGGATGCCCGAAGGTCCCTGGCTCTATCCAGAAGACCAGGCCGCCGACATTCCCATGCGCCTTCTGGCGGCCGAGATCACGCGGGAGAAAATCTATCACCGCCTGCATGACGAGCTGCCCTATGCCAGCGCTGTCGAAACGGAAAAATGGGAAGAGCGCAAGGATGGCTCGGTCCGGATCGATCAAGTGATCTTCGTCCAGCGCGACGGCCAGAAGGGCATTGTGCTGGGCAAGGGCGGCCAGACCGTCAAGACCATCGGCGAATTGGCGCGCAAGGAAATGGAAGATCTGTTCGGCCGCCGGGTCCATCTGTTCTTGTTCGTCAAGGTGCGCGAAGATTGGGCGGACAATCGCGAACATTATCGCGAAATCGGGCTAGACTTTCCTGAAGAGTAACGCGCACAGGCTTTCTTCCCCCGCGCGGCGAAGCCGCTGGCGGGGGAAGATGTCCGCTAGCGGGCTTGCCCGCGTGGCTGACAGATGGGGGCCATAAATATGGAATGGATCGATCGCGGCATCGTCTTGTCTTCGCGCAGTTACGGCGAAACCGGCATCATTGCCGATGTGCTGACGCAGGCGCATGGCCGGCATTTGGGATTGGTGCGCGGAAGCAAAGCGCGGGCCGCTTTGCAGCCCGGCAACAGCCTGTCCTTGACCTGGCGGGCGCGGTTGCCGGAACAGTTGGGAAGCTATGCGGTGGAATTGGCGCGGGCTCGCGCTGGTGCTCTGATGGAAAGCCGCGACAGCCTGACTGGGCTCAATGCCTTTTGTGCGGTTACCGGTGCGGCGTTCCCGGAACATCAGGTTCATGCCGCCCTGCATGATGTGGCCGAAATTCTTTTGGATGCGATGATGGAGAGCGATTTTGCCCATTGGGGGCCGCTCTATGTGCGCTGGGAAGCAGGGCTGCTGGACGCGTTGGGCTTTGGGCTCGATCTTTCTCAATGCGCCGCAACCGGAAGCGTCCAGGATTTGATCTATGTTTCGCCGCGGACCGGCCGGGCGGTTTCACAAGGTGCGGGCGCGGACTATGCGTCGCGGCTGCTGTCCTTGCCGCAGTTCCTCCTGGGATCATCGCAAGCGCCCGATCTGGCGGAGACACGCGCCGGACTGAAATTAACCGGGCATTTTTTGCTGGAACGGGTGCTGGTGCCCCATGGCCGCGAAATGCCGCAAGCCAGGTTGCGCCTGGATGCCCTCTAACCGAATCGGATTAGAACCGCCTCCATGGGTGCAGCTGTAAAACCTGACGATATCCGTTCCGAACCGTTGGCGCAGGCGCTAGCCGAGCGTTATCTGGCCTATGCGCTGTCCACCATCACCCAGCGCGCCTTGCCGGATGTGCGCGACGGCCTGAAGCCGGTGCATCGCCGGCTGATGCACGCCATGCGCCTTTTGGGGCTGAACCCGGCCGCGGGTTTCAAGAAATGCGCCCGCGTGGTGGGCGATGTGATCGGCAAATATCACCCGCATGGCGATCTGGCGATCTATGAGGCGCTGGTGCGCCTGGCGCAGGATTTCGCGCTGCGCTATCCCCTGATCGAAGGTCAAGGCAATTTCGGCAATGTCGATGGCGATAACGCCGCCGCCATGCGTTACACCGAAAGCCGCCTCACCGAAGTGGCGCAGGCGCTGCTCGAGGGCCTGGACGAAAACGCGGTCGATTTCCGTCCCACCTATGACGGGGAAGACGATGAGCCGGTGGTGCTGCCGGCGGCGTTTCCCAATCTTCTGGCCAATGGCTCGTCGGGCATCGCGGTGGGCATGGCGACATCCATCCCGCCGCACAATCTGGGCGAACTTTGCAGCGCCCTGGTGACTTTGATCGAAAATCCCGACGCGCAGGACCGCAGCCTGTTGAAATTCGTCAAGGGGCCGGATTTTCCCACCGGCGGTATCGTGGTGGAGGATCAGGCCGCCATCCACGAAGCCTATAAGACCGGGCGCGGCGGCTTTCGCTTGCGCGCGCGCTGGGAAAAGGAAGAGGGCGCCCGCGGCGTCTATCAGATCGTAATCACTGAGATTCCCTATCAGGTTCAGAAAGCCAAACTGATCGAGCGCATCGCCGAATTGCTGGACCAGAAGAAGCTGCCGCTGCTGGACGATATTCACGACGAAAGCGCCGAAGATATCCGCATCGTGCTTTCGCCCAAGAACCGCACGGTGGATGCCAATCTTCTGATGGAACAGATGTTCCGGCAGAGCGATCTGGAAGTGCGTATCCCGCTCAACCTCAACGTCCTGGACAAGGGGCAGGTGCCGCGGGTGATGAGCTTGAAGCAGGCGCTTCAAGCCTTCATCGATCACCGCCGCGATGTGCTGGAACGCCGCTCCCGGCACCGGCTGGAGAAGATTGCCGCGCGGCTGGAAGTTCTGGAAGGTTATCTCGCCGCTTATCTGAACCTCGACAAGGTGATCAAGATCATCCGCACCGAGGATGAGCCCAAACCAAAATTGATGAAGGCCTTCGACCTCAACGAGAACCAGGCCGAAGCCATTCTCAACATGCGGCTGCGGGCTTTGCGCAAGCTGGAAGAAATGGAAATCCGGGGCGAGCATGCCGAACTCACTCGCGAGCAGAAGGACCTCACCAAACTTCTGGGATCCGAGAAGCTCAAATCCCAGAAGCTGATCGAAGAAGTCAAAGAGATTGACGCCAAATTCGGCGCCAAGACCAAGCTGGGCAAGCGCCGCACCGAAATCGCGGGCGCCCGCGACGTGGCGGAATTGTCGGCGCTGGCTGAAGAAGCGGTCGAACTGGCGAGCGCGGTGGAGAAAGAGCCCATCACCATCGTCTGTTCCCAGAAATTGTGGCTGAGAGCGTTGAAGGGGCATCAGGAGGAAAGCGATGCGGTGAAATACCGCGAAGGCGACCGCCGCCGCTTCTGGATTCATGCCCAGACCACCGACAGATTGATGATGCTGGCGACCGATGGCCGGTTCTTCACATTGGATTGCAGCAAGCTGCCAGGCGGGCGCGGCAATGGCGAGGCCATCCGCACGTTCATTGATCTGCCGCCCGAAGCCGATATCGCGGCCATGTTCGTGCATGTGCCGGGCCGCAAGCTGCTGCTTGCCGCCACGTCGGGCCATGGCTTCATCACCTCCGAGGATGACGCCATCGCCATGACCAAGAATGGCAAGCGGGTAATGAATGTGAAGCCTGGGATCGAAGCGGCGGTGGCGCGGCCGGTGGAAGGCGACCATGTCGCGGTGACGGGCGAGAACCGGAAGCTGCTGATCTTCCCGCTTTCCGAGGTGCCGGAGATGGCACGGGGGCAGGGCGTCTATCTGCAGCGCTACAAGGATGGCGGCCTGCTGGATGCCATTGCCTTTGTCTGGAAAGAGGGCTTGGTGGACGAAAACAACCGCAACTTCCCCGCATCGGAGCTCAAGGAATGGAAGGGCGAGCGCGCCCAGGCCGGCCGCATCGTTCCGCGCGGCTGGGCCAAGTCGGGAAAATTCGCCGCGACTCTGTGACGGACGGTCGGGTCTTATGCGTGGCCGGTGACCAGCCAGAGAATGATGATGATCGGCAACGGAATGCCGATCGCCCACAGAAGCACCGAGCGCATGTTTCTCTCCACCTTTTGCTGGAGAGATAACTGAACTTCAGGGAAGCAGTTCCGAGTATGGGCTTTCTTCCCCCATGCGGCGGAGCCGCTGATGGGGGCTATCTAGCTTCGCCTGATTTCGTACAGCGCGATCGCGGCGGCGTTGGAGACATTGAGACTCTCCATCGCCTTGTCGATGGGAATATAGGCGGCGGTATCGCAGCGTTCACGTACCAGGCGGCGGATACCGTCGCCTTCCGAACCCAGCACCAAGGCGATGTCGCCGCCGGATGCGGCCTGGGCCAGGGTCTGCTCGCCATCGCCCGCCAGCGCCACGCGCCAGAAGCCGGCTTCGGCCAACCGGTCGAGTGCGCGGGCGATATTCACCACTTCGACATAGGGAAGGATTTCCAAAGCGCCCGACGCCGCCTTGGCCAGCGCGCCGGATTGCGGCGGGGCATGGCGATCCTGAACCACAACGGCGTTGACACCGAAGGCGGCGGCGGTGCGAAGGATGGCGCCGACATTGTGTGGGTCGGAAAGCTGATCCAACACCAGCACAATCCGGCGGCGCCCGCCCGCATCCCGTCCCAGCACTCGGTCGAGGTCGGAGGGTGGCAGGGGATCGCAGGCGAGGGCGACGCCCTGATGAACCGCGCCCGGCGGCAGAAGTTTGGAGATGGCGTCGGCGTCGGCCGGCTCCACCTGGACCCGGCTGAGCAACTTTTCGCCCAGGATTTCGGCCGCACGGGCGGTCAGGACTACCCGATGGCTCTTGCGATCGGGGTTGGCCAGGGCGGCCTGGACCGCGTGAAGGCCATAGAGCCAGTTTTCCGCCCGATCCGGCCGCCGGCCCGGTGTTCGTGCGGGCGATGCCGAGGGGCCCCGGCCGGGAGCGGGGCGGCGGTCTTTGCGGAAATCCTTGTGGCGCATGGGGGCCTTATAGAGGACCCATGGGGGGCGGCAAGCAGCCCGTCCGGGAAAGGCGGTATTCCGCCATTTTTGCGGTATCTAAGCCCTTGACACCCAGGCCCGATTGACCAATAACCCGCGATCCGCAGCCAACCTTTTGGAGGCATTATTTTCGCTCGTCCGGACGTTACGGACGAGGCTAGCGCGCCGGCCGGTGATTGGGTCTAACCCATTGTTCCAGTTGGAGACTTGTGATTGGAGGGGTGCCCGAGTGGCTAAAGGGGACGGACTGTAAATCCGTTGGCTACGCCTACGTTGGTTCGAATCCAACCCCCTCCACCATCGTCCGATGGGCGCGCGAAGACGAAGGAAGTCGAATTAAGGCGGGTGTAGCTCAATGGTAGAGCAACAGCCTTCCAAGCTGATGACGAGGGTTCG
>CALMGU010000038.1 GCA_937865685.1 uncultured Alphaproteobacteria bacterium | reverse complement strand
CGATATTCTTGGCGATGAAGAGAAGATGGGTGCAGAGCCCGATGGTGCGCGGATCCTCCATCATATAGGTGAGCAATTCGCGGAACAGGCTGTTGTAGATCTCGTCGATCTCGCCGTCCTGGTTCCACACCCGCTCCGCCTCCTCGGCGTTGCGGTTGGAGAAAGCATCCAGCACCAGCTTCAGCTGCGACAGCGCCACCTTGCCCATGCGGGCCAGGCTTTGCGTGAGGCGGATCGGGGGTTCGCGGTTCAACACCAGGGCGCGCTTGGCGATGTTCTTGGCCAGATCGCCGATGCGTTCCAGTTCGGCGGCGGTCTTGATCGCGGCCAAGGTCTCGCGCAAATCCACCGCCATGGGCTGGCGCAGCGCCAACAGTTTCAAGGCGCGGTCTTCGATCTCTTGCTGAATCGCATCGATGCGGGCGTCCCCGCCCACGGCAGTCTCGGCGGCGGCGCTGTCGCGCCGGGCGATGGCCTCGATGGCGGCGGCCATCTGCGCTTCGGCCAGGCCGCCCATCTGGGCCACCAGGGCGGAAAGCCCCTCAAGCTGCTCGGAAAATGCCTTGACGGTATGGTCTGTCATTATGGACTCGGCCCGCTCAGTGTCGGCCCCTCGGATAGGGGCTTTCGGCCAACTCTATGCGACGTTTTTATAACACTTCCGTGACAGGCGCGGAGGCGGTGTTTTTCGGGGCGTTTTCCGCCGGGATCGCGGGCAAAAGCACGGTAAAGGTCGAGCCTTCGCCCTGCCTGCTTTCGATGGTGAGCCGGCCCTGGTGGCGGCTGACAATGTGCTTGACGATGGCCAGGCCCAGTCCCGTGCCGCCCCGCTCGCGGCTGCGCTTCACATCCACGCGATAGAAACGCTCGGTCAGGCGCGGCACCGCGATGGCGGGGATGCCTTCGCCGTCATCCCTGATCGCCACCGAAATCTGGTCGGCCGTGCGGTCCAAGGTGATCCAGACATGACCGCCCTCGCGGCCATATTTGATGGCGTTGTGGATCAGGTTCTGGAACAGCTGCATCAGCTCGTCGCGCTCGCCCGTCACCGGCGCGGGCTTGTTCTTCACCGCGATGGCGATGGCGATGTTCTCGGCGCGGGCCAAGGGCTCCAGCGCGGCGGCGGCTTCGCGCACCAGGCCTTCCACCTCCACCTTGCCTTGCGGCGGCACATGCTCGTTCAATTCGATGCGGGTGAGCGACAACAGATCCTCGATCAGCCGGCTCATGCGCCCGGCCTGGGCGCTCATAATGTCCAGGAACTTGTCCCGCGCCTCTTCATCGTCCTTGGCATGGCCGCGCAAGGTGTCGATGAAGCCCGACACCGCCGCCAGGGGCGTGCGCAGCTCATGGCTGGCATTGGCGACAAAGTCGGCCCGCATCTGCTCGCTGCGCCGGATGGTGGTGAGATCGTGCAGCACCAGGCCGATCACCGGCGGGATGATGCTGACCCGCGCCGAATAGGCTTCGTAATGCCGCTCGATCGGCACCGCCATGGTGAATTGCGCGATGGCCGGTTCGCCATCGGCGGCGGTCTGTTCGATCGCGGCCAGCACTTCGGGATTGCGCAGCACGGTGCTGAGCGGCTTCTTCTCCACCTCCGGTCCCACCACGGCCCGCATCGGCGCGTTGACGAAGAGGATGCGATAGCTTTCGTCCAGCAGCATCACCGGCATCGGCATCTGGCCCAGCACCCGGCGCACCAGCGGCGTGAGGATGCCTTCCTGTCCGCTGGGCACCACCGGCTTGGGTTCGGGACGGGGCGGCGGCACAAAAGTGCGCAGGATCACGCCAGCCGCCAGCAGCAACAGCAGCAGGCCCCATACCCCTCTCGGTCCCAACAGCAGCAGCAGGACGCCCGCCATCGCCGCGCCCGCGGCCAGGGGCCATAATTTCTGCTGCAACAGATTCAACAAAAGCGACATGATTCTCCCATCAAGGGACGGTCAATATAACGCGCTTTAAGAAGGTTTTTTATGACTCCCTCGGTTATCTCTCCCCCTCGCGCCTTGGTCATGCCCCGCCTCCCCCGCGCGCGCGTTAGCGCGCTGGTGGAGGAGGTGCCCGTAGCAGCGCTTGCGATGCGAAGGGCGGAGGGGGTTAATCATAGGAAGGGCGCCCGCGATCCTTTTTGATCCGTCCACGGCGCATTTTGGCTTCGGCGATGCGCTTCTTGCTGGCGAGGCTGGGCCTGGTGGCGCGGCGGGGCTTGGGTGGGGTGGCGGCGGCGCGGATCAGTTCGGCCAGCCGCTCCCTGGCATCGGCCCGGTTGCGGACCTGCTCGCGGAAACGCCGCGCCGTGACGGTGAGCACGCCATCCTTGTCCAGCCGGGCATCGCGCAAGGCCAGGATCGCCGCGCGCACGGATGGCGGCAGGCTGGGGCTTTTGGCCACGTCGAAACGCAGCTGCACGGCGCTTGCCACCTTGTTGACATTCTGGCCGCCGGGGCCGGACGACTGGATGAAATTTTCGTCAAGCTCGGCGTCGGGAATGACAAGGCCGTGGCGGATGAAAAGACCGGTCATGGTTCCTTGCTTTAGTCAAAGGCTGGGAGCCTGTATAGCTGGCCTGCCGAAGGATCCCAGACCCATGAGCAAACCCCACCAGGCCATTCAGGGCTTCGACCCCCGCCGCCTCCAGCGCATCGACGATGTGATCGCCCGCAATTATGTGGACACGGGCGCCATTCCCGGCGCGCTCACCATGGTCTGGCGCCGGGGCGAACTGGTCTGGCGCGGCGTCAGCGGCGTGCTGGACCTGGCGCGCGGCTTGCCGCTGCGCGAGGATTCCATCTTCCGCCTTTATTCCATGACCAAGCCGGTCACCGCCGTGGCGCTTCTGATGCTGATGGAAGAAGGGCTGGTGGGGCTGGACGATCCTTTGTCGCGCTTCATTCCCGGCTTTGCGGATTTGGGCGTCTATGCGGGCGGCAGCATGGGCAGCTTCCAAACCACGCCCGCCCCGCGTGCCGTGAAAGTGGTGGATGTGCTGCGCCACACCGCCGGCTTCACCTATGGCTTTCTCAACCGCACCGAAGTCGATGCCGCCTACCGGGCCCAGCGCGTGGGCGAAGCCAATACCGAAGGCGGGCTCACCGCCATGATCGCCCAGCTGGAAAAACTGCCGCTGGAATTCGCGCCGGGCGAGATGTGGAATTATTCGGTGAGCACCGACGTGGTGGGCTATCTGGTGGAGAAGCTCTCCGGCCAGAAATTATCGGATTTTTTCCGCACCCGCATCTTCACCCCGCTCGCCATGCACGACACGGACTTCATGGTCCCCGCCGCCAAGCGCGACCGGCTTTCCACCTGCTATTATGTGAAGGACGGCAAGCTTCTGGTGTTCGACGACGGCCAGCATTCCACTTACGCCCAGCCGCCCTTGCTGGAATCGGGCGGCGGCGGCCTCGCCGGCACGGCAAAGGATTATCTGCGCTTCTGCCGCATGCTGCTGAATGGGGGCGAACTGGATGGGGCGCGGCTTCTCAGCCCCAAGACCGTGGCCTTGATGACCATGAATCATCTGCCGGGCGGGCGCACCATGACGGAGATGATGCCCCTCACCACGGCCTTCAGCGAAAGCGGCTATGCCGGCGTCGGCTACGGGTTGGGCGTGGGCGTGACGGAAAATGTGGTGGCCACCGGCCTTCCCGGCACCAAGGGCGAATATTCCTGGGGCGGGGCCGCGGGCACCTATTTCTTCAACGATCCCAAGGAAGAGCTGGCGGTGGTGTTCATGACGCAGGTGCTGTTCGCGCCGGACCGGATTAAACTGCGCCGCGATCTGCGCGCCCTGGTCTATGGCGCCATGACGGAGTCGTTTGCAGGATGATCCGCGAGGAATTCGATTTCCGGGACTGGGACGGCCCGTTCGATCCGCAAACCCGTGCGCGCGCCCAACATGCGCTGGAACATGGCCGCCTGCTCTATTTCCCCAGGATGCCGTTCAAGCTTTCCAACAGCGAGACGGAATTCCTCGATGGCCGCCTCACCGACGGCAAGGCCAAGAATATCAGCCTGGATCACACATCCGGGAAATTGCAGGGCACGTCCGCCACGGGCGAGCGGGCACAGCGCCTCGCCGCCATGATCGAACGTTTCGGCGCGGGCGCCACGCGCTTCGTCAAGGACCTGCTCCCCGACTATTCCGGCATCGAGCGGGCACGCACTTCGTACCGTCCGGTCGAAGTCGAAGGCCGGGCCTATTCGGTGATCAGCGACGACCGGCTCTTGCATGTCGATGCCTTTCCGTCGCGGCCGATGAAGAACGGGCGGCGAATCCTGCGCTTCTTCGCCAATGTCGCGCCGGGCGATGCCAAGGGCGGCGGCGCGCGGCATTGGGAAGTGGGCGAGCCTTTCGCGGATTTCGCCGCCAAATTCGCGCCCCGGATCAAGCCGCATTTTCCCGGCAAGAGCTGGCTCTATGACACGCTGGGGGTGACGCGGGGCCGCCGTTCCGCTTACGACGAAATGATGCTGTCCCTGCATGACGGCGCCAAGTTGGACGCGAATTATCAAAAGACCGCGCCGCACACATCGTTGGACTTCCCGCCGGGCAGTTGCTGGATGGTCTATACCGACCAGGTGCTGCATGCCGCCCTGAAAGGCGAATTCGCCCTGGAGCAGACCTTCCATTTCGATGTCGCGCAAATGGGCGAACCCGAAACCGCGCCGATCAAGGTGCTCGAAAAAATCACCGGGAAGTCGCTGGCCTAGATTGCCGCGCTCAGACGCGCGATCTGGGCGCGAGCCTTCGCATAAATTCCGCTGCCGCCTGGCAGCTCGTGATAAAGATCGGCGCAGCCCTGCACCGTTTCCGTATCGCCCAGCACCAAGAGCCCGTCGGGCGACAAAGTCTCGGCCAGCCGTTCCAACACCGACAGGCGGGCGGCGCGGTCGAAATGCATCAGCACATTGCGGCAGAGCACCAGGTCCAGCCCGTCCAGCCAGCCGTAAGAGTCCATCAAATTGAATTTGCGGAAGCGCACCATGCGTTTCAGCCGGTCGGAAATCAGGAAACCGCTTTCCTGGGCCGCGAAATGGCGGGCGACATCTTCCTCCGACAATCCCCGCATCACGTCATGCTGGGAATAATGCCCCGCCTCGGCGCGGCCAACCGCATCGCCGCAAATATCCGTGGCGATCAGATCGACGGTCCAGCCATGGAGCGGCATCGCATCCAGCATCATCGCCAGCGACCAGGCTTCCTGGCCGGCGGCGCAGGCGGCGGACCAGATGCGCAAATGCCGGTCTTCGCGGTGCGCGGCCAAAAGCCTTGGCAGCAGTTCGTCCCTGAGCCGCGCAAATTGCCGCGGGTCGCGGAAGAAGGAGGTTTCGTTCACCGTCATCGCTTCGGTGACGGCGGCGGCCAAAGTGTCGTTGCCCAGCCGCAACTCCCCGATCAGCGTATCGGCCTCGCGAAAACCGAAACGCCGCATCACCGGCATCAGGCGCTGTTCGAGGCCGGCGCTCTTGCCGTCGCCCAGGGACAGGCCGGCGCGGCGCCGGACCAGCCGGGCCAGGAAATGAAAATCATCCGGCGTCATGGGAGAGCCGCTTAGGCCGGCGAACCCAGTGCCACCAGCTTGGTGCGCAAGGTGGCGCGGTCATACGGCTTCATCACGAAATCGTCGGCGCCCGCGGCCATGGCGGCCGCGATTTCGTCCGGATCGTTTTCGGTGGTGGCGAACAGGATCACCGGATGCGAGCCGTTGGGCTGGCCGCGCACGCTTTTGAGGAATTCCAAACCCGGCATGGACGGCAGGTTCCAGTCCAGGAAGATCATGTCGGGCATCTTGTCGTGGCAGATGCGAAGCCCGCCCAGACCGTCTTCGATCTCGTTGGTCTCGAACTGCAACTCCTCGAAGATGCGGCGCGCGACGGAGCGCATGACGCGGCTGTCTTCCACCACCAGGCAATGTTTCATGGCCGACCTCTTTCCGGCCCCGTGAGCGGCAGCCGAATCCCTGAAAGACTAAGCCAGGAAGGTAAACAGGGGCTTGCAGAAACCCGGAGCATCGGCCAGGAAAAGTGCAGCCGGCAGCTCGGAAAACACAATGACGGCTGCGGTTTTCCGTCCGGCCGTGCGACCAAAAACTAACCTCCGGTTATCTCGACAGACCCATCGCGCGCCGCCACGGAAAGCCCGGTTTTCACGGCCTGCGCCAGCCGGAAGGTGAGCTGGGGCTGGATGCCCCGCGCGTCCACCGGACCCTCCAGCGCCTCGCCTTTGAGGGCCCGCACCACATCGTCGGCGATGCGGGCATTCAGGCCCGCGGCAACCACCTTGAACGTGGGCGCCTGCGGATCGGCGCCCGCCGCCACCGTCACCAGCCCGCCGCGCGGCAGGCTGTCGGCGCCCAGAAGCGTGGCGTTCATCAAAAGCTTGGCCCAGTCCTTGCCCCAATAGGCCTGGGGCACATTCCATTCCAGCTTGACCTTGCCGCCTTCCAAAAGGCCATGGATCAAGCGTCCGATTTCGCCCAGATCCAGCTCGGCGCCCGCCGAACCCGCCGCGCCGAAGGCGATGCGCATGAACTGGATGCGGGCCAGCGCCTGGTTGGCGCTGGAGGTCACCAGCTTGATGGCGTCGTCGCGCATGGCGGCGTCGCTTTCGTCCTCCAGCACTTCCAGGCCGTTGACCACCGCGCCCAGAGGCCCGACCAGATCATGGCAGACCCGGCTCACCATCAGAGCGGAGAATTCGATCTCGTTCATTTCTTTACTTCCCCCATCTGTCTTCTTCGGGACAAGCCCTCAGAAGACATCTTCCCCCGCCAGCGCTTCGCGCGCGGGGAAGAAAGCCTGTGTTTTCGCGGCACCGGGCCTGTGACCGGCCTTGGTATCCAAATGGTAAAGACGCATAGAGGATATTAATGAATTCTTAAGACGGCTGCGCCCGATTGCCGGATGCAACCTTCCGCGAACGGGGCCATAAGGGCCTGAGACATCGGAGCATCGCCATGGAGATCACCGCCGCCAAGCTTGCCGCCATCGCGGCCGGGGCCGGCACCATCGTGATGCGTCATTACCGGGCGGGCGCCCGCGGCCGGATCAAGGAAGACCGCTCGCCCGTCACCGATGCCGACGAGGAAGCCGAGGCCTTCATCCTGGAAGCCCTGGCGCGGGAGTTTCCCGGCCTGCCGGTGGCGGCGGAAGAAGCCTCGGCGGCCGGACAAAGCTGCGAACCCTGCGCGCATTTCTTCCTGGTCGATCCATTGGACGGCACGCGCGAATTCTTGAAAGCCAATGGCGAGTTCACGGTCAATATCGCCGAAGTGAAGGACGGCATCGCGGTGGCGGGCGCGGTCTATGCCCCCGCCAAGGAGCGGATGTTTTTCGGCGATGCGAGCGGGGCCTTCGAAGCGGCGCAGAATCCGGACGCGCCTTTCTACGCATCTTCCGCGCGGCGCATCCGGGCGCGCAGCCCGTCCGCCGAAGGCTGGGTGGCGGTGGGCAGCCGCAGCCACCGCGATCCGGAGACGGATGAATTCCTCAGCCGCTTCACGGTGCGCCAATTCGTCAGCGCGGGATCGTCGCTGAAATTCTGCCTGGTGGCGGCGGGCGAAGCCGATATCTATGTCCGCGCCGGTCGCACCATGGAATGGGACACCGCCGCCGGCCACGCCGTGCTGAACGCGGCAGGCGGCAGCGTCAAACGCTGGGACGGCACGCCGTTCCTCTATGGAAAGCCGGGTTTCGAGAACACCGCTTTCGTAGCAAGGGGCCTCTAAACCGGCACCTCGCAAGCGCGTCGATTTTTGGCGCTGGCCAGGGTCGCCTAGCGGCAGCGTGGGCGACGCGCGGATCGCGTCCACGGCCGCTCGCTCAAGCTCGCGGCGTTCGCCGCTTTCGCAGGTCCATCTGGGCCTGCTCACAAGACGCGGCTCACAGCACGCGCGACAACGCCAATGGGCAAAAGACCCGCGCGATCAGATTTATGAATCGAAGAACCGGCGCGACTGGTAGAGATGATGCTTGAGCGCAAGCGTCAGCAGCACGATCAGCGACACACCCAGCACCGAGATCAGCGCGATCTTCGCCGAGGAATGCTCATAGCTGTACGGCGCGATCACGATCAGGCTGAGGAAATTCAGTCCCGCCCAGCGCAGGAATTTCTGCGCCTTGCCCGGCCTAAAAGTCTGGAACCGTCTTTGATATCGCATCGCTTTTTAAGCAAAAATAGGCTCAATATCAGCGATCCATATCATGGCGTGATGAGTAAAATACTAACGCCATCAGTCCGGCGCCGACCAGGAAGGTGACGGTCACGCCCAGCCCCATGAACACCCAGCCCAGGGTGGAAATGGTCACACCACGCATCGCGGTCCAGGCGCCGACGGCATACCATACGGCCCATCCCAGAATGCCCAGCATCACCAGAATGGCCACTGCGCCGAAGGGGGTGAGCCCCGCCCCTTGCCTCATTTTGCCCATGCGCAACCTGCCTTTCTGTCCTGTAATACACCCCAGAAACGCGGAACAAGCTGTAAAATTGCCCAAATCTCGGTGAAACTTCATGAACCTGATTCGTGAAAGGGCGCTTCCCATGAACCGCAAGGAATTTCTCGCCGGCCTCGCCTCGCTGGTCCCGGGCACAATGCTGATCCCAGGCACGGCCCTGGCCGATGTGGGCGATGACGCCAAATACACCGCCAACGAGATCACCCAGGCGGGCGCGGATTTCTTCGGCATCACCACCGAGGCGATGGCCAAGGCGGTGCAGCATGTGTTCGCCGATTTGGGCGAGCCGGATGCTTACATCAAGGGCGACGAAGGTTCGGGCGCCTTTGTGGTGGGGCTGCGCTATGGCTCCGGCTATCTGGTGCGCAAGACCCGCGATCCGCGCATGGTCTATTGGCGCGGGCCCTCGGTGGGCTTCGATGTGGGCGGCAATGCCTCCAAATGCTTCACCCTTTGCTACAATCTGCGCGAGGACCGGCGGCTGTTCCAACGCTTCCCCGGCGTGGAAGGCAGCTTCTATTTCGTGGCGGGACTGGGCGTGAATTATCAGCGCTCCGGCGGCGTCACCCTGGCGCCGATCCGCACCGGCGTCGGCTTCCGCGCGGGCGCGAATGTGCATTACCAGGCCTATTCGGATCGCCGCGACTGGTTCCCGCTGTAAGCGGCGCATTCCTTTATCAGCGTGCACGCCGCGCAGGATTTTGGTTCCTGGCTAGGAGCGTCCCCCGGAGCGTGCGGACGCACGTGAGGAGGCGCGACGACGCCAGGGAGCAAAAGACAAGCGGCCCCTAAGCTGTGGCTTCGGAAGAGCTATTGGCTTCAACACTGCCGGGCGTCGCGGGCAGATAAAGCAGCAGCATCGCCGCGACATAGACCGACGAGAACGTGCCCACGATGATGCCGAACAGGATCGGGGCGGAGAAGTCGAACAGCGCCGGGCCGCCGAACAGAAGCAGCGGGATCAGCGACACCGACGTCGCCACCGAGGTCAGGATGGTGCGGGTCAGCATCTGATTGGTGGACAGGTTGATCATGTCGCGAAGACCCATGCGCTTATATTTGCGCCGATTCTCGCGGATACGGTCGAACACCACCACCGTGTCGTTGATCGAATAGCCCGCCAATGTCAGGAGCGCCGCCACGGCGGTGAGGCCGAAATCCAGATGGAAGACGGAGAACAGTCCCGCCGTCACCAGCACGTCATGGCCGGTGGCGAAGGCCGCCCCGATGCCATACTGCCATTCGAAGCGCACCGCGACATAGATCGCGATCATGCAGATGGCGAGCAGGGTTGCGATCACGCCGTCATGGAACAATTCCTGGCTGACCTTGGGGCCCACCACCGAGGTGCTGCGCACGGTGAATTCCTTGCCCAGCTTGTCCTTGATCGCCTGCACCACCGCCTGGTCGGCGGCGTTCTGGTCGCCGCCCGCCTTCACCTGCTTGGGCTGGACGCGGATCTGGACGCAGCTGTTGGCGGGCTTGTCGCATTCGCCGCCGCCGAAATATTGGAGCTGACTTTCGCCGAAGCCCAGCGTGTTCACCTTTTCGCGCAGGGGCCCGATATCGACGGTCTGGGCCGCCTTCACATCCATCAAGACGCCGCCGGTGAAATCGATGCCCAGGTTGAAGCCGTGCCAGGCGATGGAGATGATCGAAACGACCAGCAGCAAGCCGTCGATGGCGAAGGCGATGTAGCGCAGCCCCACGAAATCGATTTTCGTGGCTTCGGGAATAAAACGCAGCAACGGCATGGCAAAGCTTTCAGCTTAAGATCGGGGGGCGAACTTAACGACCCCGGCCGCCCCGAACAAGGCCGCCAACCGCTCGGATTCATTGGGCTTTTTTTTAAACCCCCACCACGCGGGGCAAAACGGCGCGCCCAGGATGCGCGGCCGATGACGCAATCGCGCAACCGTCCCAGTTTATAGGCGTTCTAAGGATGCATTTTCCCCATCCCGATTGAGGTTCACCATGGCCAAAGACAGCAAATCCCCCAAAGCCAAAGCCGCGCCCCGCCTTTCCACCCGGACCGACCTTTCCGCCAATGCGGTGCCGGAAATCGCGGACGCCTTGAATGGCTGCCTGGCCGATGCCTTCGCGCTTTATCTCAAGACCAAGAATTTCCATTGGCATGTGTCGGGGCCGCATTTCCGCGACTATCACCTTCTGTTCGACGAGCAGGCGGCGGAGATCTTCGCCACCACCGACGAATTGGCCGAGCGGGTTCGCAAGCTAGGCGCCAGCACCCTGCATTCCATCGGCGAGATCGCCACGCGCCAGAGCATCAAGGACAATGAAAAGGATTTCGTCACACCAGCCGACATGCTCACCGAGCTGATGGGCGACAACCGGACCGTGATCAAGGCCATGCGCGAAGCGCATGAGATCGCCGACCGCCACGAAGACGTCGCCACCGCCTCGATCCTGGAAAACTTCATCGACCAGGCTGAAAAACGGAACTGGTTCCTGTTCGAGGCAAGCAGAAGCTGATGGCTCTATCCCCTTCCGGCTTTCGCAGGACAAGCGCAGCTGCGTTCGCGCGCTGCCGCCCCTGACCCTTCCGCGCCCGCGCGCCAACGCGCGCGCGGCGGGCAGCATGGCGGAGCCATTGGCGGGAGGCGTGAGATAGCGCCAGCACGCCGAACGTCTTCCGAAGGCTTGCCCGAGGAAGACGGAGGGGGTCAAAGGAAAACTAAGCCGCTTTCACGCCGGTCAGGAAGGTCTGCACCAGACTGCGCAATTCCTGCGACTGGCCGGTGAGCGATTGCGCGGCGGCCAGGACCTGGGCGGCGGCCGAGCCGGTATTGTTGGCCGCTTCGGTGACGCCGCCGATGTTGGACGACACATCCTGCGCCCCGCGCGCCGCCTGTTCGACATTGCGGGCGATTTCCTGGGTGGCGGCGCCCTGTTCTTCCACCGCCGCGGCGATGGTGGCGGCGATATGGTCGATCTCGCTGATGGTCTTGCTGACCGGCGGAAGTTCGTCGCCGATCGCGATGGATTGGGTCGCCGTGGTCATGTCCGGGCCTCAGTCGGGAAAGATCATCTGGGTGAACTGTCCGCGCATGAGCACCGTGCCGGACTCCTCGTCGGTCGTGGTGAACTGGGTCACCATGTAGTGGCGGCCGCGGCGCTCGTACTTGTCGAGCACTTTGCCGCGGGAGCGCACGCGCATGCCGGGCACGGCGCCGGCGTACGGCGCGCTCCACGCCTCGAACTTCGGCACGCAAACGTCAAACGCTGAGATCCGGATCCGCCTCACCAACATTTGTGTGTGGATGAGGTTCTGACTGAGCGGCCGGGCGGCCGGAGCATGGTGCGGCACGACGCTTGCTGTTGACTGATCCATGCCGTAGCCTCGGCCGTGGTGGTTGTTCCGCTTGCTAGCAAGGACACCGTGCGGGGAAGCGATTGCTGACAGATTCCCAACAAATCGCAAGGGGAATCGCGTCTGTCGCACGAAGGTAGCCCTCAGACTGGACAAATGGTGCGAACATCACCATCATACGGGGCCACGGCAGATAACCTCGCGTAGGTGAGAGCATGATTGACCCTTACGGCCTCGGCGACGACGCGCTTGAGGGCTTGCCCTGGGTTCGGAATGACGGCCACGGTCTTGATGACGCGCCGTCATCGTCGGACATCGAAGCGTCGCCTGAGACTGCCCTGCTCGACGCCCTGCTGCTCAAGGCACGCCTGGATCTCGGCCCAGCCGCGACTCACCGGAGCGTGGAGCTCGGCGAGGCCCCCGCTTCGAGACCGTCCCACGAAGGTGCCGTACGCGAACGAGAGATCTGCGAACTCGTAGGCATAGGTGCGATCGCAACACCCGCACGATGCCATCCGGCGCTGAAGCCGCACGGTCTCAGTCTGACAGCGGGGCCGAGCCGTCGAGCGCGCCGGAGATGATGAGGATGTTCGAGTGCAGCGCGAAGCCGGTCGCGCAGGCGGCGAGGCCGGCGTACGAGTTGAGCAGCGAGATGACGACCGGCATGTCGGCGCCGCCGATCGGCATGACGCCGAGGACGCCGAGCGCGAGGCCGATGCCCGCCATCGCGAGGAAGGCCCAGGTGGGGGCGCCGGCCGGATCGATCACCTGGTACACGAGGAGGCCGAGGGCGACGAAGAACGCCCCGATGTTCATCGCGTTCTGGCCCTTGTAGGTCACCGGCGCGCCGGTGATGAACCCCTGGAGCTTGCCGAACGCCATGATGCTGCCGGTGAAGGTCAGC
>CALMGU010000037.1 GCA_937865685.1 uncultured Alphaproteobacteria bacterium | reverse complement strand
TGGACCTGGGCGCGGCGCCGGGCGGCTGGAGCCAGGTGGCCGCCGCCAGGGGCGCCACCGTGGTCGCCGCCGACGTCCTGGAGATGGAAGAGATTCCCGGCGTCACTTTTTTCCGGGCCGATCTCACCGATGCGGACGTGCCCGCGATGTTGAAAGAGGCGCTGGGCGGGCCCGCCGACCTGGTGCTCACCGACATGGCCGCGCCCACCACGGGGCATCGCGCCACCGATCATTTGCGCACCACCGCCCTGGTCGAGATCGCGCTGGAGGTGGCGGAAGACACGCTGCGCCCTGGCGGGGCCTTTGTCGGCAAAGTGTTTCAAGGCGGCGCCACCAACGAATTGCTGGCCCGGATCAAGAAATCCTTCCGCGATGTGAAACATGTGAAGCCGCCATCCAGCCGCGCGGATTCGGTGGAGCTTTATCTGGTGGCGCGCGATTTCAAAAAAACCTCCGGCAAATAATTGCCGGAGGTTTTTCTTTACATCCCGATGCTCCTCGCTCAAGCTCGGGGCGTTCGATGCTCAAATCGATCGTCGCGCTACGCTGACGCTAGCGACGGATCGATTTGCCCGGCTTTGAGCCGGTCGCATCTCACGGCGCGGATTTCAAGCTGATCGAGCCGATGCCCGCCGCCACGTTCAGACCCTTGTTGCCTTCGATGCTGAGAGGCTGCAGTGCGATGGATTTGTCCAACCCGCCGACCAGCACATTGGCACCCAGGCCCACGCCGACCGTGGCGCTGGCCGTCGCGCCGGCATAATCGCCCTCGAGCGCGCCGGCGCGGACGTCGGACGAAGGTGCGAACACACCCCACACCAGAACGCCGCCTTCGGTATAACCGACATCGACGCCGAATTTGGAAATGCTGCCGG
Source organism: uncultured Alphaproteobacteria bacterium (assembly GCA_937865685.1). Taxonomy (GTDB): domain Bacteria; phylum Pseudomonadota; class Alphaproteobacteria; order Micropepsales; family Micropepsaceae; genus Rhizomicrobium. Next base: position 6,612 of record CALMGU010000037.1, on the reverse strand, counting down.
TGTAATGCTCGCGCGGATGATTGCTGGGACGATAGGTGCAATGCAGATCTTTGGACGAGCCGAAGACGAAGCCCCAGCCGCTGGCCACATTACAGGTCAATTCGCCGACCTTGACGCCATGGGGTGCGGCACTCGCCGCGCTCGCCATCACAAGGCCGCCTGCGGCAACCGCCGCGCCCATCAACAAACGAAATTCCTTCTTCATATCCTTCTCCTTTGGAGACACCCCGTTCTGAATTCGGGGCTGCGGGACAAGAACGTGCGCCTTGGGCTTCCGTTCCGTTTCGGGCCCTGCCGTAAAGCTGCCAAAATTGGCGGAATAGCGGGAAAAAGGGACGGTTCCCAAGGCCCCTTGCGGAATCAGGGAACCGCTGATACAGGCTCGGCGCTCCAAGACGGAGCCGCCCATGAGCAGCAGTCAGACCATCCGCGAAGCCCTTACCTTCGACGATGTTCTTCTGGTGCCCGGCGCCTCCGAAATCCTCCCCGCCCACGCCGATACCCGCACCCGCCTGACCAAAACGGTCGAGCTGGGCATTCCCCTGGTATCGGCCGCGATGGACACGGTGACCGAAGCGGGTCTCGCCATCGCCATGGCCCAGGCCGGCGGCATGGGAGTCATTCATAAGAATCTCGGCATCGAAGAGCAGGCCGAACAGGTCCGCCGGGTTAAGCGCTTCGAAAGCGGCATGGTGGTCAATCCCGTCACCATCGGACCGGAAGCGACCCTGGCCGACGCTCTGGCGCTGATGGAGCGGCACCATATTTCCGGCGTGCCGGTGGTGGAATCGCCCAACAGCAAGGGCGCGGGCAAGCTGGTCGGCATCCTCACCAACCGCGATGTGCGCTTTGCCGCCGATCCGCGCCAGCGCGTCGCCGAACTGATGACCAAGGACACGCTGGTCACGGTGCGCGAAGGGGTGAAGCCGGACGAAGCCAAGCGGCTCTTGCACCAGCATCGCATCGAGAAAATCCTGGTGGTCGATGATGCCTATCGCTGCGTCGGACTGATCACCGTCAAGGATATCGAGAAGGCGCAGAAATATCCCAATTCCTGCAAGGACGAACGAGGCCGCCTGCGCGTCGCCGCCGCCACCGGCGTGGGCGAAGACGGTTATGCCCGCGCCATGGCCCTGATCGAAGCGGAATGCGACGTGATCATGGTGGATACCGCGCATGGCCATTCGCGCGGCGTGCTGGACACCATCGCGCGGATCAAGAAGGCCTCGAACTATACCCAGGTCGCGGGCGGCAATGTTGCCACGAGCGACGGTGCCAAGGCGCTGATCGATGCGGGCGCCGATGCGGTCAAGGTCGGCATCGGCCCGGGCTCGATCTGCACCACCCGCATCGTGGCGGGCGTGGGTGTACCGCAGCTGACCGCGATCATGGACGCGGTGGAAGCAGCCCAGAAAAGCGGAACGCCGGTGATCGCCGATGGCGGCATCAAATATTCCGGCGACCTGGCCAAGGCCCTGGCGGCGGGCGCCAGCGTGGCGATGGTAGGATCGCTCCTGGCGGGCACCGAAGAAAGCCCCGGCGAAGTGTTCCTGTATCAGGGCCGGTCCTACAAAGGCTATCGCGGCATGGGCAGCGTGGGCGCGATGGCGCGCGGCAGCGCCGATCGCTATTTCCAGGCCGAAGTGCGCGACGCGCTGAAACTGGTGCCCGAAGGTGTCGAGGGCCAAGTCGCTTATAAGGGTCCGGTCGGCGGCGTGGTGCACCAGATCATTGGCGGCCTGCGCGCGGCGATGGGCTATACCGGTTGCAGGACCATCGAGGAATTCCACGCCAAGGCCAAATTCGTGCGCATCACCGGCGCAGGCCTGCGCGAAAGTCATGTCCATGACATCACGGTGACCCGCGAAGCCCCCAACTATCCGGGCGGCCAGTAACCGGCTGGCCGGCCCTTTGGTTAAGGCTCTGTAAATGCGGCCGGGTCCAAGCTCATGCCATGGACCTGAATTTCCAGCATCCGGCGCACAATGCGGCGGCCGAGCCATGGACGCTCTCGCGTACCGTGGGATGCGCCATCCTTCTTGTTGCGGTCATTGAAGGCCTTATGGCGCTGGCCGGAAACGGCGTGCTGCGCGGGACGCTGATCGATCCGGATTGTTACATGCATTTGCAGCGGGCATTCCGTCTGATGACGGGAGGCTGGCAGGCGGCGGGGTCCGATCCCCGCATCAATGCGCCGTTCGGATATGCCATTCACTGGACCAGCCTGTTCGACGGGCTCCTGGTTGCGGGGGCCTGGCCGCTGACGGTCCTGGGCCTCGGCGCCCATGACGCGCTTTATGTCTGGGGTGCGGTCGTCAGTCCGGTGCTGCTGATGCTGGCGGTGGCGGTCTTCGCGGCGGGCGTGCGGCGTTGGGTGACCGGGCCATCGTTTCTTTGGCTGACGGTGCTTTTCTTCACCCAGCCCCAATTGTCGCGGGCCTTTTATGTGGGGCGTCCGGATCACCACAGCCTGATCCTGGCTCTGCTGATGGTACAGCTCGCATGGTTCTATGCGGCGATGGATGGGCGGTTGGGCCGCGGCCGCAAAGCGCTCGGAGCGGCTTTCGCCGCCGGATGCATGGCGGGAATCCAGCTTTGCACCACCGTCGAAGCCTTGCTGATCATTCTTCTGATGTCGCTGGCTCTGGCTTTGGCCTGGAGCGTGTTTGCGCGGGATGTCCGCAAATGGCTGGCGGCCTATTGGACCGGATGTCTGGTCACGACCTTGGCGTGGCTGGCATTGACGCGGGCGCCGATTTTCTTCGAGCCGGCCTATGACCGGGTTTCTATCGTGCATGCCGTGGTGCTGGGAGCTGGGCTGGCCGCGATCCTGTTGGCGGGCTTTCTTGCCCGGCACATGTCCCGCCTTTCGGCATTGGGACCGGGGGGCGTGTTCGCGATGGCGGCGGTCGCGGCGCTTTATCCGGATTTTTTCCGGGGACCTTGGCCCCATCTGGATCCGGTGATCGTCGCCTGGCATCGCGAGATCGGCGAATTGCAGCCATTGCTGCCGGACAGCTGGCCCCATCTGCTGGCGTTTTTCAATCAATTCGCGGCGGCGCTGATCGCATTGCCATTCGTGATCCATCGCCTCAGGCATGGCGACATGGGCATCCGGCTGGCGATGTTGATGGCTGTGCTCGGATTCTGCCTGTTCGGCACATTGTCGCTGATTCAAATGCGATGGAGCGGCGAATTGCAGGCGGTCATGCTGCTGCCATGGACCTTGACCACGCAGCGCATCATGAAAAGCAATTTCGCGCTTTCTTTCGGCAGCCATCGTGTGCCCATCCGCAGCGGCGTTCTGGGGCTGGCGTTGCTGCTCCAGATCGGGCCGGTCGCTTCCATGCCCATCACGCCGCCGGTGAACGCGCCTGCCACCCCGCAATGCGACTGGTCGGCGGCGGCGCGCGCGCTTGCCGGGATTTATCCGCAGCAGGGAACGGTGATGACCGAAATATGGACAGGTCCGGAGATTTTGTGGCGAACCGGATTTTCGGTCGTGGGAGCGCCCTATGAGATACCGCCTGCGCTGGAGGATACGAGAATATTCGAAAGCGGCAGCGCCGGCGAGGCGCGAGGGATTCTCGCCCGCCGTCATATCGCGTATGTTTTGAGTTGCGGCCCCCAGCCGCACGCCGAAGCCATGACTCTTGAGCCGCTGCCTTTCGCGGTTCCCGGCTTTTATTTCTATCGCAATAAAAGCTGATCCGGATTCGTACGCCGGGCCAATTTTCTATAAGAAGCCGGCAGAGGATTTCCGTTTTATGACCCCTGCCGCCCGGCTTCAGGCCGCCATCGAGATCTTAAGCGCTGGCGGTGCCCGGCCACTGGACCGTCAGCTCAAGGATTGGTTCCGGGCCCATCGCTTTGCTGGTTCAAAGGATCGGCACGCCATCACCGATCGGGTTTATGACATCGTCCGGCACCGGGCCCGTTTCGCGCATCGCATGGGAAGGGATGATCCGCGGGCGCTTGCGATCGCGGCGGTTCTGGCGGTGGGCGATGCGCCGGAGAGCTTGTTTACAGGCGGCTATGGGCCTTCGCCGCTGACGGATGCGGAGCGCACTGCCATCGCCCGCGCGCCATCGCCTGAACCGGGTTGGGTCGCCGGCGAATATCCACCCTGGCTGGAAGAGGAACTGACCCGCGCTTTTGGTGCGGGGCTGGAAGCGGAGATGGCAGCCTTTCAGGCGCGCGCGCCGGTCGATCTGCGCGTCAACACGCTGAAAGCCAGGCGCGCCGATGTGATCGCGCAATTGCGGGCCGACAACATCGCTTGCGAAGTTCCCGCGGAACTTGACGACGCCATCCGTTGTCCGCCCGGCGTCAATCTCACCGCCCATCCGCTTTTTCTGTCCGGTGCGTTCGAGATTCAGGATTGGGCCGCCCAGCGCGCCGTGGCGCTCAGCGAGGCGCGGCCCGGCATGCGGGTGCTCGATCTGGCGGCGGGGGCAGGGGGGAAATCTCTGGCGCTCGCTGCCGCCATGCAGAACAGGGGCGGCATTCTGGCCTTCGATGACAAGCCGGAACGGCTGGCGCCGCTGGCGGAGCGGGCGGCGCGCGCGGGCGTGTCGATCATCACCATCGCGCAGGCGAGGGGCGGGCCTCTGTGGGGCAATGGCCGTTTCGACCTGGTGTTTCTGGATGTGCCGTGCAGCGGCAGCGGCACCTGGCGGCGGCAGCCGGAACTGAAATGGCGATTGACGCCGGAGCGCCTGACGGAGCTTCGCGGCATTCAGGATTGGCTGTTCGCGGATGGCGCGCGTCACACCGCGCCGGGCGGGAAATTGGTTTATGCCACTTGTTCAATTCTGCCCCAGGAAAATCAGGACCGGGTCGCGGCGTTTTTGTCGGCGCATCCCATGTTCAAGCGCGCGCAGCCTGACTTTCATGCTTCACCCGCCAGCACCGCGAGCGACGGCTTTTATGCCGCATTCCTCATGCGCGAGAATTGAGCGGCAACGGATTTTGACTTCCCGCGTATATGTTGATATCAACTATTAGACGCAAAATGAACAGGATATGGCGATGAAGCAGACCCTGGTTCCCGCGGAAACGCTGGCAAATGCCAACCGCGCGCATTTCCCCAACGAAAGCCCCGAATATCGCCGCGCCCGCAACGCGCTGCTGGCCGAGGAGATCGAATTGCGCCGTCATCTGGAGCGGGTGGCTGAGATGCGTCGCCAGCTGCCGCCGGGCGGTGTGGTGACGAAGGACTATCGCTTCGAAGGCGAAGCGGGTCCGGCGAGCCTGGCCGACCTGTTCGGGGATAAGGACACACTGATCGTCTACAATTTCATGTTTGGCCCGCAGCGAAAGGCGATGTGCCCCAGCTGCACGTCTTTCATGGCGACATGGGAAAAGAAGATGGCTGACATCGAGCAGCGCGTGGCGTTCGTGATGGTGGCGCGTTCACCCATCGCGCGCATCCTGGAAGCCAAAGCCTCGCGCGGCTGGAAAAGCCTGAAGATGTTCTCGGATCCCAGTGGCGACTATACCCGCGACTATGTCAGCGCCGAGGACGCGGACATGCCCGGCTATTCGGTCTTCACCCGCAAGGACGGAACCATCCGGCATTTCTGGAGCGGCGAGATGGGCGGGGAGACCGCCGATCCCGGCCAGGACCCGCGCGGGGCGCCGGACTTCGATCCACTCTGGATTCTTCTGGACACCACGCCAGGCGGCCGGGGCACGGACTGGTATCCCAAGCTCAACTATGGCGGCTCCGCCTAGACCGCCAGGATCAGGAATTTCCCATAGCCGCCGGTTTTCGCTGGCTTTTCCATGCCCGGACCGCACGGTGATGGGGCCATATCCGATGTTTATTGGACGCATAGCTGGCGTCCGCGGATTTGACTAAAGTCCCCCCATGAAGCTCCCCCGCGATTCCCTGGTCCTGGCATTGGCCTTGATCGCCATGCCTGCCTTGGCGGCCGCGCCCAAGCGGCCGGCGGCGAAGCCGTCGGACAGCCACATCAGCATCGGCACGCGCGTCTGCACGTCGGGCGCGATGGCGTAGGGCACGCCGTGCAGGAACAGGTTGTTCTCGCCCAGCGACTCGCCGTGGTCGGACACGTACAGCAGCGCCGTGTCGACCTGCGGCGACGCCGCCTGCAGCTGGCGCAGCAGCATGGCCAGCACGTGGTCGGTGTAGAGCAGCGCGTTGTCGTAGGCGTTGACGATCTGCTCGCGCGTGCATTCGTGCAGGTCGTCGCTGCGGCACTCGGGCTGGAAGCGCGCGAAGTTCGGCGGGTAGCGCCGGAAGTACGACGGCCCGTGGTTGCCCAGCTGGTGCAGCACCAGCAGCTGGGTGCCGCGCATCTGCTTCAGCCGCCCGGGCAGGCCGGCGAGCAGCGCCTCGTCGAGGCAGCGGCCGTCGGCGCACAGGCCGGGCGGCTTCAGGTCGTGCATCGTCTCGCTGGGCAGGCCGTCGCAGACACCCTTGCAGCCCGACTGGTTGTCGCGCCACAGCACCTGCACGCCGGCACGCGCCAGCACGTGCAACAGCGAGTCGCTGCCGCGGATGCGCTGCTCGTCGTAGTCGCGCCGGCCGACGGCCGAGAACATGCACGGCAGCGAGGTCTCGGTGTTGGTGCCGCAGGCCGTGAC
>CALMGU010000036.1 GCA_937865685.1 uncultured Alphaproteobacteria bacterium | reverse complement strand
GCGCAAAGCGGCGTTGCGATCAGGACCAGCGCCGCCAATCCATATTTCCAACCAGCCCGCATGCGCGTCCCTCCCTTGAGGGACCGACTTTACAACCCCAGCGCCGCCACGCCAGATGCCGCCGCCAGCAAGGCGCCTTCCAGATAGCCGGGATGTTCCGGCGCCGTTTCGCTGCCCGCCATCATGGCGTGGGCGGCCCAGGCGGCATCGAACCAGGGCTGCGCGATGGGCGATGGATGCTCGCCCCCTTGCCGGTCATCCGCCGTGGCGGTCAGGGCGTCCGCCGCCCAGTCCTTGAGATAGGTGGCGACGGGCCTTGCCGCCATCGGCCCGAACAGGCGGACGAACTGCGCCTGGCAATGCGCTTTCAACTCGCCCTCGCCGATTTTTTCCCGGAGATCGGCGGGCACGCCGATGAAGCCGAACAGCGCCGCGTTGCCCGCCATCGCCGAGGCGTCGTGAATCTCCACCATCGGGCCGGCCATGCTTTGCGCGGTGCCGCTGAGGCCCGCATCGCGCCAGAAGGGATTGTCATAGACCGCCAGGAATTTGGCATGGGGCGCCATCCAGGTCGCTGTTGCCCGCCACAGCGCACGCGTCTGCGGCTCAGGCGCAAAAGCGATGGTCCGCTCCATCAGCCGCGGCGGCAAGGCGAACAGCACGCGCCCGGCCCTGATGGTTTCGCCATCGCGCAACGAAAGCGTCACGCCGTCACCCTCCAACGCCGCCGCCGTCACCGCCCTGCCCAGCCGGATGCGATCTTGCGGCAAATCTTTCGCCAGCGCGCCGACCAGCGCGCCGGTGCCGCCCGCGATGCGAAAGGATGAAGCCATCTGGCCGAAGCCCGCGAAGCGCTGCAGGGGTTGTTGCGGCCGTTCGATCAACACATCGCCATCGGCATATTGCGCAAAGGATGGAAGGCCCAACGCGTCCACCAATCCCGCCATCATCGGCTGCATGTCGGGCCAGAACCAGGCCGGGCCCAGATCGAAGCCGTCAGCGGCGGCGGACAGAATGCGCCCGCCCAACCTCTCGCGCGCTTCCAGCAGGCAAAAATCCGCGCCCGCTTGCGCCAGAAGGCGCGCCGCATAAAGCCCGGCCAGACCGCCACCGGCGATTACAATCGGATGGTACAATAAGCCCATTCCCCTATTATGGAATTCACGACGCGCAACACTCTGCCGCTTCCGACGCCGTAGCGTTGATCGCGCGCTCCGTCTAGTCTCATCGCAACGATAAACAATGAGAACCGGGAGACAGACGATGTTGCTGAAGGGAAAAACGGCGCTGATCACGGGCGGATCGAGCGGCATCGGCCTTTCCACCGCCAAGCTGTTCAAGGAGCATGGCGCGCGCCTCGCCATCACCGGCACCGATGCCGCCAAGCTGGAGCGGGCACGCGCCGACATCGGCGGCGATACCGTCGCCATCCGTGCCGATGTGCAGTCCATCACCGACCTCACCCGCATGGCGGAAGACGTCAAAGCCGCGTTCGGACATCTGGACATCTTCTTCGCCAATGCCGGCGCCGCCGCCGCCTCGCCGCTCGGCGGCACCGATGAAGCGGTCTATACGCGGCTGATGGATGTGAATGTGAAAGGCACTTTCTTCTCGGTCCAGGCGGTGGTGCCGCTGATGGGCAAGGGCGGTTCCATCATCCTCAATTCCTCATGGCTGGACCTGCGCGGCGTGGCGGGGCGCGGCATTCTTTCCGCGTCGAAAGCGGCGGTGCGCTCCTTCGCCCGCACCTTCGCGGCCGAGCTGGCACCCAAGGGCATTCGCGTCAATGCGGTGAGTCCCGGCTCGATCATCACTCCGCTTCATCGCGGCGGGCGCAGCGATGCGGACTTCAACGCCTATGCCGAGGCCACCTCCAAGATCATTCCGGCCGGGCGCATGGGCCAGCCGGAAGACATCGCGGGCGCGGCGCTGTTCCTGGCGTCGGATCTCTCCAGCTATGTGCTGGGCGCGGAGATCATCGTGGATGGAGGACGAGCAGAGCTTTAGTTTTTGCCCCCATCTGTCTTCCCCCGTCATGGGCTTCGCCCAACGGGGGAAGAAAGTCTGAGCCCAGGCGCGCGGAGCGCTTAATTTACGCCGTTCTGCGCATGCTTCCACATCACAAATCGAAACAATCCGATATGTAAAAGCAAAGTGGCCGGCATCAGCGCTGCCTAATCTTTCCCTCCTAGTGGACGGAAAAATGGGCATGAAGATCGCGCAGCTCACTTTGCGCCTGCCCGCACCAGCAACGCCCGGCTGGCGCAGGGCCATCGATTTCATTCTGTGGGGCACGGCGCCGCTGCTGCTTTTGATCGGCGCCTTCTTCGTCGCCGATCAGGTGATGGCGGCCCAGAACGTGATCTGGCAGACCGTCATCGCGCGGCGGGTCGAGACCAATGCGCTGGACACCTTTCTCTATGTCCACACCGTCAAGAGCCGGCGGCTGGAATATCTGCTCACCGGCTCGGATCATTATCTGTCGCAGACGGCCCGGGACCACGCCAAGATCCGGGCCAGCTTTAAGGCGCTGGAGCGCGCATTGGCCGACGATCCCGCTTTGGCGGCGGAATTCCCCGTCTTCCGCGCCCATGCCGAGCACCTTCTCACATTCACCGGACGGCTGGTGGACGAATACCGGGTCGGCCATCGGGACAAAGTGCGGGCCTTGCTGGCGTCACAGGAATTCATCGATGTGATGGACGATGCCGGGCTGGGCGCGCGCAACCTGATCTTCGGCGAACGGGCGCGCATCATCGCGCTGCAGAAGCAGCGCACCGCGGCCTTCAACAACAGCCTGTTCGGCATCGTCATTCTGATCCTGGGTCTTGCCGCCTATTGCGCCGCCCGCATCGCCATTCTGTCCTCCTCGATGCGCCGGCAGAAGCGCACCGTGCAGGCGCTGGAGCGCGCGCGCCGCCAGGCCGAAGAAGCGCGCGCCGCCGCCGAGAATTCCAGCCGCGCCAAATCCGATTTCCTGGCCAGCGTCAGCCATGAGCTGCGCACCCCGCTGAACGCGATCCTGGGCTTTTCGGAAATGATCGGCAGCGAGGCGCTGGGGCCGGTGGCCAACACGCGCTATCGCGAATATGCCTGCGACATTCACAAGAGCGGGCGCCATCTGCTCACCCTGGTGGACAATATCCTGGACCTGACAAAGATCGGCGCGGGCAGGATGGAGCTGCGCGAAAGCGAGTTCGAGACCGACACCCTCATCGCCGACAGCGTCCGGCTGTTGGGCGAAAATGCCAGCCGCCATCTCAGCCTGGCGATGGACCTGCCCGCGCATCTGCCGCTGATCCGGGGCGATTTCACCTTGATCAAGCAGATCCTGCTCAATCTTCTGTCCAACGCGGCGAAATTCACGCCCGCCGGCGGGCGCATTGCGGTGTCGGCGCACCATGCACCCGGCCAGGGACTGCGCATCACCGTGGCCGATACCGGCATCGGCATGGATACCCAAGACGTCGAACGCGCCATGGCGATGTTCAGCCAGATCGATTCCCGCATTGCGCGGCGCCATCACGGCACCGGGCTGGGCCTGCCCTTGTCGCGCTCCTATGCCGAGTTGCATGGCGGCCAATTGCTGGTGGAAAGCGAACAGGGCGTGGGCACCAAGGTCACGCTGTTGCTGCCGCCATCGCGGCTGCGCCGTCCTGCCGCTCTCTCCGGAGCCTTGCAAGCCTAGCGTGTGGGAACCCGTTCGCTGGGTTGCAAACCACACCATGAAGCCCGCTTAATTAAGATTAGTTCTTATTGTCCTTGGCAGTCTTTTTCGGGCCTGTATAGTCCCGCCGGGGTTTTGCACCTTCGAAAGCCTACGCGAGGCCCCATTGTTGCGGCCCCGCCAGCGAAAGCTGGCGGGGTTCGAAGGGCGCGAAGTCCGCGCGGTCCGCGCGCAGGCGCCGGAAAATATTTTCACGCCAGCGTTAAACGCGGCCGCCGCGGAAGTTCCGCATGCACTGAAATCCCGGATTCATATGGTTAATATTTTCGCGGGAACTTTAGCGCTTGTCTTGACGCGCTTGAAGCAATTAAAGGCATGCCGGTAATATTTCATTAATAGTTTTTACGGGGTGCCTCATGCAGAAGATGCTGCTCAGCGCGGCCATTGCCGCTTTCACGATCGCCGCGGCGATCCCGGCCTCTGCCGTCACCATGGTGTCCACCACCGGCACCCCGCTCAGCGAGACCATCAAGACCAATTCGGGCGTGAATGGCACCTCGGTCGATTTCTTCAGCGATCCGTCGAACCTCAAGGTCGTCTATAGCAGCACCAGCACGCTGCATCCCAGTTCGACGGGCGGATTCGCCTATGTGGAAGGCGTGAACGATCTGGGCTTCACCAATCTCACCTTGACGCCGGACGGCTTCACCTTCTCCGACCTCAAATTCAACATGAAGCTGCCGGCCAAGGATGGCGGCCCCACTCTTCCCCACGGCTACAAGACCGACTTCACCTTCGACACCACGGTCTATTTCACCGGCGCCGGTTCGCCCGTAACCTTCAACAATGCGGGCGGCAGTGGCGACAACCGTTTCCTCATCACCGGCGGCATCGGCGAAGCGATCAGCAAGATCGTCTTCTCCAACCTGGTGGGCGTTTCCACGGGCGGCAAGGACGACCCCATCCTCACCAACGCCTACAATTTCGACTCCCTGCGCCAGACCTCGTTCGATGCCTTCGCCTCCGGCGTGCCGGAACCCGGCACCTGGGCACTGTTCATTCTGGGCTTCGGCGCCATCGGCATGATGCTGCGCTCCGGCCGTGGCCGCGTCCGCGCCTGACACCGAACGCCTCGAAAGCCGGCAAAACGGGCCTCCTGACAAGGGGGCCCGTTTCTGTTTGACTGGCCCCATGCTTCTGAATGACGACTTCACGGCCCGCGCCATCGTCCATGCCGGCGCGACGGCCTGGGTGCCCAGCCCCACCAAGGGCGTGGAGCGGCGCATGCTGTTCCGCATCGGCGATGAAAAAGCCCGCGCCACCTCCATCGTGCGCTATGCGCCCGGCAGCCAATTTCCCGCTCATGGCCATCCCGGCGGCGAGGAGATTCTGGTGCTGGATGGCGTCTTCCAGGACGAGAGCGGCGATTATCCGGCGGGCAGCTATATGCGCAATCCGCCGGGCACCCATCACACGCCCGCTTCCGCGCCCGGCTGCGTAATCTTCGTCAAGCTGTGGCAGTTCCGCAAAGATGACGACAGGCTGGTGGCGCTGCGCATCGCCGAGGTGCCCGCCGCGTCCTGGCCCGGCGTCGCCGCCTCTCACAAGCTGTTCGACAACGGCCATGAGGAAGTGCGCATCGAGACATGGGAGCGCGATGCCAATGTGGAAATCGCCAATCCCAAGGGCCTGGAGCTTCTGGTGCTGGACGGCAGCTTCACCGACGGCACCGAACTCTTGGAGAAGCACACCTGGCTGCGCCTGCCGCCCGGCCGGCATCTGAAAGCGCGCACCGGCGCGCGCGGCGCCCGCGTCTGGCTGAAAGCCGGCGCGCTGCTGCAAGACAATATCTGCGAGTTCTAGGAGAGATTCATGCGGCGCCTGATCGGCTTCACCATTCTGCTCGCCTCGCTGTCCGGCGGGGCGGCATTCGCCACCACGCCGGCGGAATTTGTTTCGGCCTATGCCGGCCAGCTGGGACAGCAGCAGACGCTCAAGGCGCGCATCCCGCAGGATCTGCGCAATCCTTCCGCCGGGCAGCTCAAGGAATGCACGGCCGGATCGATCGCGCTGTCGGCCAGCCTGCACAAGGACGGCGAAAGCTTGAAAGCCATGTCGCTGACGGGCGATCTGGCCAAGATGGTCCCCACCCTGGTCAATCTTTATGAATCCAAGGCGGTCCAGCATCTGCAATATGGTGCGATCTGCAGCACCATGTCCCAGTCGCCCGCAGGCAGCAAAGCCTATCTGGGCGCGGCGGGCGCGGCCCCCCAGGTGCTGGCCCATCTGGCGGCGACCGACCGGGTGATCTTCCAGGGCATGCCGTTGATCGCGGCCACTCTGCTGCCGCCGGGCTCGGATATGCGCAATCCCAATACGCGCCTCACCATCACCAAGGCCCAGCGCCTCAAGCTGGTGTCGGACATCGACAAGGCGTTCGACGCGAAGAAGCATCCGCTGCCCAGCGAGATCGGACCGAACACCGACATCGTCGTGGCATCGGCCGCGATCCTGCGCGCCTTCCTCACCGACCGCAAAGGCTCGGACGAACGCTGACCGTCTTTCTTACGGAGACGGATTCTCGGAATTGCTGCCGCCGATCCGTCCTTCGACACCGGAATTTGCGCCCCGAACACGGCCCATGCCGGAATTCGGCCGGTTGGGATCGTTGCTCATGTTGCCGGAATTGCTTGAGCTGGAATCCATGCCGGACGAATTGGCCGAAGACATGCCGCCGCTGCTGTTGGACGCCATCTGCGCCTGTTCCTGATTGAGCTGTTTGGTCGTCTCCGCTTCCTTGGCATTCAGGGCCGCTTCATTCTTGGCCATGCGGCGATGGTGAGCCTTGGGCTTTGCGGCCGCGCTGGTGTCGGCTTTCATATCCTGCGCGTCCGACAGGGTGCTTTGCTCCGCGCTCGGTGGCGTGCTTTTCGCTGTCCCCTTGGGCGCGGGAGTCATCGCGGCTTGCGCGAAAGCACCCGTCGCGGTCAGGACCATCGTCGCGGCGGCGAGAAGAATAGTCTTTTTCATGACTGTGTTTCCTTAAGGTGGGGAACCATTGCGTTAACGCATCAGTTGCAGGTTCGGAGCCGGTCGCCGCGGCCGGAACTTTTCGTGTATTCTCGGCCACCGAAACATCGCCAGGAAGGAACCCATGCCTGCCAGCAAGAAGCCGTCCAAGCCCACCGCCAAAAGCCAAGCCAAGCCCGCCGCGAAAGCCGAAGCCGAACCCGTAAAGGCACAAGCCGCCCAGCCAGATGCGGAAAAGGCGGCGGCGGCTCCCAAACCCGCCGCCAAAGGCAAGCCGCAAATTCCCGGCAAGCCCGAGCCCAGCTGGGCCAAATTCAACCAGGGCGGCGGTCATGCGCAGAAGATGATGAAGGGCCGCTCCTTCCGCCATCAGGGGCGCTAGCCGCAACAGCCTGGGGGAGGTCCAGGCTGTTGCGGCCGCCGGCGGGAGGAGATCGCCAGCGTCAGGCGGTTTCGATCGGATTTTCCGCTTCGCCAAGACGGGCCGCGTCCCTGCGGCAAAGGCGCGGACTCGTTTGCATGTGCGCACTCACGTCATCCGTGAACTGAAATCAATACACGCTGCGGATAGGCGCGAGTTGCGGCGCGCTGCAGCAAGAAAATCGCCTGCAATCGCCAATACTTCCCGCGCCGCACAAACCGTCCCGAACGCATGAAGAATTCGCAAGGGGCCGGATAGAGCGTTTTCACGCGTCAGCGAAGACGCCGCTCCAGTTGGGCCCGCCCCAGCTCAGCGACAGAGGCGCAGCCCAACAGCATCATGGTGCGCGCCAGGTCGGCCTGGACAATCGCCAGGGCGCGATCCACGCCTTTTTCGCCCGCCGCCGCCAGGCCGTAGGCGGAGCCCCGACCCAGCAGCACCGCCCGCGCGCCCAAGGCCAGCGCCTTGACGATATCGGCGCCCCGCCGGATGCCGCCATCCATCAGCACTTCGCAGTGGCCGCCCACCGCCCCGGCCACTTCGGGCAAGGCATCCAGGCCTGCCGCCGCGCCGTCGAGCTGGCGTCCGCCATGGTTGGACACCACCACCGCATCGGCGCCCAAATCGGCGGCGCGGCGCGCATCGTCCGCCGTCAAAAGACCCTTGATGGCGATGGGACCCTTCCACTGGGCGCGGATCCAGGAAACATCGTCCCAGCCCACTTGCGAGCGCTGCAAGGCGCTGGCGACTTCGATCAACGGCATCGGCCCCTGGCCGGGAATGACCACATTGGGCAGATGCGACATGCGCGCGCCCATCAGGTAATCCGCCAGCCAGCCGGGATGGGCCAGAATGTCGGGCAGATAGCGCGCCTTGGCGAAAGGATCGCGGCCCAGAAGCTGCGCCAGCCCGTTGCGCAGGTCGCGCTCGCGCACGCCTCCCACCGGCGTGTCGATGGTGAGGAACAGGCCCTTCACGCCCGCCGCTTGCGCGCGCGCGATGGTCGCCTCGCCCGCTTCGCGCCCGCCCATCAGATAGATCTGCATGAACAGCTTCACGCCGGTCGCCGCCACATCCTCCAGCCGCGTCCCCGAAATGGTGGAGAGGATGCTGGCGATCCCGGCGCGGGCGGCGGCGCGGCCCACCCCACGCTCGCCATCGCGGTGCATCAATCCGCTATAGCCGATGGGCGCGGTCATGGCGGGCCAGCCAAGCGTCTGGCCCATCACGGTGACGCCAAGATCGGGCGCGGGAATCTTCGCCCCATAGCGGGGACGGAAATTCCAGCGCCGGAAGGCGCGGACATTGTCGCGCAAGGTGCGTTCGTCTTCGGCGCCGCCGTCCAGATAATCGAACACCACCCGGGGCAGCCGCGCGCGCGCCATCAAACGCAGGTCGGCGATATTGACGGCACGTGAAAGGCTCCCCATGCCGCTTTATCGGACGGGAACCCGCGCTTGCCAAGCCGGTAGCTCTTACGCCGCCAGCAAGCTCCGCATGGCCGTGGCGATCTCCGACTGCCGGTAAGGCTTGGTGAAGAACAGGATGCCGTCCGGCAATTGCGCGTGCTCACGCAACATCTTGCCGGAGGCCACGATCAACCGGATCGGCGGCCAGCGCAGGCTGATGTAATGGACCAGCTTCAGCCCATCCATTGAGCCGGGCATCTCGATGTCGGTGAAGACCAGGCGGATTTCCGGGTGGGCTTCCAGAATGGCGATGGCGTCGTCGGCATTGGCGGCCTCGAACACCAGGAAACCTTCCCGCTCGGCCATGTCCACCGCGCCCAGGCGGATCGGGCCGCTGTCTTCGACAATCAGTATGGCGCTGCCCTGATGCACTGGAACCGGCCCCATGGAATTTCCCGCCTCATACGGCTTTGAAGGAAACGCGCCGCCGCCGCGAACGGTCCCATTTCGAACACAAAAAAGCCAAGGACCGTTCCCCCCCTTTGGCATTTTTGCAACAGGGTGCGCCCCCCGTTAACTGCCTTTGACGCTGTCGCCGGGCGGAACGCGGCCTTCGGGACCGGGCTTCACCAGCTGCGGATTCTGGTCGGTATCGACATTGGGATTGTCGGCCCCGCCCGCCATGCGCGAATTGGTGTTGGTGATGGTGGCCTTGGGATGGCCGTCGCGCATGTCATGTTTCTTGGGCTCGTTCATGTTCCACTCCGATGGGATGTCGGACTGAAAACGATCGGGCACACGGATCGTTTCGCCTGTTCCCTATTTGCTCAATACCCAGATCGCCACATCGTCTTGCGGCTTGGCGCGGCCCAGATCGCGCAGCAGCATGTGATAGCCGCTGGGATATTCACGCACATCCGCGCGCGCGCCCAATGCGCGGATGGTGGCTTCGGCGGGCGCGGGCGGGATCACCTGGTCCTTTTCGCCATGCAGATAAAGGATGGGCGGCGGATTTTTGAGCCGCGCGGGCGCGGTGCGCGCATCGCCCATCAGATTGACCAATCCATAAAGCGTGTCGGCGCGGGTCTTTTTCTGGAACAAGGGATCCTTGCCCAGCGCGATCAGCATGGGGATGTTGTCGGACGGAATGATCTTCACCACTTTGCCGGCGGCGCTGTTGGTGAGGATGATGCCGGGGGTGATATGCGCCACCATGAACAGGGCCACGCGATAAAGCGCGGGCATGTCGGCGCGCGACCATACCGCGGGCGATATCAGGATCGCGCCGTCGATGGCGGACGGCTCGGGCGAGGCCAGCGCCGACAGCACCACCGCCCCGCCCATGCTTTCGCCCGCCGCGAAGATCTTCACGCCGGGATAACGCGCATGGGCGGCGATGGCGAAATCGTTCAGATCGCGGCGCATCACATCGGCGCCCGCCCACAGGCCGGGATTGCCGCTTTGCCCGAAGCCGCGCTGATCGATGGCCAAGGTGGTGATGCCGTGTTTGGCCCATGCGGTGCCCGGCATGTCGAAGGCGTTGGAATAATCGCTCATCCCATGCAGGGCGATGATCACGGCCTTGGGCGCGCCGCCCTCTGCCTTCCATTCGCGCAAGGGCAGCCGCATCCCGTCGCGGGCCACCAGCACACCTTCCTCGAAATGCGGCGTCACACTCTCGCGTCCCGGCGGCGCGGTGACTGCGGCGCAGCCCCCCAGCGCCAGGCACAGAATGATCGCGAACAGCCGCATGAGGGTCCCAAACAACCGGTCAGGTCAGAAGCCCGATCATGGAGGCCGACAATCCGCTCGCCAAGGTGCCCGACACGATGGCGCGCAGGGCGAGCGGCACGATCTCGGCCCGCCGCTCCGGCATCAAGGCGCTCATGCCCGCGATCAAAATGCCCACGCTGCCGAAATTGGCGAAGCCGCACAGGGCATAGACCATGATCAGGCCGGAGCGGGCATCGAGCGTCCCCGCCGGCAGCGCCGCATAATGCAGATAGGCGACCAGCTCGTTGAGAATGGTCTTGGTGCCGAGCAGGCTTCCCGCCACGCCCGCCTCGCGCCAGGGCACGCCGTAAAGCCAGGCCATGGGCGCGAACAGCCAACCCAGAATCCGTTCCAGGGTGATGGGCGTGCCCGCCAGCTGGGGCAGCAGGGCCAGGATCTGATCGGCCAGCGAGATCAGCGCCACCATCACGATCAAGAGCGCCATGATCTGCAGATAAATCTTGAGCCCGTCTTCGGTGCCCTTGGCCACCGCGTCCATGCTGGAGCGGTATTCGAGTTTGGCGGGCACTTCCTCGGTCGCCGCATCGCCCGGCACCATGATGCGGGCGATCATCACCGCGCCCGGCAGCGCCATCATCGAGGCCACCAGCACATGGCCCAAGGCATCTGGCAGCACCGCTTTCAACACGGTCGCATACAGAACGAACATGGTGCCCGCCACCGAAGCCAGGCCCACGCTGAACAGGATGAAAAGTTCGGTGCGGGTCATTTTGGACAGGCAGGGCCGGATCAGAAGCGGCGCCTCGATCATGCCCATGAACACGGTGGCGCCCGACGCCAGCGCCGTCGCCCCGCCCAGGCCAAGGGTCCGGCGCAGCACGAAAGCGATGCCGCCCACGATGATGGGCAGCACCCGCCAGTACCAGAGCAAGGCCGAAAGCGCCGAGATCACGATCACCAGGGGCAGCACGCCGAACGCGAAGCTGGTCATGGCGGCGGGATTGGTGACGGCGAAGGGCGGCGCGGCCCCGCCCACATAGCCGAACACGAACCCTGCCCCCGCCGTGGTCGCCGTGGCCAGCACATTGACCAGATCATTGAGGCCCAGCAGCAGGGACCGGGCGGGCGGGAATTTCAGCAGCACCAGCGCGATCACGGCCTGCATCACCAGCGCCGTCGCCACGATGCGCCAGCGGAACGCCCGCCGGTCCTCCGAAAAAGCCCAGGCCAGCGCGATGATGGCGCAGATGCCCAATACCGATTGCAGATGCGCCAAAAAATTCTCGGACATGTGCCCCCTTAAGCCTTACTCACCGTCATCACCCGGCTTGTCCGGGTGATCCACAACGATGCCCGGCATGCACACCACATTCGTCATGGATGACCCGGATAGTCCCTAGCAGCAGCGTGGGGACGGGCCATGACGGAATGGGTTGCCTCACCGGCCCCGAACCACGCTACCCGATTTGCGCGCGACAGCAAGCGCCCACCGACCTGTCATCCCCGGCCGAGCGATGGCGCGAAGCGTTATCACGAGGGTGAGGTTGGCGGCCAAGCCAACCGAACGCCGAGCGAAGCGAAGGCCGGCGGGGATCCAGGCGCTTGCAACAGATACCTGGATCCCCTTCCCTCGCACTCGCGTCGCTCGCGCTCGCCGGGGATGACAAATGGTGGCCTGCCGCCAAGCACCCCGCTACAATGGCGCGGGGATGACATCAGCCAGCCAAAAACCCACCGAAATCCGCGCCCTTCTGGGCGTGCGCGCTTTTCCGCCCCTGGTGCTGGTGATGTTTCATTTCAGCGAAGGCCACGGCTATCGCCATTTCTGGCCGCTCGATTATGTGGCGGCGCGGGGCTATCTGTGGGTGGAATTCTTCTTCTGCCTGTCGGGCTTCATCCTCACCCATGTCTATCATGCGCGCAGGGCGCAGCTGTTCACCGGACGCGGCTATCGCGCCTTTCTGAGGGCGCGGCTGATCCGGCTCTATCCGCTGCATCTTGTCATGCTGGGCATGGTGCTTTTGACCGCCATCGTCACGCGGTACTTGGCCGCGATCGGCCATTACACTTCGATCTTCGATCTCACCTATCACACCGTGATCACGCCAATCAGTTTCGTTCTGAACCTGCTCTTGATCCAGGCCTGGAACACCCAACCCTCCCTCACCTGGAACGGCGTGGCCTGGTTCGTCAGCGTGGAATGGGCGCTGTGCCTTCTGTTCCCCGTCTTCCTGTTTCTGTCGCGGGGACCTTTATGGCGCGGGCTCGCCCTGATCGCGGCAGGCATCGCGGGGCTGACGGCGCTGGACCTCACTTCCGCCCATGGCCTCGACATCACGTTTCATAACGGCGTGCTGCGGGGACTGTCGGATTTCTCCGTGGGCGTGGGCCTGGCGATGTTCTATCGCGCCTTCAAATCCCACGACCGCCTGCCCGACTGGGCGCATTCCCTGATCCAGCTCGCCGTGGTGTTCGCGCTCTTCACTGCCATCTACAACACCGGCTGGGCGCATACGCGGATGGACATCTTCACCGTGCTGCCCATGATGGCGCTGGTGCTGGCGCTGGCCTTCGACCGGGGCATCGTGGCGGACGCGCTCAAGACCCGCATTCCGCAAATTCTGGGCGGCTGGTCCTATGCCATCTATATCGGCCAGACCTTCGGGCTTCTGATCATCCGCGTGTTCGAGCAGCGGGTCTATCCACCGCCCATGACGCCTGTTCTGGGAACCACCTTCATCAGCCTGTCCTGGTGGCTGGAGCCGCTGCTGCTGGTGATCTTCTGCATCGGCTGGGGCGCGGCGATGGCGACCTTCATCGAACATCCGGCGGCGCGAAAACTGAAACGCATATTCGGCTAAGAAGGAACGGACCATGGCGGCTGAGAAAGTGGCTCTGATCACGGCGGGCGGCAGCGGCATGGGGGCTGCGGCAGCGCGCAAGCTGGCGGCCGACGGTTTCCGCATCGGCATTCTGTCTTCTTCCGGCAAGGGCGAAGCCTTGGCGAAAGAGCTGGACGGCTTCGGCGTCACCGGCTCCAACCAGTCGAATGACGATCTGAAGCGCCTCATCGACGGCGCCATGGAACGCCATGGCCGCATCGATGTGCTGGTGAACAGCGCCGGTCACGGTCCCCGCGCGCAGATTCTCGCCATCACCGACGAGGATTGGCACAAGGGCATGGATGTCTATCTGCTCAATGTGATCCGCCCTACCCGCCTGGTCACACCCATCATGCAGGCACAGAAGGCGGGCGTGATCCTCAACATCTCCACCGCCTGGGCGTTCGAGCCCAGCCCCATGTTTCCCACCTCGGCGGTGTTTCGTTCGGGCCTTGCCGCCTTCACCAAACTCTTCGCCGACACCTATGCGCCCGACAATGTGCGGATGAACAACATCCTGCCCGGCTGGATCGACAGTCTGCCGCAAAGTGACGAGCGCCGCGCCGCCGTGCCGATGAAACGCTACGGCACCAGCGCCGAAATCGCCGCCACCATCGCCTTTCTGGCCTCGGATGGCGCGGGCTACATCACCGGCCAGAATATCCGCGTCGATGGCGGGCTGATGCGCTCGGTGTGACAGCACGCCTTGACCGCGTGCGCGTCCCGGCGTCATCGTAATGAAGTTCTTGCGGAGATTGCCCCATGCCCCATATCCCGATTTCTTACAAAGACAAGGTCGTCATCATCACCGGCGCGGGCGGCGGCTTGGGCCGGGCGCATGCGCTGGAATTCGCCAAGCGCGGCGCCAAAGTGGTGATCAACGATCTGGGCGGGGCGCTGGACGGCACCGGCGGCAACTCCGCCGCCGCCGAAGCGGTGGTGAAGGAAATCAGGGATGCCGGCGGTGAGGCCATCGCCAATGGCGCGTCCGTCACCGATGACGCAGGCGTGGCCCATCTGGTCAAGCAGACCATGGACATATGGGGCCGCATCGATGTGTTGATCGCCAATGCCGGCATCCTGCGCGACAAGAGCTTCGCCAAGATGGAGATGCGCGATTTCGAAGCGGTGATGAATGTGCATCTGATGGGCACGGTGAAGCCCGCCCATGCGATCTGGCCGATCATGAAGGCCCAGAAATATGGGCGCATCGTGGTGACGACATCATCCACCGGGCTTTACGGCAATTTCGGCCAGACCAATTACGGCGCCGCGAAAATGTCCCTGGTGGGCTTCATGAATTCGCTGAAGCTGGAAGGCGACAAGGACAATATCAAGGTCAACGCCATCTGCCCCGTCGCCGCCACCCGGATGACGGAAAATTTGATGCCGCCCGCGGTGCTGGAAATGCTCAAGCCCGAATTCGTCACCCCCGCCGTGGTCTTCCTGGCCTCCGACGAAGCGCCCACCGGCATCATCATGACGGCGGCCGCCGGCGTCTTCGCGGCGGCGCAGCTGGTGGAGACGGACGGCGTTAATCTGGGCCACAAGGCCAGCGCCGATGACGTGGCGGACAATTTCAAGCAGATCGCCGATTTCGCCAACGCCAAACATTATTCCCAAGGCGGCGAGCAGAACGGGAAGTTCTTTGCGAGAATTCAAGACCCTCCTTTAGTAGGTTGATCCCCTCCGGCCTTCGCATCGCAAGCGCTGCTACGGCCACCTCCCCCTCCATGCGCTTCGCGCAGAGGGGGAGGCAGGCCTGTGCCAAGGCGCGCGATCTCAAACTTGTGCAGCTCTATTCGAAAAACATGTTGACCGCGATCTGGGGGATCACTTGTGACGGGCTGTTGCGGCCGGCCATGGAGATTTCCACGCCCGCGATGATGCCGATATGTTCGGTGGGATTGTATTCGATGGCGGGCGCCACCCAGAAGACCGAGCCTTCGATGTCCGCCATCGCGCCCGTCACGCCTTGGGCGCGCACATGCGGGCCCTTGGCGAAATCCTGCAGCACATCCAGCGCCAGCGCCCATTGCTGGTCGAGCCCCATCTCGTCGCCGATCCCCAGCTCCGCCGAGGAACCGGGGACCGCAGTGCCCAGAAAATTCTGCGCCGTGCCGTAGGAGCTGACGCCCTGCAACTGCACCGTATTGAGGGGCTGGGACACCCGCGCCCACATCCGCAGCCGGTGCGGATGCATCCAGGTGGTGAAGCGCTGCTGCAGTTCCAGCTCTTCCATCGCCATATAGGCGCCGGTACCGAAGCCATCGGCGGAATGGCGCAGCCGGTCGAACTTGCCGGTGGGAAAGGTGATACCGAACGTTGTGGTGAGCGAGGGATGCCAGAAATCCAGCGCTCCGGCGATGGGACGGTAATGGAGCTTGATGGGAAAATCGGCCAGCCCCGTCTCAACATCGCCGTCATGGGAGACATGGGCGATGGCCGGGTTGATCTGAACCGAGAAAGCATCCGTGAAGCCGTAATTGACCGAGGTGAAGGAACGCACCTGCTCCACGCCCACCGGCCCGGAATGTAATATACCATTGGCGTCGAACACGCCGATGCCGCGCTTGTCGATCAGATAAGGTTCGACGCCCAAGACGCCCTGGCGCGGCACGCCGGGCGACGGCGACAACAAAGTGCCGGTGAACCATTGGGCCCGGATCGCCGCCTCGCTGTCATTTTGTTGCGCCGCGGCACTCCCGGCGGAAGCCAGGAACATCCCCGCCAACATCGCACGCGCGAACAGCATGACTCTCCCCCCGCGCGTTTCTTAGCGTGCGGATCGCGCGCGGACGTCCGATAAAATGGCATTCCGGTTCTGCGCATATTTGATTGACCCCTCCGGTCTTCGCTGGCTCGAGAGCCAGCTACGACGTTCCGCTGGCTGGTCGCCAGCGTCACCCCGCTGCCAGCGCGCTAACGCGCGCGCAGGAGGCAGGGCAGTGTCTGCGTGGGAGGTCAATGCCCGCGGCGGAAGATTTAATCCTTGCCGCACCCCGCCCGTTGCGTCACGCTCGCGTCATGAGTGATCTCGCGCTGAGTCTGAGACTGGCGCGGCCCGCGGATGCCGCTCCGCTCGCGCGCATCTATGTCGAAGCCTGGCAGGACACCTACGCCGCCATCCTTCCCCACACCCTCTTGTCCGGCATGTCGGTCGGCGTCCACACCGCCCGGATCGAGCGCGCCATCAAGAAAAGCGCCGTGCTGTTGGCCGAAGATGCCCGCCACGGCGCCATCGGCCTGGCCGGATTCGGCGCGGCCCGCGACCGGGGCCTGGGCTTCGACGGCGAGGTCTATACGCTTTACGTCGCGCCCGGCTTTCAGGGCGAAGGCGTGGGCCGTTCCTTGCTGCTGGGCGCCTTCGCGGCCATGAAAGCGCGCGCCTTCCAATCCTGCCTGATCTGGAGCCACGCCCAGAACAATGCCTGCTTCTTCTATGAAGCGATGGGCGGGGTGCGCAGCGGCAGCCGCCAGATCATGATGGGCGGCCAGCAAGTGAGCGAAGTCGCCTTCGGCTGGAAACAGCTGGCCGTGAGCCGC
>CALMGU010000035.1 GCA_937865685.1 uncultured Alphaproteobacteria bacterium | reverse complement strand
CCCGCCAGATAGCGCTTCCAGTCTTCGTTGCCGGGCGCGGATTCCGAACCGATGGCTTCCAGGTCCACCGCCATGTCCGCCAGCGCCAATTGCAGCGCGCCCATCGCGGACGCGGCAGCACCGTGCAGATCGCGGGCCGGCGGCTCGTTATTTTCCACGGCCGCGAGCAGGGTCTTCATTTCCCAGGTCTTGGCCGCGCCCACGGTATCGCTGCGCAGATCGGGATTCTTCTTGGGCCGCTGGGTGATCTTGCGGGCGAGGCCCTTGAGGCCGTCACCTTCCGTCGCGGGGACCAGAGCCGTGCCTGGCTGTTGCGGCTGGGGCGGGCGCGGTTGGGCATTGCGGCTCTGGATGGTCGAGATCGCGCGCGCCGACATGTCCAGCATCTCGTTGGTTTCGGCCTGCACCATCTGGCGGATGCGCTGGGCTTCGCCCTGGGCGACCGTGGGCAGGCGCGACAAATGCCGCTCCACTTCCTCAACCGTCTTGGCGAGATTCTCGCGTATCTTTGCCGCTTCGCCGCTGATCTCGCCGGCGACGCGCAAAAGCTTTTCGCATTCCGCCATCGCTTCGCCGACCAGGATGTTGGCGTCATGCTTGGCCTGGGCGGTGCTTTCGCCGATCAGTGTCTGCGCGCCTGAGCCCGCATCGCGCAGAGTGGACACCAGACTGGTCAGGACGGTGTTGGCGCCGTCCGAGGTTTCCTTCAGCCGTTCGGCTTCCTGCGAGAAGGCCGATGTCAGCTGCGCGGCGCGCTGGGCGGCATTGGACATGATGCCTTCCAGATGCCGCTCCGCTTCGCCGGTGATGGTTTCGAAGCGATGGGCTTCGCCGCTGAGCGCGCCCACCGTGGTTTCCATCGCAGCGCGCTGCTGGTTGAGCGCCGCTTCGAACTGATCGCCTTCGTCCTTCAGCTTGGCCAGCATCTCGGACATGGCGGTGCGGTGCTTTTCCTGGCGCGCCAGCACGAATTCGGCGCGCTGAAGCGCCGCGTCGGAAACCGACTCGATTTTCTTGGCCTGGGCGTCGAGTTCGACCGCGGCCGTATGCGGCGCTTCGGCGGCGTTCTGGGCGGCGGCGCGGAACCCCGCCGCCTGCACGTCGAGCGACTGCGCCGCCATCTTGAGCGTGCCTTCCGCCGTTTCGATGGTGGATTTCATCTGCGCCGCCCGGCCCGCCATGGTTTCGGTGGCGCGCGAGGCGATTTCGGTCAGATTTTCGGAGACCGATTCCAGCCGTTGGGTTTCCTGGGTCAGACGCGCGGCGATCGCTTCGCCCCGCACTTCGGCGCGCGCGCCCGCTTCGTCCATCGCCGCGATCTGGCTTTCCAATGCCGCTTCGAGCGCGCGCAGGCGGCCATAGGCGCCGTCGAGCCCGGCATTCAGCGCGTCCAGCTCATGCCGCACGGCGCGGCCCAGGCGCGCGGCGCTGCGCGCGACGCTTTCATCGGTGACGAACAGATTTTCCGTGGCGCCCTGCAAAGCTTCGGCCATGCGGCCCATGCGGTGCGCCAATCCGAACGCGCCCGCGATAGCCAGAAACAACAGGGGCGGCAGAAGGATTGCGGCGCCGAACAACGCGTATTGCTGGACTTCCAGGCCCTTTAGGCCCCGGGGTCCGAAATAGCCCCACAGATAGGCGCACCACACCCCGATCCAGAACAGGGACGCGACCGCGGCGAACAGCATGGCCCGCTTTCCATAGCGGCTGCGCCCGGGCGTCCTGGGAAGGGTTCGCGGCTCGGCATGCAGGGCTTCCGGCGTATCGCCGGCTTCCACTGGTTCCAACGCAATCGATTGATTCTGTTCGAAACTTCGTACCATCGACCTGCTATCCCCGTTCTGGACAGGTTATCGCAAAGGCGTGTCAGCGGAAAGGCTAGTACCCGGTGGCTTAACGCGGCCTTAGCCCTCTTCCCGGCAGGCTGATGGAGCTAAAGGGGAAGCGTCCATGGCCGCCGTCGATCTGGAGCATCTGGCCAAATACACCGGCGGCGAAAAGGCCCTGAATGAGGAGATTCTGCGCCTGTTCGACGGCCAGATCGCCGGCATGATGGCCGAACTGAATGGCCTCGTCGCCGGCCAGGACACCAAGCGCTGGCGGGAAATCGCGCACACCATCAAAGGCGCGGCGCGCGGCGTAGGCGCATTCGAGATGGGCGAAGCCGCCGCCAAAGCCGAGCCCATGAACCCGGCCGACAGCGCCCAGGCCCAGTCCGCAATCCGGAAGCTGGAAGCCGAAGCCCAGACGGTACGGGCTTTCATCGCGGCCTATCTGGCGGCTTAAGCGCTACCGGCCTCTCATCGCACACAGGCTTTCTTCACCCGTGGCCCAAGGCCCGACGGGGGAAGATGTCCGGTAGCGGCTTGCCCGCGTGCCGGACAGATGGGGGCCGTCAAAAAGGCAAAGGGGGGCGACAAAATGCAGGGGTTGTTGAGCGAACCCTTTTTACATATAACCACGACGTTTTCCCAACCATTACATGAAGTTAGGTGTGGAATACGCGCCTAGGACAAGATCATGACCGCTGCCGCTCCCATTGAAACCGATGTCGCCATTATCGGCGCTGGCCCGATCGGCCTGTTCGCCGTGTTCGAGCTGGGGCTGCTCGATCTCAAATGCCATCTGGTCGATATCCTCGACCGGCCGGGCGGGCAGTGCACCGAGCTGTATCCGGAAAAGCCCATCTATGACATTCCGGGCCTGCCCATCGTTACCGGTCAGGAACTGACCAACCGCTTGCTCGAACAGATCAAGCCGTTCGATCCGCAATTCCATTTCGGCGAAATGGCGACGGCGCTGGAAAAGTTGGCGGACGGGCGCTGGAAACTCACCACCGATGCCGGCACGACCTTGATCGCGCCCGTGGTGGTGGTTGCGGCGGGTGCGGGTTCGTTTGTGCCCAAGCGCCCGCCAGTGCCGGGCATCGAAGCATTCGAGAATGCGGGCGACGGCGTGGGCGTGCATTACGCCGTGCGCAAGATGGAGACGTTCCGGGGCAAGAATGTCCTGATCGCGGGCGGCGGCGACAGCGCGCTGGACTGGACCATCAATCTGGCGCCCTTGGCCAAGTCACTGACCCTGGTCCATCACCGCGACGGCTTTCGCGCCGCGCAGCACAGCGTCAATCAGATGCGCGAGCTGGAAGCGGCCGGCAAAGTCAAATTCCATGTCGCCAGCGTCAAGGCACTGCATGGCGAGCCGGGCAAGCTGTCCGGCGTGACCCTGGCAGGCGCCGACAAGAGCGAATGGCATCACGAAACCGATGTGTTCCTGCCCTTCTTCGGCCTGACCATCAAGCTCGGGCCCATCGCCGAATTCGGCATCAACCTGCACGAGAATTTGATCCCGGTGGACACGGCGCGGTTCGAAAGCCAGACGCCGGGAATCTTCGCCATCGGCGACATCAACACCTATACCGGCAAGCTGAAATTGATATTGTCCGGCTTCCATGAAGCGGCGCTGATGGCGCAGGCTGCATTCCACATCGCCAGGCCGAACGAGAAGCTGAGGTTCCAGTACACCACCTCCTCGTCCAACCTGCAGAAGAAATTGGGTGTCTCGTGAAGATCATCGCCATCGACCGTCAGGGCAAGGAACACACGCTGGAAGGCCGCGACGGCTGGAGCGTGATGGAAATTCTGCGCGACGGCGGTTTGGACATCGCGGCGGAATGCGGCGGCGCCTGCGCCTGCGCCACCTGCCACGTCTATGTGAATGACGGCTGGTTCGAGAAACTGCCCGCGCGTTCGGAATCGGAAATCGACATGCTGGACATGGCGCTGGCGGTCGAACCCAATTCGCGCCTGTCCTGCCAGATCATCTGCAGCGAAGAGACCGACGGAATTAAAGTCACGGTCGCGCCGGAGTGAGAGCTGCGACGGTCCGAAGGACCGGCGAAATGGTCCAGTGGACCATTTCGAGCAGCGAGCGCGGCGAGCACAAGCGAGCCGCAAGAACGTTTATCGACGCTCTTCAAACAGCCGACGCCCCGAGCGTAAGCGAGGGGTAGCGCGGTGACGAGGGCTTGGCTGCCTCACATATCTGCGCCTTCATTAGCTGGGCGAAACTGCTGAATTTCCTGGTATTGGGTAACAAGCTTCCAAAGACTTGGACTTGAGCCTTCGCATCTTCAGCCTACATTGGCCACGCTGATGGAGGGCGCGATGAAGGCTTTAAAAGTTGCCGGGATTTTTCTGGTGCTCGCGTGGATGGCTTTTGTCGCGCACCAAGCACGACTCGCCCGGCACTATGCTGAAATGGCTTGTGCCAATACCTTAGATATTCAAAATCAAATAGACATTGCATTCAAAGCTAGAAGGCCTGACTTACTGGGCAAATTTAATGCCGACGTAATACAAGCTTGCCACTAGCGGTGACCGCCCACGACCAAGCCCTGTCCCGCTTCGCGACAGCGCCAATCGCCAAATAGCGGCGCACCTCTCGCGCAAGTTCCCTCCCCTGACAGAAGTTCCACCCCTGCTCGCCTTGCGTGCAACCGGTCATTGAAATTATATTGCGCGGCCCGAATTAGCCTGAGAGGTTCGCCATGCTCGACCGCCGCACCGCCTTGAAAACGGGCGCCGCCGCCATCGCTTTCACCGGCCTGCCCGCCCTGGCCGCACCCGCCAAAGGCGCCGCCGCGCTGAACGCGCTGTTCGACCAGTTCGCGCAGGAACAGCTGGACCTCTCCCCCACCTTTGCCACCGGCCTGGGCCTGGATACGGGCAAGCGCGCTTTTCAGAAAAGCCAGATCGACGACACGTCGCTGACCGGGATCGCCAAAGCCAAGGCCCTCACCGCCAGTCAGCTGACGCGGCTGAAAGCGTTCGATGCCAGCTCTGTCAGCGGCATGGACCGGTTGAATTACAACATCGTGATGTTCTCCCTTGCCGCCAACGATGCGGCGGCCAAGGAATTTCCATACGGCCCCGCCAATCCCGGCGCGCCCTATATCATCAGCCAACTCAACGGCAATTACTCCAGCACGCCGTCTTTCCTGGATACCCAGCACGGCATCGAGACCAAAGCCGACGCCGATGCGTATCTTGCGCGGCTCTCCGCTTTCGCCACGGCGATGGATCAGGAGATCGAGGTGGCGCGCCATGACATCGGCATGGGCGTGGTACCGCCCGACTTCGCGCTGACCAAGACGCTCGCAACCATGACGCGCTTGCGCGCGCCCGCGCCGGAAAAATCTTCGCTGGCCACCTCGCTGGCGCGGCGCGCGGCGGAAAAGCATATCGCGGGCGACTGGAACGGCGACGCCGCCAAGGTGGTCAAGGACAAAGTCTATCCGGCGCTGGACCGGCAGATCGCGCTGGTGCGTGAAATGCAAAAGAAAGCCCCGCATGACGCGGGCGTCTGGCGGCTGCCCAAAGGCGCGGACTATTACCGCGCCTCGCTCACTTACTGGGCCACCACCAAGGACAGCCCGGAACAGATTCACAAACTGGGCCTGGATGTGGTTGCCGACCATACCGCCAAGATCGACGCCATCATGAAAAGCCATGGCATGACCAAAGGCAGCGTGGGTGAGCGCCTTCGTGCCATGAACAAGGACCCGAAATATCTGTACGCCAACACCGATGCAGCCAAGGAAAAGCTGATCGCCGATCTCAACGCCAAAGTGAAGACGATCCGCGCCAGGCTGCCGGAGTATTTCGGCACCTTGCCCAAGGCCGATGTGGAAATAAGGCGCGTGCCCAAGACCATCGAGGCCTCGCAGACCGGCGGTTATTATTACCCGCCGTCCTTGGACGGCAAACGGCCCGGCATTTACTGGATCAATCTGCGCGACACGGCCGAGACGGCAAGCTGGGTGCTGCCCACGCTCACCTATCACGAATCCATTCCCGGTCATCACCTGCAACTGGCGATGCAGAACGAGGCGAGCATTCCCTTGCTGCGCAAGATGATGGATTTTTCCGCCTATTCGGAAGGCTGGGCGCTGTATGCCGAGCAGGTGGCGGTGGAGATGGGCATGTATAAAGACGATCCCATGGGCCAGATCGGGCAATTGAAAGATTCCATGTTCCGGGGCGTGCGGCTGGTGGTGGATAGCGGCATGCATGGCCTGAAATGGAGCCGCGAAAAGGCGCTGGCTTATTTCGTCGATACGTTGGGCGTTCCGGAACCTGTCGGTGTCACCGAAATCGAACGCTATTGCGTGTGGCCAGGCCAGGCCTGCAGCTACATGCTGGGCAAGGTGGAATTCCTGAAGCAGCGGGAGCGGGCGCAGAAAGCGTTGGGCGCCAAATTCGACATCCGCAAATTCCACGATGCCATGCTGTTGCCGGGTGCGGTGCCCCTGTCGCTGATGCCGGAGCTGGCTGGCCGTTACATCAGCGGGTGAGCAGTGACGGCCCGCAGGGCCGACGAAATGGTCCAGTGCCATTTCGAACTGCGAACGCACCGAGCAGAAGCGAGGGGCAAAAGGAGCTGGCTGGACGAGGCACGCCCGCCATCGCAATATGCGATGCCTTTATTCGCGGAGCGTGCCCAATGCCCCGGACCCGAAGCGCGATCTTGCCGGTCACATTGGCCCTGGCCTTGTCGGCCTTGCCCGCGCTGGCGTTGCAGACAAAGCCGCAAGCCGCCAAACCAGCCCCACCCGCCGCGCGGCAGACGGCGAAGAATCTGCGCCCGTCCGGTCCCCTGGTCTTTCATGGCTATGCCTGCACCGTCGAATGCAGCTTGCTGCAGGAAGGCTATGCCTGGGCATCTTCGCGCCAGATCAGCAATCCCGCCGATTGCCGGGGCACCTCGGAAAGCTTCATCGATGGCTGCCGCGCCTTTACCGGCATCCGGGGGCCGTTCGGCGGGCGGGAATTCGATCCCAGCTTTCCCCACATGATCGGAATCGAATGACCATGGCGCGCATCGCATGTCTGTTTGCCGCGCTGGCTTTGGCGGCCGCGCCGTCGCCGCTCCTGGCGCAAGCCAAGAAGCCCGCCATCACCAAACCCGGCAGCCCCAAGCCCGTGAAGGGCGGCACCTCCAACGGTCCGCTGCTGTTTCACGGCTATGCCTGTGGCGCGGACTGCACCAGCCATCAGGAAGGCTATGCCTGGGGTTCGGCGCACAAGATCGCCAATCCGATGGATTGCCGGGGCAACTCCGAAACTTTCATCGAAGGCTGCCGCGCTTATGCCGGGATCGAGGGCCCCTTGGGCGAACGAGAAATATTCCAAGATGAGGATTGAGTTGCGTGCGGCGACAGCGTGCGCGCTCATGGGCTTGTCTATCATCGCAGCGACAGCCCAGCCTCTCCCCAGCGATCATCTGATCGTGCCGGGCATGCGCATCGGCAATGCCGAGCTGGCGCAGGCAGACCAGGGCGCACTTCAGCGCAATCTGGGCGAACCCAACCAGACCGACCAGCGCGGCGACATGGCGACGTATCGCTATGGCGCGCCAAAGCCGGACGGCGGGCCGCCGGATGAATTGGCGGTGATGCTGGACCTGAACAAAGACGCGCCGTTCGAGATCGCCACCGCTTCACCGGATTATCACACAAGCCAGGGCATCGGCGTGGGAAGCAGCGCGGCGACAGTTCGCGCCGCGCTAGGCCCGCCGCTTTGCATGGGCGATGACGGCAAGGGCAATGGCATCATCGTCTATGACACGATCTGGTTTCGCATTGCGCAAGGTGCTGTCATTCGCGCCACCATCCGCCCGCATCTGAATGCCGGGGATTTCAGAACCGGCGCGGCACATTGCTGACAAGGCGATTTCTATCCGGCGGATTGGGAATCCAGAATCACCATGGTCGATGTCTCGGCCACGCTGGGAATGGCCTGCAGGGATTCGGCGATGAACCGCCTGAGCGCCTTCACATCCTTCACCCAGACGCGGATCAGATAATCCATGCTGCCGGTCACGAACATCCATTCCGTCACCTCCGGCAATTCGCGGATGGCGGAAAGAAATTGCGCCGAAGCATCGGGCGTCTGTTTGACCAGCCGGACCCCGATCATGACCGAAATCGTCAGGCCCAGCGCCTTGGGATTGATCCGCGCCGCATAGCCCTCGATCACGCCTGCGTCTTCGAGCCGCTTGAGGCGCCGGCCGCACGGCGTCGGGGACAGGCCCACCCGCTCCGCCAGATCGAGATTCGAGATCCGCCCATCAGTGCGCAGCACGGCCAGGATGGCCCGATCGATCCGGTCCA
>CALMGU010000034.1 GCA_937865685.1 uncultured Alphaproteobacteria bacterium | reverse complement strand
GCCGCGTCCTGTGGGAGTACCCCGCCCCCCGGGGCAGCCGCACCTGAGTCGCCGCCGCCCGGCCGGCCACACAACGTCACAGCGGCCCGAGGTGGCGGCCACCTACCAGTCGGTGACCGCCATCCCCTGCACCTCAAGCTCGGCGCGCTTGGTCGCCACGTGGTGGGCGACGAAGTCCTAGCCCAGCCACTCCGCGGCGACCTCACTGGACTCCCACCGGACCAAACCCCCCTCCAGGGAGCGGGGCTGCCGCTCCTGCTCGGTGCCCACGAGTACGGCGTGTAGAGCCGGTAGTAGTTCGGGTTCGGCGCCATCACCGCGGTCAGCTCGACCATCGTGGCCAGACTGCAGACGGCGGACAGCCGCAACACCCCGGCTCATCGACTCCGGGTCCTCAGGGTCGTGGGAGAGCGGGCCTTCCGACTCGGCGTCCCGAAAGCTGAAGTGGATGTGGGCGCTGTTGCCCGCCCACTCGCTGTTGGGCTTGGTCGTCAAGGTGGCGAGCGGCCTCTTCGCGGCCGCCAGCTCCTTGACCCCCGCCTTGAAGAGGAAGGCATGGTCGGCCGCCGACAGGCTGTCCGGCGTATCGGAGGTTCAATCTCGAACGGGCCCGGCCCGATCTCGGGGTTGCAGGCCTCGATCGAGGTGTCGATGCTCGCCAGCCGGTCCCGGATCTGGGACGCGATCCGCTCGTGGTGCGCGACGGGGGCGCTGCCATTAGGTGCTGGCCTTGTTGCCGAGAAGCACCGGCGGCGACCCGCTTGCGGTACCGGGTGCCGGGTGCCGGTCGGCTCGCCATCGCCGCGGTGGAGTCCGCGTTCCACACCGACAGGTGCGCGGCGGGTTCCTCACTGAAATAGCGGTGCGCCAGGCCCCATCAGGGCGTGCCCGGCCAGCTCGGCAGCACGCGTACGGCGCCGTGGGTCCGCGTCACCCTGCTGCGCGGATCGTTGGCGTCGAAGGACTCCCACGGCTTCTTGCAGTTGGGGCCCGCCGCGTAGGCGATGCCCCAGTACGGCATCGCAACGCCCGGGTCCGCCTCGGCGGCCAGCTCGAAGCAGACCATCGCCTCCTCGTGGTTGAACCTGTAAGTCCACACCAGTCCGCGGTCAAACTAGAGCTGCACCGCGGACGACGCCATCACTGACTGCGGGTACACCCCTACGTCGAGATAGTCCACCTCGCGACTCCTCCCGAGCAGGCGCGGACCCTCAGCTCGCCGGCAGCTGCTGCCCAGCGCTCCAAAGCTCGACCACGGATCCGTCGGCGACCACCTGGTGCTGGATGCCTCGGCCCGGTGTGCGCATCCGGATCCGGGTACGGTCGGCGCGGAAGAGGTCCTTGGAGTACTCGAACGGCACCCCGGCCGCGTCGGTCGTGAGGCGGCGGATCAGGATAAGGGGGTCGCCAGCATCGATGGAGAGCAGTGCGGCCTCCTCGTCGGTGGCGTGCACGACCTCGATCTGCTCCTCGGCCCCGTCTGGCTCGACGCCGTACCGGTCCCCCAGCAGCTCATAGAGCGAGCCGCCCAGCGACTCCTCCAGCAGACCCGAGAAGCGCCCGGCGGGGAAGTACGCGAGATCGATCGAGATCGGCCGGCGATCGGCGAGCCGGATCCGCTGGATCGCGTAGACCAACTCGCCGGTCGCGAGCTCCAGGGCGCTGCGGACCCGCTCGGGAGGCAGCGTCATCTGGGTGCCGATCACCCGCGTGCCGGCGTCATAGCCCTGCCGCGCGAGGAAGCCGGGGACCCCCTGGATCCCGTTGAGGTCGCGCTCGACCTTCGGGTGGCTGACAAAGGTGCCCCCACCACGGCCCTGGACCCGGCGGATCAGTCCCGACTCCTCGAGGGCAGCGAACACCTGTCGCAGTGTGCCTCGGCTGACGCCGTAATCCGCGGCCAGCTGTCGTTCGCTGCCGAGCCGCGCCCCCGCAGGGAGCTCACCGGAGTCGATCTCCTCCACCAGGACGCGTCGCAGGTTCTCTGCGGCCGAGCTGTCGCGGGTCACTGGGTGCGGCCTCCCTCGATGGTCCGATGGACTCAGGGTAGTGCCCGGTTCGGGGGTGCTCACATCTCTCGCATCGCTTCCATCGACTCGGGCAGGATCTGGCCGCCGTCCACGACCAGCGCCTGGCCGGTCACGTAGCCCGCCTCGTCGGTGGCGAAGAAGAGGGCAGCGTTGCCGATGTCGTCGACCGAGCCCAGCCGGCCGTGCGGGATCGCCTCGGCCATCTGGCGTAGGTAGTCCTCACCCAGGTCGTCGAGCCCCTCGGTCGCGATGTTCCCGGGCAGCACGGCGTTAACGGTGACCCCGGCGGGCGCGAGCTCCATCGCGGCGGTGCGCATGAAACCAAGCTGCGCGGCCTTGCTCGCGCCGTAGTGGGACCAGCCCGGGAAACCGGTGAACGGACCGGTGATTGACGAGGTGAGGATGACCCGGCCGGCCCTCGACTTCGTCAGCTCCTCCAGGCACGCCTGCACCGAGTAGACCGTCCCGTAGAAGTTCACCGACATCACCTGCTCGAGGTCCTCGGTGGTCATCGTGGGGAGCTTCGAGGCCGGGAAGATGCCGGCGTTGGCGCACAGCACGTCGATGCCGCCATGGCGCTCCACCGCGACCCGAGCCATCTCGTCGCACTGCGCCCTGTCGCTGACGTCGAGGCACACGTACGACACCTCACCCGGCAGGTCGCTCATCGACTCGACCGCGGCACGGGCCGCCGCCTCGTCACGACTGGCGATGAGGACCTTGCAGCCCGCACCGGCGAAGCACTGGGCGATGCTCATCCAATGCCGGGCAGTCGGTCCGGATATCCGCAGGTCGGTGTCGGCGACATTACGGGTCTGCGTCACCACCTGGCAGAAGGCGAAAGCGTCGCCCGCGACGAACCCTTGCTGGAACTGGAAACCGACAAGGTGACGGTGGAAGTGCCCGCGCCCGCCGCCGGCTCCATCGAATCCATCGCCGTCAAAGCCGGCGCCACCGTTCAGGTGGGCGCGATCCTGGGCGCCATCGCCGAAGGCAAGGCGGGCACCGCCGCGCCGAAAGCCGAAGCACCCAAGCCAACGCCGGCTGCAGCGCCCGCTGCGGCGCCTGCTGCACCGGCTGCTCCGAAGACAGACGCGCCCGCCATGCCGGCCGCCCGCCGTATCGCCGAAGAATCCGGCATTGCCACCGCATCCGTCGCCGGCACGGGCCGCGATGGCCGCGTCACCAAGGGCGACATGCTGGGCGCCTTGGAAGCTCGCGCCTCCAGCCCGGCCGCCGCAACCGCCGCGCCGGCGGGTCCGCGTGCCCACGCCGAGCGCGAGGAAAAGGTCGCGATGACCCGCCTGCGCAAGACCATCGCGCTGCGCCTGAAGGAATCGCAGAACACCGCCGCCCAGCTCACCACCTTCAACGAAGTCGATATGACCCGGGTGATGGCGCTGCGCAGCGAATACAAGGACAGCTTCGAGAAGCGTCACGGCGTGCGCCTGGGCTTCATGGGCTTCTTCGCCAAGGCCTGCGTCGCGGCACTGAAGGAACTGCCGAACGTGAATGCCGAGATCGAAGGCGACAACATCATCTACAAGAATTATTACGACATCGGCGTCGCGGTCTCGACCGACCGCGGCCTGGTGGTGCCGGTGGTGCGCGATGCCGACCAGCTGTCTCTGGCGGGCATCGAAAAGGCCGTGATGGATTTCGGCCTGCGCGCCCGCGACAACAAGCTGAAGCTTGAGGAATTGCAGGGCGGCACCTTCTCCATCACCAATGGTGGCGTGTTCGGCTCCTTGATGTCCACGCCGATCCTCAATTCGCCCCAGTCGGGCATTCTGGGCATGCACAAGATCCAGCCGCGGCCCATGGCGATCGACGGCAAGATCGAGATCCGTCCCATGATGTATCTGGCCCTCAGCTACGACCACCGCCTGGTCGATGGCCGCGACGCCGTCACCTTCCTGGTGCGGGTGAAGGAAAATCTGGAAGACCCGGAACGCATGTTGCTGGATGTTTGAGGCGGAAGCCGTCTATTTCGACCTGGACGGCACCCTCACCGATCCCAAGCCGGGCATCACGCGCTCCATCCGATATGCGATGGAGCGCATCGGGCGCGAGGCGCCGCACGAAGACATATTGACGTGGTGCATCGGGCCTCCCCTGCGGGCCAGCTTCGTCACACTTGTCGGCGAAGCCGACGCCGATCAGGCAGTAAAGCTCTACCGTGAGCGCTTCGCGGAAACCGGCCTTTACGAGAACGCGCTCTATCCGAACATCCC
Organism: uncultured Alphaproteobacteria bacterium; assembly: GCA_937865685.1. Lineage (GTDB taxonomy): Bacteria > Pseudomonadota > Alphaproteobacteria > Micropepsales > Micropepsaceae > Rhizomicrobium. Next base: position 25,369 of record CALMGU010000034.1, on the reverse strand, counting down.
GGAACTTCTGGCGAGCCTTTCCGGATCACCCCTTTATCTCGCCACCAGCAAACCGCAGATATTCGCTGAGCGCATCCTAGAGCATTTTGAGATCGGCCATCATTTCAAAGCCGTCTTCGGCTCGGAGTTGGACGGCCAACGCGCCGATAAGACCGAACTGCTGGCCCATGCGCTGAGCAATGCGGGAACATCGCCGTCGCGGTCCATCATGATCGGGGATCGCGAGCACGACATTCGCGGCGCGCGGGCCAACGACATGATGGCCTGGGGCGTATCGTACGGATATGGCAGCGAAACGGAACTGCGGAAAGCCGGAGCCACGCGGATCTTCGGCTCCCCAGGCGAGGTTGGCGCCGCCTTGCGGCAAGGCCTCTAAGCTTTCTCGAGGAAAGGCGCGCTGGCGCTTTCCTTGACCGAATAGGAGCTGTTGCCGGATCGATCTGTGTCGTGTTCACTTTCCCTCGAAAGACCAAGGGAGAACGCCATGGCCTATGTCGATGGATTTATACTCGCGGTACCGAAGGACAAGCTCGACGCCTACAAGGCCATGTCGCAGGAATGCAGGCCGGTGTGGCGCGAATATGGCGCCATCGACTATGTCGAGTGCGTGGGCGACGATGTGCCCTATGGCGAGTGGACGTCCTTTCCGCGCGCCGTGCAGGCGACGGAAGACGAAGTCGTGATCTTTTCCTGGATCACTTATGAAAGCCGCGAAGCACGCGACACCGCCAACAATAAGGCGATGAACGATCCGCGCATGAAGAAATACGAGAACAACGTGCCATTCGACGTCAAGCGCATGATCTATGGCGGGTTCAAGCCGTTCCTGGGGCTTTAAACGATACGCTTGTCGAGCACTTCCAGCTTGGCAAGCTCGACATGGGCCCGAAGCTCGATCTGATCGAGCACGTCCTGCAATTTGGGATCGGCGAACACGTCATGGCGCCGCGTCACCGCCACCGCCAGCCGGTTCAAGGTGGCGCGGGGAATCCCGCCCGCCAGAAGCCCGTCGCGCACCGAATCCAGAATGTCGAGCAGCTGTTCGCCATGCGCCAGGCCCTTGGACCTTCCGTCCGCGGCATCGCCCATGTCCTGCAAGGCCAGGATGGAATCCAGCGCCGCGATCGGCCCCGGTCCCGAAACGATCTGGGCGTGATTTTCCGCTGTATCGGAAACCGTGAAGCCACCGCCCGAACTTGCGCTTGCGGGTTTGCGCCGGATGGCGCCGGTTTCGACGCGGGCAGGGCCTTTGATTTCCATGGGCGTAACATCCCACTGCGACGGGGTACCATCGCCGATCATGGTTAAGAAAAGCTTGATCGTTGAAGCACCAGGGTAGCGCGCCTTGGCCGAGGCTTTCTTCCCACGCATGGCGAAGCCATTGGCGGGGAGTTCGATAGCGTCAGCGTGCCGAACGTCTTCTGAGGGTTTATCCCGAAAAAGACAGATGGGGGAAAACTAAGCCCGGTGGTAAGGGTGGCCCGCCAGGATCGTCATCGCCCGATAGACCTGTTCCAAAAGCAGCGCCCTGGCCAGCAAATGCGGCCAGGTTTGCGGCCCGAAGGCCAGGCTGCGGCTGGCTTTTTTGCCGGGCAAGGGCGCCAGCCCGTCAGGGCCGCCGATCACGAATGCCAGATCCTTGGTGCCCACATCGCGCAGGCTTCCCAGGGTCTCGGCGAAATCCTCCGAAGTCATACCCTTGCCCCGCGCATCCAACAGCATGATATGGGCGCCGTCCGGCACCCGCGCCGCCAGGCGCGAGGCTTCATCCGCCATGCGGGTGGCCGCGTCGCGGGCCTTGCCAACGGCCAGCTCTTCGACCGTGACGGCGGTAAAGCCCATGTTGCGGCCCATCTTCTGGGCGCGATCCAGGAACTCGTCGCACAGCGCGCCTTCGGCGGAGCCGCGCCCATGACCGATGGCTAAAATCGTGAGACGCACTTCGGGTCAGGCCCGGCCCGGCGACGGGACATTCCACATGCCTTCGAGATCGTAATAGTCCCTAACTTCGGGGCGAAAGACATGCACGATGATGTCGCCGGCATCGACCAGCACCCAATCGCCTTGCGCGGCGCCGGTGACGGGACGGGTACCATAGCCCTGTTCTTTCAAGCGGCGCGCCAGATGTTCGGCGATGGACATCACATGACGCGAGGAACGCCCACTGGCGATCACCGCCGCATCGCAAAGCGACGAACGGCCTTCCAGATCTATGGTGACGATCGCTTCGGCCTTGTCGTCTTCCAGCGAGGTGACGATGCGCTTCAAGAGTTCGCTATAAGGCGCGGGTTTGGCGGCCTTGGGCGCTGCGGCCTTGACGGCCTTTTTCGGCTTGGCGGTTTTGCGGGGGGCAGCTTTAGCCTTTGACGGCTTGGAAGCGGTTTTCTTGGCGGCCTTCTTCGCAGGCTTTTTGGCGGCTTTCAGGGGAGGATCTCCAGCAATCGCGATAAATCTAGCATGGGCGCGTCACCGGCCCAATAGGCGCAGCCGTGTGGCGCTTTCACTGTTCCGCGCCCCATCCAGCACCATCACCAGCGGCGGGCGCATGGATTCGCGCGGCTCCCGCACCATGCCGAAGCGGCGCACCAGGGGCGCATTCAGCGCCGCCAGGATGCTGCCCGGCCGCTGAATCACGGCAATGGGAACGGTACGGGCAATCTCGTCCCATCGCCGCCAGCGGCCGAATTGTTCCAGATTGTCGCTGCCCATCAGCCAGACGAAGTGGAGCTTGGGAAAGCGGCGCTGCAGGGCTTTCACGGTATCGACCGTGTAGATGGTGCCAAGCTGCCGCTCCAATGCGCTCACATGGATGCCGGGAATGCGCCCCACAATCTTGCGCGCGCCATCCAGCCGCGCCTTCAGGGGTGCCATCGAGGATTTGTCTTTCAGGGGATTGCCCGGACTTACCAGCCACCAGACCGCATCCAGTCCCAGCCTTTTGCGCGCCGTCTCGCTGACATAGAGATGCCCGGCATGGGCGGGATTGAAGGAGCCACCCAGAAGCCCGATGCGAAGGCCGTCCGCAACCGGCCCAGGAGGCGCGATCCAGTTCAAGGATCTGCCATCAGCACAAGCGCGTCATGGGCGCGTCTGCCCGGCGCCGCGCACCACATATTTGAAAGTGGTGAGCTGCTCCACGCCCACGGGCCCGCGCGCATGCAGCTTGCCGGTGCCGATGCCGATTTCCGCGCCCATGCCGAATTCGCCGCCATCGGCGAATTGGGTGGAAGCGTTCCACAGCACGATGGCGCTGTCCAAGGCATTGAGGAAAGTCTCCGCCGTCTGCTCGTCATCGGTGAGAATGGAGTCCGTGTGATGGGAGCCGTAATGCTCGATATGGCGGATGGCCTCTTCCAAGCCGTCGACCACGCGCACCGCGATGATCGCTTCCAGATATTCGGTATGCCAGTCTTCCTCGCTGGCCGGCTTGGCGGCGGGGAAAATCCCCCGCACTGCTTCGTCGCCGCGAATTTCGCACCCGGCCTTGGCCAGCTCTTCCAGAATGGGAAGGCCATGGCTCTTCAGGACGGCGCGATCCAGCAGCAAGGTCTCCGCCGCGCCGCAGACCGAGGTGCGGCGCATCTTGGCGTTCAGCACCACCTTGCGCGCCATTTCCAAATCGGCGGCGGCATGGACATAGACGTGGCAGATGCCTTCCAGATGCGCCAAGACCGGCACACGGGCCTCGCGCATCACCCGGCCGGTCAGCCCCTTGCCGCCACGGGGAATGATCAGGTCGACGGCCCCGTTCAAGCCTTCCAGCATCAATCCCACCGCGGCGCGATCGGTGTTGCGGATATATTGAATGGCGGCTTCGGGAAGCCCGGCCGCCTTCAAGCCTTCCGCCATCGCGGCATGAATGGCGCTGGCCGAATGCAGCGAATCCGAGCCGCCGCGCAGGATGGCGACATTGCCTGCTTTCAACGCGATGGCGCCCGCATCCGCCGTTACATTGGGGCGCGATTCATAGATGATGCCGATCACGCCGATGGGGGTGGCGACGCGGGCGATGTCGAGGCCATTGGGCCGGGTCCAGCGCGCCAGTTCGCGGCCATTGGGATCGGGCTGGGCGGCGACGTCTTCCACGCCCTTGGCCATCGCTTCGATGCGGGCCTCGTTCAGCGCCAGCCGGTCCAGCATCGACGCGGCCATGCCCGAGGCTTTGGCGGCGTCCAGATCCCGCGCATTGGCGGCAAGGATTTCGGATTTGCGCGCACGAATGGAACGCGCGGCTTCGCGAAGCGCTTTGGTCTTGGTCGCGTCATCAGCTTCGCGCACGGCGCGGGCGGCATCGCGGGCCGAAGCGCCGACCGCCATCATCTCGGCCGTCAAGGCATCGTTTTTGTCGTGCAAGGTCATGGCTTTTCCGTCATTGCCAGATCGTCGCGATGGATCATCTCGTCCCGGCCACGATAGCCCAGAATGGCCTCGATTTCGACGGTGCGTTTGCCCGCGATCCGCTCTGCGTCCGACGCATTATAAGCGGTCAATCCGCGCGCGATTTCGCGGCCCTGCCGGTCCTTGACCAGAACCGTGTCGCCCCGCTCGAAACGGCCATCGACCTGGCGGATGCCCGCGGGCAACAGGCTCCGCCCTTCGCTCAGCGCCTTGACCGCGCCTTCGTCGATCACCAGCACGCCTTCCGGCTTCAGCCCGCCCGCGATCCAGCGCTTGCGCGCCAAAGTGGGCGAAAGACTGGCGCGGAAAATGGTATGGCGCCCGCCATTGGCAATCGCCGACACCGGATGAAGGCTTTCGCCCTTGGCGATGATCACGTCGCAGCCCGCGCCGGTGGCGATCTTGGCGGCGATCAGCTTGGAGGTCATGCCGCCCCGTCCCAAACCGGAAATGCTCCCGCCGCCCATCGCTTCGATCTCGGCGGTGATGGCGGGCACATCGGGAATATGCGTGGCATTGGGATCGCGCGACGGATTGGCGGTATAGAGCCCGTCCACATCCGACAGCAGCACCAGCTTGTCCGCGCCCATCATCGAGGCGACGCGCGCGCCCAGCCGGTCATTGTCGCCGAAGCGGATTTCCGCCGTCGCCACCGTGTCGTTTTCATTGATCACGGGCACGGCGCCCAGATCGAGCAAAGTGTTGAGCGTGGCGCGGGCATTGAGATAGCGGTGCCGCTCTTCAGTATCGCCCAAGGTCAAAAGTATCTGCGCCGCGACCAGATCCTCGCCCGCCAGGATATCGGAATAGGCTTGCGCCAGCCGCACCTGCCCCGCCGCCGCCGCCGCCTGGCTTTCCTCCAGCTTGAGCACGCCCTTGGGCAATTTCAGAAGATTGCGGCCCAGCGCGATGGAGCCGGACGACACCAGAATGACTTTCGCGCCCTGACGGCGCAGCGCCGCCACATCGGCGCACAAGGAAGCCAGCCAGTCGCGCCGCAAGGTGCCGCTGGCGCCATCGACCAGGAGCGAAGAGCCCACTTTCACCACGATCAGCCGGGTGCCGGAAAAGAACCCGTTCATGGCACCCATTTCTCTTTTGCCGCCTTGATCGCTTTGGCGGTCTGTGGCTTGCGCCGTTTGCGGATTTCCTTGGCCATTTCCCTGAGCACGCTTTCGATGCCCGCGCCGGACACGCCGGAAATCAAATGCACCTCGTGGCCACAGGCCTTTTCCAGCGCGGCTTTCTTCTTGGCCAGCGCCGCCTTGGGAATGGAATCGATCTTGTTGAGCGCCACGATCTCATGCTTGTCGCTGAGGCCATGGCCATAGGCTTCCACTTCGCCCCGGATGATCTTGTAGGTCTTGGCCACCGCATCGCCGGTGCCGTCCACCAGATGCAGGATGGTGCCGCAGCGTTCGGCATGGCCCAGGAAGCGGTCGCCCAACCCCACGCCTTCATGCGCCCCTTCGATCAGGCCCGGCAGGTCGGCCAGCACGAAATCGGTATTGTCGCTTTTCACCACGCCCAGCTGCGGCTCAAGCGTGGTGAACGGATAATCGGCGATCTTGGGACGCGCGGCGGACACGCGGGAGAGGAAGGTGCTCTTGCCCGCATTGGGCATGCCGATCAGTCCCGCATCGGCGATCAGCTTGAGCTTGAGGATCAGGGTTTTTTCTTCGCCGGGCTGGCCGGGATTTGCATGACGCGGCGCCTGGTTGGTGGGGCTCTTGAAATGGGCATTGCCGAAGCCGCCATTGCCGCCGCGCAAGAGCCTGACCCGTTGCCCGACATCGGCCAGATCCGCGATCAAGGTCTCGCCATCTTCCTCATAGACTTGGGTTCCCGGCGGCACCTTCATCACGGCGTCGGCGCCATTGGCGCCGGTCATCACCTTGCCTTTGCCGCCTTCGCCATTCTTGGCTTTCACATGCTGCTGGAAACGGTAATCGATCAGGGTGTTGAGATTGTCGACCGCTTCGATCCAGACATCGCCGCCGCGCCCGCCATCGCCGCCATAGGGCCCGCCATATTCCATGAACTTCTCGCGCCGGAACGCAACGCAGCCATTGCCGCCAGCGCCGCTGGAGGCATAGACCTTTGCGATATCGAGAAACTTCATATTACAGAGCCTTTTTGATAGTCGCGCGGCCGGACGGAAAACCGCTTCGCACTTTTCCTGGCCGACGCTCCTACGCCGCCTTTTTCGAGACGAAACCCTCTCGCGTCAACATCATCTCATGGCAAAGGACTTTCACGCCCCTGGCCATGCAATCGCGCATCCGGCTGCCATTGTGCCTGGCCCCCAGCTTGGCCAGGACATGGCCCGACGCCGGGTTGTCGTGAAACCAGCCCGCCCACACAAAGGGCAGGTCCAGCCTATCGAACGCGAACCGGGTCAGGGTGCGGGCCGCCTCGCTGGCATAGCCCTGGCCCCAAAAGGGCTTGCCCAGCCAGTAACCGAATTCGGGGCCGGCCGCCTCCATATGCAATCCGATCCCGCCCAGGAACATCCCCTCTTTCTTGCTCAGGATGGTGAAGGCGTAATAGCCGTCGCCATGGCGGCCGCGCCTGGTGACGAACGCTTCCGCATCGTCCTCGGTATAGGGATGCGGCACCTCAGCCAAATTGCGCGACACCGAAAAATCGCCCAGCCAAACCGTCATCGCCTGGATGTCGGCGGGCCTGGGCGGCCTCAATATCAGCCTTTCGCTCTCCAAAATGGACATGACGTTTCCCCGCGTTTGTTGGCGAGGGAAACAAAAAAGGGAGATGGCGGACCATCTCCCTCGCATAATGGGCCGCCAATTACTTGGCGGCCTATGTCTTGAGCCGCCTATTCTGCCGCGATCTTCGCCGCCGGTTGGGCAGTCGTCGTCACGGATACGAACGTGCGACGCTTGAAGCCGGTCTTGAAGGTCACGTTGCCGTCGCAAAGCGCGAAAAGCGTATGGTCCTTGCCCATGCCGACATTTTCGCCCGGCCAGAACTTGGTGCCGCGCTGACGCACGATCACGTTGCCGCCGGAAATCTTTTCGCCGCCGAACAGCTTCACGCCCAGACGCTGACCGGCCGAGTCACGACCGTTACGCGATGAACCGCCTGCTTTCTTATGCGCCATGACTTATTCCTTGCCGGCCGAGATCGAGAGCACCTTCACGGCGGTGAAGTGCTGACGATGACCGCGCTTGCGATGGGTGTTCTTGCGGCGCTTCTTCTTGAAGGCCACGACCTTTTCGCCCTGGCCCTGTTCGAGAATCTCGCACTCGACCGAGGCGCCTTTGACCAGCGGCGCGCCCAGCTTGGGCTTGTCCCCGCCCAGCAGCAGCACTTCGCCCAAGGTCAGCTTGGAGCCGACGTCGCCCGCAAGGCTTTCCACCTTGAGGATCGAATCCTTGGCAACCCGATACTGTTTTCCGCCGGTGCGGACGACCGCGTACATGGTCTAATTCCTTGAAATGAAACGGTTTTCCAGAAACGGCAGGTTCCCGGAGAGCGGCGCACTATACGGAAAGGCGCTTTGGGGTCAAGCCTCAGATCGACAAGGCTTTTGGGTGTGGCAATCAGGGCTCGATGACGGGCATCGCCCGGGTCTTGCGCATGCCGATTTTGGCCACCACCGCCGTGATCAGAAGCGCCACCCCCACCGTCACCGCCACCGTTTTGGCGCTGGAGACATTATAGGCGATCCGGGCCAGATCGTCGGTGGCCCCATTCAGCAGCATGTCGAGCTGCAAGGCGTTTTCGATGGCATCCAGCAGCGCCCCCACCGGCGCCACCATCCCCGCCATCAGCACATAGCGGCGAAAACGGCTCTTTCCCGGGGTGAAGCTTTCCGCCACCACCACGCTGGAAAGAAAGAAGCTCACCGCATAGAGCGGCATCAGAAGGTAATCCAGGCCCAGATCGAAGCCCGCCCGCACCGCATAAGGCTCCGGCGCCCAGGCATGGAAGGCGAGGCGGAACTGGGCCGCCGTGGCCAGCCCCTGCAGGTCGGTGGTCGAAACCCCGGTCAGGGATTTCAGCCACAGATCCATGCCCCCCAACGCCGCAAAGACGATCAGGCCCAGCACGCTGGACCAGAGCCAGCCGCGATCCAGCGTGGATTTGGAGATGCGCATGGGACGTTCCGCTCTGCTATAAGCGCCGCATTATGCGGCCCCTCGGCGATATTCTCTACAATTTCCACTGGGTGGTGCCAGGCGAATGCGGCCGCATGGCCCAGCCCTGGGCGGGCGGCATGGGCCCCTATCTGGAGCGGCGCGGCGTCAAGGCGCTGATCAATCTGCGCGGCCGCAACGACGATCTGTCCTGGTGGAAAAACGAAACCGGCGCCACCGCGGCGCGCGGCATAGCCCATCTCGATGCCATGCTGGATTCGCGCAAGCTGCCCACCCGCGCCATGCTGATGCGCCTGATCGAAGCCTTCGACAGCGCGCCTCGGCCGTTCGTGCTCAAATGCTCGGGCGGACAGGACCGCACCAGCTTCGCCTCCGCGCTCTATCTGATTCATCGCGGCGGCTGGGCGGCGATGGAAGAAGCCCGCGCGCAATATGCACGTTTTCCCTATCTGCATTTTCCCAAAAAGCATCAGCGCTGGCTGAAGCCGTTCCTGGATTTCGCTGCCGAGGAATCCAACGGATCGTCCCTGGCAAGCTGGATCGGCGAGCATTACACGCCGGACCGGCTGAAAAGCTGGCTGGAAAGCCGTGGGCTGGCCGACGCCCATGGCGGCATTTTCCTGGTGCCGACCCGCAGTCCTTTTCAATGGTGAAGTGGGTTCAGTGGTGAGCGGCATCGCCCTGGCGCCCGGCGTGATGCTGTGGCGGGAAAAATTCTCCAGGATCGAGCAGACAGCATTGCTGGGCGATGTGCTGGCGCGGATTGAAGAAGCGCCTTTCTACCGTCCCGTCATGCCGGGATCAGGCAATCCCTTTTCGGTCGAGGAAAGCAATTTTGGCGCCTTGGGCTGGGTGTCCGACAAAAACGGCTATCGCTATCAAGCCACCCATCCCGTCACCGCCGCGCCCTGGCCGGCCATTCCCGATGCAGTGATGGTTCTGTGGCGCGAGATCGCCGCCACGCCGGATCCGGAATGCTGCCTGGTCAATCTCTATCGCGGCTCTGCCCGCATGGGACTGCATCAGGACAAGGACGAGAAGGACTTGTCCGCCCCCGTCGTGTCGGTTTCGCTGGGCGACGATGCCCTGTTCCGGATCGGCGGCACCTCGCGCAAGGACCCCACGCACAGCGTGAAACTGTCATCGGGCGATGTGGTGATGTTCGGCGGCCCGGCGCGCCTGGCCTATCACGGCATCGACCGCATTCTCCCCGGCAGCTCGTCCCTCATCCCCGGCGGTGGACGCATCAACCTCACCCTTCGGCGCGTCACCGCATAAAAAAACGCCCGACTGTTTGAACAGTCGGGCGTTGAATGCGCCGTTACGCGCGTGGGTGCCTGGAGGGGATGACCTGCACCCGCGGAAAACAGGACCTGACTTGCGAGCGGGGGGCAGAGCTTGCCGGGCCACGCTGTCTTCCAAGACCAAGCTATGCACGGAAACCACACTTTTCAAGATTTTTTGTTTTACAAAAATTTTAAGCGTGACAGTTGCGAATATGTCATAGTTGTCAAGCGCTTCAGATGAAGGAGAACGGGACCGGAACGGCCCGGTTATTTGCCTTTCGGATCCTTGGCCGGCACGGCGAACAAGGTGTCCGGCAAGACGATCCCGGTCTGAACCCCGCTCAGCGCCACCGTGGTCACGCCGCCCTGATTGTCCTTCACCATCCATTGCCGAAGCTCGATGCTGGGCGAGGAAAAGACCAGGGTGATGTTGCTTTGACTGCGGGTGGTGTTGGCGCGGGCATGCACGATCAGCGAGCCCGGCTGTTCCTCGATCCCGGTGACGGCGGGGTTGTGGCGCAGATCGATATCCTTGTTCAGCAGGATATCGAGCGGGGTGTCCGACAAGGATGTGCGGTCCACCGTATTGAGCCGCGAATTCTTCACATAGATGCTGCCGTCCGTGGCCACGATCAGCACCGGGCTGGGCGGGTTATAGGAAAAGCGCAACTTGCCGGGACGTGAGAGGCTGAATTCCCCCTGCACCATGTCGCCTTCCGGGCTGAGCTGGACGAAATTGCTCTTCAGCGTGTGGATGGCATTGAGATAGGCGCTGAGCTTGTCGAGCTTGGCCGCGTCGGCGGCGCTGTACGTGCCCGGATAGCGAGCGGCGGCGCCCAGAAACGCAACCGCTGCGAACGCGGCAAGGATGGCGAGACGGCGCGAGATCGGGTTAAGGTCGTGCATTGCCGATCCACCAAACCATTTCGCCCTCACCCGCGCAACCGCCACCGATGCCCGCATGACCATGCTTCCGCCATATTCCCGTATCTCGGTTCTGGGCGGCGGCGCCTGGGGCACGGCGCTGGCGATCGCCGCAATGACGGCGGGACGCGAGACGCTGTTATGGGCGCGTGAAGACGATGTCGTGGCCGGCATCAACCAGACTCATGAGAATGCGCGCTTCCTGCCCGGCGTTTCCTTGCCCAAATCCTTGCGCGCCACCGGCGCCTTGGCGGAGGCCGCGCGCGCCGATGTCTTGCTGCTGGTGGTGCCGGCGCAGGTGCTGGCGGAATTCGCACGCACGCTGGCGCCTTTGATCGCGCCCGGCACGCCATTGGTGATCTGTGCCAAGGGCATCGAGAAAAACACCGGCCGGCTGGTGAATGAAGTTCTGAAGGATTGCGTGCCGGAAGCCACGCTCGCCATCCTGTCGGGGCCTTCCTTCGCCCGCGATGTGGCCAAGGGATTGCCAACGGCGGTGACCATCGCAGCAGATAACGAAATCGCCGCCCGCCTGCAGGCAAGCCTGAATTCGCCCGCCTTCCGTCCCTATGCCAGCGACGACATTACCGGGGTGGCGTTGGGCGGGGCCGCCAAGAATGTATATGCCATCGCCTGCGGTGTGGTCGAAGGCATGGGCCTGGGCGAAAATGCCCGCGCCGCGCTTCTGGCCCGCAGCTTCGCCGAACTGGCGCGGCTGGGTGAAGCCTTGGGCGCCAAACGCGACACTTTGATGGGCCTGTCGGGCTTGGGCGATCTGGTCTTGACCGCCACCAGCAAAAGCTCGCGCAATTTCTCCTTCGGCGTGGAATTGGGCCAAGGCAAAAGCATGAGCGAACTGGATGCGCCCGGCCATCCCTTGGCCGAAGGCGTGGCCACGGCGCCCGCGCTGATCAAGCGCGCCCGCGCCGAAGGGGTGGAGCTTCCCATCGCCGAAGCGATGGCGGATCTTTTGAGCGGCGCCCTGCCGCTGGGCGAAGCGTTGATGCGGCTGATGAGCAGAAGGTTGAAAAGCGAATGAAGTACTGGCTGTTCAAGAGCGAACCGGAAACCTGGTCCTGGGACATGCAGAAGAAGAAAGGCGCCAAGGGCGAACCCTGGAGCGGGGTGCGCAACCACACCGCCAAGCTCAACATGGTGGCGATGAAAAAAGGCGATCTGGGCTTCTTCTATCATTCGGGCGACGAGAAGGCCGTGGTGGGGATCGTGGAAGTGATCGGCGAATACCGCCCCGATCCCACCGACGAGAAAGGCATTTTCGGCCTGGTGGATGTAAAGGCCGTGAAAGATTTTCCGAAGCCTGTGTCGCTGGCGGACTGCAAGGCCAATCCCAAGCTCGAAAAAATGAGCTTGGTGACGAGTTTTCGCCTGTCGGTTCAGCCGGTTACGCCCCAGGAGTGGAAGATCGTCTGCGCCATGGGCGGCCTGAAGGCCTGACATAGGCCTGACAAGGTTGGCTGCCCGGCCAGGCGTATGATGCTCCCTGGAGGTGCGCATTCGGTGCGCGTCAAAGGGAGTAGCACATGGCCGCTCGCGACATTCTCACACTCAATACGCCGATGGCGGAACGGATCATCCGCCTGCTTTACACCATCGCACTGGTTCTGATCGCCATCGGAACCTTGTTCGGCATCGGCCGCGGCGTGATGATCCTCACCCGCACGCCGATGCAGCGCCCGGCGATCACGTCCACCGCCAATCCTTCCGGCAGTGCCGTAACACCGCAAGCCGACAATCAGCAGCAAGCTGACAATCAACCGCAAATAGGCCAGCGCGATTTCCGTGACCGCTGGCGGGGCGATCACCGGGGCTGGTACGGCCGCCGGCATTATGGCCCCTTCGGCATGATGCCCCGCTCGCCCATGTTCGGGCTGGTGGTGATCATCGGCGCACTGCTGCGTGGATTGATCGGGCTCCTGATCGTGCGGGTCCTGGCGGAGATCGGTTTGGCCATCCTGGCGATACCGAAGCGGTCGGCGGCGTGACGTTTGGCTTTCGAGTTAGCCTTCACCCTGAGCCTGTCGAAGGGCGAGGGTTAAGCGATATCCTCATGCTGAGCCCTCATCCCGAGCCTGTCGAGGGATGAAGCATGAGGATGCGCGCCTAAAGATACTTCCGCATAAACAGATTGTACGGCGCAAAGCCGTCGCGTTGATACATCGCGGCGGCTTTGCCGTTTCCACTCAGGACGCCGATAATCAGAACCGTCATGCCCCCTTGGCGTGACCAGTCTTCGCAGGCGGCGATCAGAGCGCGGCCATGCCCCTGCCCGCGCGCCGAAGCCTCGACGAAGAGTTCGGCGATGAAGCCATGGCGCCGCTCGCTTTCCTTGACGAACAGATCGCCCGCTTCTTCCACGATGAACGCCCAGCCCACCGGCCCGTTCTCATTCTCGGCAATGAACATCGCGCCGCGCCGCGCAACCTGGCGGCGCACATCGGCCCAATGTTCGTCCGCGAAACCGGGATCGAGCCGCCGGTTGGGCTCGAACGCGTTCTCGAATGTCTGTAGGCCCCAAATGAAAGAGAGAATCGCCGGTTCGTCGCCCGGTAACTGAACAGCACGAATCACGATATCAGCCGAGAGCTTTTACAATCTCTTCCGTCATTTTCTTGGCGTCGGCGAACAACATCATGGTGTTGTCGCGGAAGAAGAGTTCGTTCTCCACGCCGGCATAACCCGAACCCATGCCGCGCTTGATGAAGAGAACGGTCTTGGCCTTTTCCACGTCCAGGATCGGCATGCCGAAAATGGGCGATTTGGGATCGGTCTTGGCCGACGGGTTGGTGACGTCATTGGCGCCGATCACATAGGCGACATCGGCCTGGGCGAATTGGGAGTTGATGTCTTCCAGCTCGAACACTTCGTCGTAAGGAACATTGGCTTCCGCCAGAAGCACATTCATATGGCCCGGCATGCGGCCCGCCACCGGATGAATGGCGTAGGAGACTTTCACCCCTTCGGCCTTCAGCTTGTCGGCCATCTCGCGCACCGCATGCTGGGCCTGGGCCACCGCCATGCCGTAACCGGGCACGATGATCACGCTGGACGCGTTCTTCATGATGAAGGCGGCATCGTCGGCCGAGCCCTGCTTGACCGGCCGCGTTTCCTTGGCCCCGCCCGCCGCCGCGGTCTCGCCGCCAAAGCCGCCCGCGATCACCGAGATGAAGCTGCGGTTCATGCCCTTGCACATGATGTAGCTGAGGATCGCGCCCGACGAGCCCACCAGCGCGCCGGTGATGATCAGCGCCGTGTTTTCAAGCGTGAAGCCGATGCCCGCCGCTGCCCAGCCGGAATAGGAGTTCAGCATCGACACCACCACCGGCATGTCGGCGCCGCCGATGGGAATGATCAAGGTGATGCCAAACACGAAGCTGAGGATGGTGATCGCCCAGAATGCCCAGTGCGGCTGGTCCATCGTGAAATAGACGATCAATCCCACGATCACCAGGAAGATCAGAAGATTGAGCAGATGCCGCGCCGGCAGGATGATCGGCGCGCCCGACATGTTGCCGTTGAGCTTGGCGAAGGCGATCAGGGAGCCGGCGAAGGTGATGGCGCCGATGGCGACGCCCAGGGACATTTCCACCAGGCTCTGGGCGCGGATCGCCCCTTCCGTGCCGATGCCGAAGGCTTCCGGCGAATAGAGCGCCGCGCCCGCGGTCAGAACCGCCGCCAGGCCGACCAGCGAATGGAACGCCGCCACCAGCTGAGGCATGTTGGTCATGGCGATGCGCTTGGCCATCACCGCGCCGATGGCCCCACCAATGGCGATGCCGCCAATCACCAGGCCCCAGGTCAGCACATCGGAAACGCCCGCCACCCAAAGCGTGGTGAGCACCGCGATCAGCATGCCCAGCATGCCGTTGCGATTGCCCGTGCGCGATGTCGCCGGTGAAGACAGGCCCTTCAGGGCCAAAATGAAAAGAACGCCCGCGACGAGGTAAAGCAGGGCCGAGATATTGGCGCTCATTTCGCGCCTTTCTTCTTATACATGGCCAGCATGCGGGCCGTGACCAGGAAGCCGCCAAAGATGTTCACCGATGCCAGGATCAGCGCAAAGAAACCCAGAAGCTTGGAGGTCCAAGAGGCGGAGCCCAGGGCCGGAACCGCCACCGCGATCAGCGCGCCCACAATGATGACCGAGGAAATCGCATTGGTGACGCTCATCAGCGGCGTATGCAGCGCGGGCGTCACGCCCCAGACCACGAAATAGCCGACAAAGATCGCCAGCACGAAAATCGAAAGCCGGAAGACAAAGGGATCTATCGCTTCCATAAATGTCCCATCCCTCGAAGCCCGAACAGGCTTCGCTTATGATTTGACTGCCGGATGCACCAGCTCGCCATCTTTCGCGACAAGCGCGCCTTTGACGATCTCGTCATTCCAGTCGATCGCCAGCGCGCCGGTCTTTTTGTCCACCAAGAGCGACACGAAATTGAACAGGTTGCGGGCATAGAGCGAGGAGGCATCCACCGCCAGCCGTCCCGGCAGATTGGAATAGCCCATGATGGTGACGCCATGGACTTCGACCACTTCACCCGCTTTGGTGAGGGGCGTGTTGCCGCCCGCTTCCGCCGCCAGGTCCACGATCACCGAACCGGGCTTCATGGTCTTGATCATCTCTTCCGAGACCAGCACGGGCGCCTTCCTGCCCGGAATCAGCGCGGTGGTGATGATGATGTCCTGCTTCTTGATGGTTTCGGCGATCAGGGCTGCCTGCTTGGCCTGATACTCCGCCGACATTTCCTTGGCATAGCCGCCCGCGGTCTGGGCGTTCTTGAATTCCTCGTCCATCACCGCGACGAAAGTGCCGCCCAGCGACTCCACCTGTTCCTTGGTGGCGGGCCGCACATCGGTGGCGCTGACGATGGCGCCCAAGCGTTTGGCGGTGGCGATGGCCTGAAGGCCCGCCACGCCCACGCCCATCACCAGCACGCGCGCGGGGGCGATGGTGCCCGCCGCCGTCATCATCATCGGCATCGCCCGCCCGAACGTGGCGGCGGCATCGATCACGGCCTTGTAGCCGGCAAGGTTCGATTGGGACGACAGCACGTCCATCGCCTGGGCGCGGGAGATGCGGGGCAGGAACTCCATGGCGAAGGCGGTGGCGCCTTGGCCCGCCAAAGTGGCGATGGCGGCTTTTTCGGTATGGGGCGCCAGCATGGCGGCGACCACGGCGCCCTTTTTCAGAAGGGCGCTTTCGGCGGCATTGGGCCCGCGCACCTTCAGGACGATATCGGCATCGGCCAAGGCCGCGCGAGCATCGGGGGCGATGGTGGCCCCGGCGGCGGCATAGTCGGCATCGGCGATACGCGCATACGCGCCCGCGCCGGCTTCCACCGTCACTTCAAGGCCTAGTCCTTTGAATTTCTTGACAGATTCCGGCGTCGCGGCAACCCGCGTCTCACCCGGAACCGTTTCTCTGGGGATCGCAAGTTTCATCCCCAGCCCCCGACCCGCTTACCCGTGGGTCCGGAAGATGGCCAGCAAGACCATGATCAACAGCAGAAAGCCTGTCGACCATTTCGCGAAGGTGAGGAACCCCGCATAGGCCCGTTGATGCTGGCTGATGTCCATCGAGTCGGGCGTGAAGTGATCGTCGTGGTGGTCGGCCATGGGATTCGCTCTCGGAAAGAAGCCGCAATATAGCA
The DNA here is from genome assembly GCA_937865685.1 of uncultured Alphaproteobacteria bacterium. Classification (GTDB taxonomy): domain Bacteria; phylum Pseudomonadota; class Alphaproteobacteria; order Micropepsales; family Micropepsaceae; genus Rhizomicrobium. Next base: position 8,968 of record CALMGU010000034.1, on the reverse strand, counting down.
AACCGAAGCCTCCCGGCAATGGGAGGCCCGGATCGGGATTGCGACAGAATGTTCCCCGCCCGCTGAGGATCCGTCAGCCGTCCCAGGCCATCCAGCCGCCATGGGCCTGCGCCTTCGCCAGCCGCTCGGCCCGGACCTCCCCGTTCTGGTGCCGGGTCAGGGTCAGCGCATAGTCCGACCCGTCAAACTCGAATGACAGATGCCAGAGGGGGCGGCCTGCGCCCGCCAGAATGGCGGACAGCGCCGCCTTCATGGCGGCGGAGAATTGATAGACCGCGATGGTGTGATAGACGCATACCGCATCCTGTGGCGGCATCCGGGCCAGCGCCTCCGGTAACAGCGCCAAGGCATCGCCACGCAATATTTCCGGCGGCGACCCCAGATAAATCGCGATGGCGCGATCCAGCCGGTCCAAGCGATGCGGCTGATCCGGCCACACCAAAGCCCTCAGCCAATCCCGGTCGTCCGGATCGAAGAGGTTGACGGGATCGCGTTCCAGGCCGATGCGGCCTGCAATAACGGGCGGCGGCGACAAGGGCGGCATATTTTCGCCCCTGAGTTCGCACTCCAGCACCAGCGGCGCATCGGGCGCGATTTCCGTCACCACGGCGCCATCCCGGCGATAGCGCGTGCCGTACCGGTCCCAGCTCATGTTGAGCCCGGCGCTGGGCCCGATTTCGATCAACCGCAACGGCAACGGCTCGCGTTCCGCCAACGCCGCGAAACCCGCCCGCAGCACACAGGACCGCGCGACCTCATTGGTGTTGGTGACGCGCGTTTCGATCAGCGCCGCCACCTGCTCCCGATGGGTGACGACAAAATCCCGGAAGACGGGAAAGGCATTGCCGCTCGCGGTCCCACCCAGCGTCGCGTAAAAATCCTTGAGCGGATGCTCCACGCCCCGCAGCAGAAGAAAATGCACCGCGCCAAGCAAAAGATTGGCATGCGGCTGGCCGGGTCGAGCCCGCGCCGCCAGCCTCTTCAGCTCCGTATCGTCCTCGATCGCCAGCGACAGGCTTTCATAAAGCGGCGAGCCCAGATGCCGGGCTTCGGCCGCGAAACGGCGCCAATAGGCTTTTTCCCTGTCATTCATGGCGTTTGCACCGATTCATTTTTCCTTAAGCATAATGAGCCTTGTCCCGGACAAGGACAGACTTAAACCCCCCATTTACCGGCCATGCGCAGAATGCACGCTGCTCAAATTTGGAACAGCGGTCATGGCGCAGACGATACTTGTCGTGGATGACGATCCGGTCCAGCGCCGCTTGCTGGAATCCGCGATCACCCGCAGCGGCATGACGGTGGTCACCGCGCCGGGCGGCCAGCCGGCGCTGGATCTCATCAACGGCGTGCGCGGCGATCAGATCACCTTGATGCTGCTCGATCTGGTGATGCCCGACATGGGCGGCATCGAAGTTCTGGGCAAGCTGCGCGCCACCAATGCCGACCTTCCCGTGATCGTGCTCACCGCCAAGGGCGGCATCGATTCCGCCGTGGAAGCCATGCGCGCAGGCGCCAACGACTTCCTGGTCAAGCCCGCCAGTCCCGAACGTATCGCGGTTTCGATCCGCAACCAGCTGAAGATCGGCACCCTGTCCGGCGAAGTGAAACAGCTGAAGAAGAAGACGGACAATCGCCTCACCTTCGACGACCTGATCGCTGAAGCGCCGGAAATGAAGCAGGTGTTCCGCCTGGGCGCCCGCGCGGCGCAGTCCGACATTCCGATCCTGATCGAAGGTGAAAGCGGCGCCGGCAAGGAATTGATCGCCCGCGCCATCCAAGGCACGTCGGCGCGCGCCGGCAAGCCTTTCGTCACCGTCAATTGCGGCGCGATCCCGGAAAACCTGATCGAGTCGATCCTGTTCGGCCATGAGAAAGGCTCCTTCACCGGCGCCTCCGACAAGCATCTGGGCAAATTCCAGGAAGCCGATGGCGGCACCTTGTTCCTGGACGAAATCGGCGAACTGCGCCTGGACATGCAGGTCAAGCTGCTGCGCGCCTTGCAGGAAGGCGAAGTCGATCCGGTCGGCTCCAAGCGCCCCGTGAAAGTGAATGTGCGCATCATCTCGGCCACCAACCGTGATCTGGGCCAGATGGCGCGCGAAGGCGCGTTCCGCGAAGACCTGTATTACCGCCTCAATGTCTTCCCCATCCTGGTGCCGTCCTTGCGCGACCGCGCCGGCGACATCGCGCCGCTCGCCCGCCACTTCATCGCCCGTTTCGCCGCCGAAGAGAATAAACCGGTGACGGGCCTCACGCCGGGCGCCGCCCAGCTGATCCAGAGTTTCACCTGGCCCGGCAATGTCCGCCAGCTGGAGAACACCATTTTCCGCGCCGTGGTCCTGTGCGACGGCACCATGCTGGATGTCTGCGACTTTCCCCAGATCGCCGCGGCGATGGGCGTGGAAGCGGGAGTGCGCCAGAGTGTGGCGGCGCCGATGCCGGGCATGCATGCGGCCGCGCCCGCGCTTGGCATGCATTCGCCTTATGCGCTGGCGGTGACCGATGCCGGCGGCCATATCCGCAAATTCGAGGAACTGGAATCCGAAATCATCCGCATGGCCATCGGCCGCTATGAAGGCCATATGTCGGAAGTGGCGCGGCGGCTGGGCATCGGCCGCTCGACGCTCTATCGCAAGCTGAAGGAATTCGGCCTGGAGCCGGACGAAAGCGCCGAGAGCGACATCCGCAAGGCGGTCTGAAGGCGCGCCTCAGCCGCCGCGAAGCGAAGCCCGGATCAGATAGAGCAGGCCGGCAAACTGGCACAGCGCGCCGGCGGCGTGGGAGAATTCCCAATTCCGCCGCAGTGTCTCCCAGTTTGCGGGAATCTCCGTCCAATTGCGGGTGGCGGTGTTGGCGGGGAACGTGAAGGTCCAGAACAAAATCTGCGCCGCGATCAGAAGCAGCAGCGCCGTGAGCGCGGCCCACAAAAGCTCCGGCTGCCGGTGCCACGCCCAGGCCAGCATCACCAGGGCGATGAACTGCGCCGCCAGCACATAGCCGAACAGAGCCCAGCCGGAATAGATCTGTTGCACGGTGAAATAATCCTCGCGCTCCAGCATCATCTTGCGGGGCAACTCGAAAAGATGCGCCAGGCCGGGCGCCAGCGAAAACAGGCTGATCAGAATCGTGACGAAAAGAAGTCCGGCATGTTCTGCCGATGGGGAACTTTGCGGGTCGGCCAGGCTCATGCGGAGTTAAGAGCCGGCGCGCCGCTCCGTTCCCGGAAATTCGCGCCTCATCAGGAAGGATTGGCGAGAACCCAGCGGATGGCGGGCTGGCCGCTGCCCAGCGCGGTCTTGGCGATCTCGTCCACGATATCGAGGCCGTTCTCGGAATTGGCGAACATCACCAGCCCCGAACGGGCCTTGGGATAGGCCACCATATAGGCCTTGAAGGCGCCGTTATCGCCCCAGTGCCACAGCGCCTTGCCTTCCGGCGTATCCTCCAGCCCGACCCCCAGGCCCCAGGCGAGACCCGGCGCGAAAGCGCCCGGCTTGTCGAAACATTGCACCGTGCAATCCTTGGGCACCGGCGTCTCGGCCGTTTCCATCTCCGCCAGGATCTTGCGGCTGCCCTTCATCAAGGCGATCAGAAAGCGGGCGTAATCCACGGCGTTGGTCTGCAGCGAATAAGCCGCCATGGCGTCGCGCTTCTTCTTGGGCTGCGGCGCCCCATCCTTGTCATGGCCAATGGCGGTGCCATCCACGAAATCGGGGCGCCAGACATAAGAACTGCTGGTCATGCCCAAGGGCCCGAACACATTTTCCCGCGCCAGTTCCTCCAGCCCCTTGCCGGTGATCGTCTCCACCGCCCGCTGCAGATAGATGAAGCCTTCGCCGGAATAGCTGAAATGATCGCCGGGCGGAAAATGGATCTGAAGCGCGCCGCCATTGGGACGCCAATCGGGAAAACCGGTGCGATGGCTGAGGACCATGCGGGCGGTGATGGCGGAAAGGCGCGGATCCTCGCGCACATCCAGGACCTGGCGGGTATCGACATAACGGGTCAAAGGCGCGTCGAGATCGATCCGCCCTTCATCGGCCAGCTTGAGCACGATGGTGGCGAACACCACCTTGCTGAGCGAGGCGGCTTCGAAGGTGGTGGCTTCGGTCACCGGATGGGACGCATCCTTCCTGCCGAAGCTTTGGCGCCAATAGATTTTGCCGTCCCGGATCAACGCGATGGAAAGCCCGGGCACCTTGGCGTCGCGCATCAGCTCCGGCACGCGCTTTTCCAGCGCGGCGATGGAGGCGCCATCGGGCACGGGCGGCGCGGCAAAAGCGGCAAGCGGAAGAAGCGAAAGCGCGGCGACCAATCCGGCTGCCAGCGCCCGCGCCATGATCAGCGCATGTCCAAGGCGTTCAGATACAGATCCAGGATCGCTTCCTGTTCCTGGAAATCGGCCTTGTCCAATTTCCGCATCCGGACCACCTGGCGCATGATCTTGGTGTCGAAGCCCGTGCCCTTGGCCTCGGCATAGACTTCGCGGATATCGGCGGTGAGCGCGCTGCGCTCTTCCTCCAGTCTTTCGATCCGGTCGATGAAGGACTTCAGATGTTCTTTGGCGAAGCCGGATTTGGCCATGACGAACCTATGCGATATGCGGAAAATTTGAGCGGGGCGGACCCTAGCCGCGCCGGACGGCCGGTGCAACGCGGCGAAAAATTCTAGCTGTGGGTTTTATGGGCCTGCTCGAATGCCGCCAGCTGCTCCGGCGTCGCATCCTTCTGGTGCTTTTTCTTCCATTCAGCGGGCGCCATGCCATAGATGAGGCCCCGCGCCTGGTCTTTTTCCAGCACGATGCCTTTTTCCGCCGCCGCTTCCCGGTACCAGTCGCCCAGGCAGTTGCGGCAGAAACCGCCCGCGATCATCAGGTCGATATTCTGCACATCAGTGTGCTCGCGCAAATGCTTCACCAGGCGGCGGAACACGGCGGCTTCCAATTCGGTCTCGTTGTCCATCTATTTCTCCATCTCCGCCAGCGCGGCATCCAGAATGGGTTTCAGCCGCACCGCGAAATCTTCCGCCTTCTGCGGGCTGGAAAGAAAGTCCTGCCGGATCTCGATCAGCACATTGGCATGGCCGGTCCTGGTGCCATGCGTGTCCAAGGTATCGCCTTCCAGCGCGCCGGTATAAGGCTCATTGTCGCCCACGCTGAACCCCGCCAGCGCCAACTGCTTCATCAAAGGCCGCGCCAGGCGCCAGTCGCGGCCATAAAGCACGCCCATTTCCCAAGGCCGCTTCACGCCTTTCCAGGCCGGGGTGAAAGAATGGATGGAAACCAGGATCGCGCCAGGTCCGATGCGCGCGATCTGCTCTTTGATCGCGGCATGATAGGGCGCATGAAAGCGCTGAAGCCGCCGCGCCACTTCCGCCGCATCGGCGTTGCGGTTGCCCGGCACGATGCTGCCGTCCGACAATTTCATCACCAGGGTGGGATCGTCGGCGCCGCGATTGAGATCGATCACAAGCCGCGATTGGGTTCCCAGCAAGGCGGAAGCGCCATGGGCTTCGGCCAGGGCCTCCGTGACAAACGCCGCGCCGATGTCATAGGCGATATGGGTTTCGAACAAGGGCGGGGGCAGGCCCAATCCGTCATAATCCGGCGGCACTCTGTTCGATGCATGATCGCACAGAAAGAGCAGCTTGCTTGTTCCGCCCGGCGCGGGTGGAATCAGCGTGAAGGGCGCATCCATGACCGGCGGCTTTTAAAAGCCGGAACCCGCCTCCGCAAGCGCACCCTTGACGCGGACGGGCCCGCCCAACCAAATGAGGGCATGCGCCCACTGCTGCTTCTGGCCATTTTGACGGTGCCGGCCGCGCTTTCGGCCACGCCGGCCTTTGCCGACTTCACCGTCTGCAACAAAAGCCAGTTGGCGGCGCGGGTTGCACTGGGCCGCTTCGACGGCACCCATTGGACCAGCCAGGGCTGGTGGACCATCGCCCCCAAGACCTGCACCAAGCTTTTGAACGGGCAGCTGCAGGCCCGTTATTATTATCTCTACGCAAATGACGGCTTCGGCGGCACCTGGGAAGGCAGGACCCGCTTCTGCACCAGCGTGGGAACCAAATTCCTGGCGCCGGGTCGGGCCGATTGCTCGCTGCGGGGCCTGGATCAACATGGCTTCTTCGAAGTCGATACCGGCAAATCGCCGGACTGGACGCAGACACTTTCCAACTGACCGGTGCCATCGGAAAGGATGCCTATGAGACGCCAGCGCAAGACCAAGATCGTGGCGACCTTAGGGCCGGCCTCCAACACCCCGGAGATCATGGCGGCCCTGTTCGATGCCGGCGCCGATGTCTTCCGCATCAATATGAGCCACACCCCGCACGAGCTTTTGGCGCGCATGCATGGCGATTTGCGCGCGCTGGGCGATGACAGGGGCCGGCCCATCGGCATCCTGGTCGACCTGCAAGGCCCCAAAATCCGCCTGGGAACGCTGACGGGCGGTCCGCGCCGGCTCGAGGAAGGCGAACGGATAAGGCTGGTGCTGGGCGAGACCAGTCAAACGCCGAACGAGATTCCCATCCCCCATCCGGAAATCTTCCAGGCGATCAAGCAGAAGCACGCGCTTCTGATCGACGACGGCAAGGTGCGCCTGCGCCTTTTGAAGCGCGCCGACACCTATGCCGATGCCGAAGTGGTGGTGGGCGGCGAGATCAAGGACCGCAAGGGCGTCAACATGCCCGACACGCTGCTGCCCATGTCGGCGATCACGCCCAAGGACCGCAAGGATCTGGACGCGGCGATGGCGTTGGGCGTGGATTGGGTGGCGCTCTCCTTCGTCCAGCGGCCGGAGGATATCGCGGAAGTCAAGAAGATCGTGGCGGGCCGCGCCGGCGTGCTGGCCAAGATCGAAAAGCCCAAGGCACTCACCAGCCTGGATCGCATTCTGGAATTGTCCGACGCGCTGATGGTGGCGCGCGGCGATCTGGGCGTGGAATTGCCGCTGGAATCGGTGCCCGGCGTGCAGAAACAGATCACCCGCGCCGCGCGCAAGGCGGGCAAGCCGGTGGTGGTGGCGACCCAGATGCTGGAATCCATGATCCAGTCATCGACCCCCACGCGGGCCGAAGTGTCCGATGTCGCCACCGCCGTTTATGACGGCGCCGATGCGGTGATGCTGTCGGCGGAATCGGCGGCGGGCGCCCATCCCGTGGAATCGGTGACGGTGATGGACCGCATCGCCCGCAAGGTGGAATCCGATGTCCTTTATCAAAGCATGATCGATGCCCAGCGCAATCCGCCGGAAGCCACCACGCCCGACGCGATCATGGCGGCGGTTCACGAAGTGACCCAGACCGTCAACGCCAAGGCGATCATCTGCTGGACAAAATCCGGATCGACCGCGCTTCGGGCCGCGCGCGAGCGCAGCCGCGCGCCCATCGTCGCCATCACCCCCAGCATCGACACGGCGCGGCGCCTGGCGCTGGTCTGGGGCCTGCACTGCCTGACCTCGGACGAAGTCTCCAACCTGGACGAGATGGTCGATCAGGCCACCGCTTTCGCCGAGCGCGAAGGCTTCGCGCAATCAGGCGAACGCGTGGTGATCACCGGCGGCGTGCCGTTGGGCGTGACGGGCACCACGAACATGCTTCGCGTTGCGATGTTAGGAACCAAATAGTCTCGCGCCTTGGTCATGACCCGCCTCCCCTGCGCGCGCGAAGCGCGCTGGCGGGGGAGGTGGCCGTAGCAACCTCTCGAGGTTGCGTAGGCCGGAGGGGGAAAACAAAAACTAGATTCCTTGCCCCTCGACGGCTTTCTCCAATGCCTTCGCGCGTTCAGCGGCCAGATGCATCTGCGGGTCCAGCGCCAACACGCGGCGATAGAGTTTCAAGGCGCCCGGCTTGTCGCCATAATCTTCCAGCATCTCGCCCAGTTCGGTCATGGCGGCGAAATGCCGGGGATTGGCTGCGATCGCTTTCTGCAGCGAGATCATCGCGCCCGCGTCATCGCTTGCCGCCTGCTGCATCTTGGCCCGCATCCGCCAACCTTCGGCATAACGGGGCGCCACCTTGGTGACGGATTCGATCAGAGTGCGCGCGGTGGCATGATCGGCCTGGCCCAGCGCCGATCCTGCCCGCGTCATCAGAAGATCGACACTGGGACTGCCCGACGCGCGGAAGAGCTGGGTGAGCTTGTCTTCGATGGGTTTGGCGGTTTCCGTGGAATCCGCTTTCTTGAGTTCGGCGAAAAGCTTGTCTTCTTCGCTCGGCCCCGCGGCGAAGCTCAAGGACGGCGCCAGCAGCAACAGGGCGGCGATCAGGGCGCGTTTTCGCATGAGGAAAAGTTTAGTCTCCCCCAAGCCCAAATGTCATTAAATGGGTTTAGCCCTAAACGGGGTTAGCCCTGGCGAGCCTTGAAGCGCGGGTTCTTCTTGTTGATCACATAGACCCGGCCTTTGCGGCGGATGACGCGGCAGTCCTTGTCACGCTTCTTGAGCGACCGGAGGGAATTGCGAACCTTCATGACACTGCCTTTTGACGTCGACCAGGCAGCATGGGCCACCCGCAAAGAGGCGCGGAAGCTATTCGCGCGAAGAAACCCTGTCAACCGCGGAAAAACCCAGGATTTCCGCCAAAAATTCCCGAAATTGGTGTTAAAAGAGGGGATGCGCCGTTTCGTCCGCCTTTTTGCCGCCCTCAGCCTGATGGGGCTGGCTGCCTGCGCCACCAGGCCCACGAATGCGAGCAATGTGCCGATGACCCAGGGCCAGCGACGGGGTGCGGTTTCCTCGTCACCCTGCCACTCCCCGAAAGTTGCGAGTTGCCCGGGACGATCGGGCGAAGCCGGTTCCGGCAGATATTCTGGCGGATCGATGGTAGCCGGTTCCGGGATGTCGGTTTCCGGCACAACCTGTATGTCCGCATGCGTATCCGCTTCCGGCACCTTGCTGGCAATGAAGGTGGTCGACGCATCCTGCTGGTTCGTCAGGTCCGGATCAGCAAAGACCTGCCCGCC
>CALMGU010000033.1 GCA_937865685.1 uncultured Alphaproteobacteria bacterium | reverse complement strand
AAAGCCTTTTTGCCATAGGGCGGGCAGAACCCAGGCGAGCCTGGGCATCCGCCCCCGCGTTGCAGCGGGAGCCCATGGCAGGGTTCTAGCCTGCCGGTTGGTCCTTTTCCAGGCGTTCGAGCCAGAGCGCGGCCATTTTCGCGACGTTCTGTGGCGCGGTTCCCCCATAGCTGGTGCGGCTTTTGACCGAATCCGCGACCGAGAGCACGGAAAACACGTCCTTGGTGATGCGCGGCTCGATGTTCTGCATGGCGGAAAGCGGGAGGTCGGGCAGGTCGACGCCTATGGTCTCGGCGGCCTTGACGATGGCGCCGGTGACGTGGTGCGCCTCCCGGAACGGCAACTTCAGGGTGCGGACCAACCAGTCGGCGAGGTCAGTGGCGGTGGAGTAGCCGCGGCCGGCGGCGGCTTGCATGGCGGCCGGCACCGGCTCCAGGTCGGCGACCATGCCGGACATGGCGGCGAGCGCCAGACGCGCGTCGGCGACCGAGCGCGGTAGGCCGGCCAACCCCCAGTAGAACTGCACGCGCGCCGCCTCTCCGAGGAAGCGGCAGTCCTGGTACCAATCCTGCAGCCCCTGGCGGCGGAAACGGCGATAAGCGGCGACGGCGGCCAGGATGGCGGCGATGCGGCCGGGATATTGCCGCGCCAGATCGCGCAGCAGGCCAAGGGTTTCGGCAAATTTCGAGGGGGTGCTCGCCAGGCCTTCCTGAACCGCGAACCGTTCGGTTTCCGGCAACCGCCGGCGCAGATAGGCGACCAGGAATAAGGGAAGCGCGCCGATCACATAGATCGCGCGCCAGCCATAGGGCAGGAAATTGACCGCCGCGAAAATCAAGGAGGCGATGCCGGCGCCGGTATAATTCATCGCGCTCAAGGCGCCGCTAGCCCAGCCGCGCGAGGCCGCTGCCACCTCTTCGGCGATCACCACGAAACACAGCATCTCTTCGGCATAGCCGAAGGCCCGGGTGCAGAATTGCGCCCAGAGAAACTGGTTGGCATTGCCGGCGAAGGAGGTTGCCAAGGTGGCGATCGCCTGGCCCAGGATCGTGAACAGCAACAGGCGCCGCCGTCCCACCAGGTCGGCGGAAGCGCAGATCAGCATGGCGACGAAGGCGGCCATGCGGAAATAAGCGACGATCAGCGCGACCTGGTCTTCGGGAATCTGAAAGCTGGCCTGGATCTGGGGAATCGCCAGGCCATAGACGTTCAAATCGTAACCGGCGAAAAGCGCCGCCGCGCCAACCAGCAGAAAAACCCGTTCCTGCCGCCAGACCATCGCCACCGGCGGACGCAATCCAGGCGGCAGCCACAAAAACCGGGCGGGCGCGGAATCGTCCCTCATGCCGGGCCGGCTTTGAGGCGGCGCAGCCGGTCCAAGGCGCCTTGCAGGATGTAGGCCGCCGCCATCTTGTCCACCACTTCGCCCCGCCTTTTGCGGGAGGCATCGGCATCCAAAAGGGTTCGAGTCACCGCCATGGTGGAGAGCCGCTCGTCCCAAAAAATCAGGGGCAAGGCGCTGCGGTTCACCCAATTGCGGCCAAAGGCGCGGGCCGATTGGGCGGATGGCCCATCGGAACCATCCATGTTCAGGGGCAGGCCCACCACCAGGCCGCCAATGCCGTGCTCACTTATTATAATGTCCAGCCGGGCCGCATCGGCGGCGAATTTGCCCCGTTTCAGGGTTTCCATGGGGGTCGCCACCATCAGCAGGCGGTCGGACAGGGCCAGTCCGATGGTCTTTTCCCCTAGATCCAGCCCCAGAAGCCGGGTGTCTGGGGCAAGGGTCAGGCGGTCCAATTCCACAACCGCCATTTTTGGTCCCCGCCTTCTTTTTGATCGCTCCAGCCCGGCGCCGCGCGCGCTTGCCAGTCCGGCCCCTGATTGCTAGCAAGTCCGGCGTTTTTCTAACAGATCGGGAGGCCCAAATGTCCGTCGATAAGGACACCGTGCGGCGCATCGCCAGGCTGGCCCGGCTGGCTGTGCCCGAAGCCCGGCTGGAACCCATGGCCGGCGAACTGAACGGCATTTTCCAGTGGGTGGAGATGCTGAATGAAGTCGATGTCGAAGGCGTGCCCGCCATGACTTCGGTGGTCGCCCAGAAGCTGAAATGGCGCCAGGATGCGGTGACCGATGGCGGCGTTGCGGACGCTTTGATGCAGAATGCGCCGGAGCGGGAAGACACATTTTTCGTGGTTCCCAAGGTGGTGGAATGAGCGTCGGCATCGCCGTCGAAACACCCCTGTCGGACGATGTGCGGCGGTTAGTGGCGGCACTCAACGAAGCCGCGCTCAAATTGACGCCGCGCGAATTCAGCCACCATCTGACGGTCGAGCAGATGGCCGGGCCGGACGTGACCTTGTTCGTGGCGCGTGCCGATGGCGAAGCCGTGGCGATGGGCGCGCTACGCCGTCACCCCGGCAACATCGGCGAAGTCAAACGCATGTACACCATGCCGAACCATCAGGGCCGGGGCATCGGCGGGCGCATTCTGGGTGAAATCGAAGCATTGGCGCGCCGCGAAGGGTTGACCTCGCTGGTGCTGGAAACCGGCAACAATTTCGACGCCGCCTTGCATGTCTATCGGCGCGACGGTTTCCGCGAATGCGGGCCGGTGCTGGATTATCCGCCGACGCCCTTCACCGCTTTTTTCGAGAAGCCTCTTTCCATCAGCGTGTCCGCATGAGCGATCTGAATTCCATGACGTTGGCCGAGGCGCGCGATGCGCTGAAGGCCAAGAAACTCTCCTCCACCGAACTCACCACCGCGCTGGTCCATTCGGTCGAACAATCGCGCGGCCTGAACGCCTTCGTCACCGAAACCCCCGACCGCGCCATGGCAATGGCGGCGGCCTCCGATGCGCGGCTGGCGAAAGGTGAGGGCGGGGCCCTGGAAGGCCTGCCGCTGGCGATCAAGGACCTGTTCTGCACCAAGGGCGTGAAGACCACGGCTGGCAGCCGGATCCTGGGTAATTTCGTGCCGCCTTATGAATCCACCGTGACCCAGAATCTGTGGAACGCGGGTGCGGTGATGCTGGGCAAGACCAACATGGACGAATTCGCCATGGGCTCGTCCAACGAAACCTCGGCCGCGGGTCCGGTGTTCAACCCCTGGCGCGCCAAGAACAGCAACCCCAATCTGGTTCCGGGCGGCTCGTCCGGCGGCTCGGCGGCCGCGGTGTCGGGCGACCTGTGCCTGGCCGCCACCGGCACCGACACCGGTGGTTCGATCCGCCAGCCGGCGGCCGTCACTGGCACGGTGGGCCTGAAGCCAACGTACGGCCGCTGCTCGCGCTTCGGCATTGTCGCTTTCGCGTCGTCGCTGGATCAGGCCGGGCCCATGACCAAGACGGTGCGGGATGCCGCGATCATGCTGGGCAGCATGGCGAGTGTGGATGGCAAGGATTCCACCAGCGTCGATGTCCCGGTTCCCGATTATGAAAAATTGCTGGAAGGCGGCATCAAGGGCCTCAAGGTCGGCATTCCCAAGGAATACCGCATCGACGGGGTGCCCGCCGATATCGGCGGGCTATGGGACAAGGGCGCGGCCTGGCTGAAGGCGCAGGGTGCGGAGATCGTGGAAGTCTCGCTGCCCCACACCAAATATGCTCTGCCCACTTACTATATCGTGGCACCAGCGGAAGCCTCGTCGAACCTGGCTCGTTATGACGGCGTCCGCTTCGGTCATCGCACCAGCGGCAGCATTCACGACATCACGGACCTTTACGAAAAGAGCCGGGCCGAAGGCTTCGGCGCGGAAGTGCAGCGGCGCATCCTGATCGGCACCTATGTGCTGTCGGCGGGCTATTACGACGCCTATTACGCCAGGGCCCAGAAGCTGCGGACCTTGATCAAGCGCGATTTCGACAAGGCGTTCGAAAGCTGCGATGTGCTTCTCACGCCCGCCACGCCGGGGCCGGCTTTCGGGGTGGGGGAAAAGACCTCGGACCCGGTGTCGATGTATCTGAACGACGTTTTCACCGTGACGGTCAATCTGGCCGGACTGCCGG
>CALMGU010000032.1 GCA_937865685.1 uncultured Alphaproteobacteria bacterium | reverse complement strand
CGCAACCTCAAGACAGGCAATTCCCGCCGCGTCGAGGTTGGGCTTTGAGGATCGTCGAAGCGTGACCATTCTTGCTGTCACGGGTCTGAAGCGCGAAGCCGAGATTGCGGGCGGGCCGGGCGTGGTGGCGGTGGCGGGGGGCGGTGATGTCAGCCTGGCGGAAAAACTGAATGCCCTGCATGGCGATATCAAAGGCGTGATTTCCTTCGGCTTGGCCGGCGGCCTGTCACCGCTTCTGAAGGCGGGTGACATCGTGGTTGGCGAGAGCGTCCAGATCGTGCACGCGCAGCTTGCCGACCGATCCAAAGTCCCGGAAGCGGTCCAATGCGACGAGCGCTGGCGCATCGCGCTCACCGCGAAGCTTGAAGCGGCTTTTCAGGGGCCGGTCGCCGCCAGCGATGCGATCCTGGAGGATGCCGAAGCCAAGGCCGCGCTGTTTGCCGCCACCGGCGCGCTGGCGGTGGACATGGAAAGCGCCGTAGCGGGTCGTTTCGCGGCCACGCGCAAACTGCCTTTCGCCGTGCTCCGGGTGATCTCCGACGACGCGCGCCATGTGCTGCCCGCGGCCGCTCTGGTGGCGATGAAGCCGGATGGCGGCATCGCGCTGGGTCGCGTGTTGGGTTCGCTGATCGGCAATCCGCTGCAGATACCGGCCTTGATCCGCACCGCCCGGACGTCCGGACGGGCGTTCAAGGAATTACTCCGCTGCCGCGGCCTCTGTGGTGTCGGACTTGCCGGCCTTGATCTGTGACATCTTGTGCTCGACATGGCGGGAGAACACGAACTCCGCCGGGCGCTGATGTGACAGATCGATATCGGGCGCCATCGGGCCATCGGTCTTGATGCCGCGCATCAGGATCGGCAGCATCTTGAGCGGATGCTTGATCGCATCGGTGGCGGCAGTGCCTTCGAAGCCGCAATGGACCATGCAGTTGGCGCACTTCTCATACTTGCCGACGCCATACTTCTCCCACTCGGTCCCTTCCATCAGCTCCTTGAAGGTCTTCACATAACCTTCGCCGAGGAGGTAACAGGGCTTCTGCCAGCCGAAGACCGTGAGCAGCGGCATGGACCAGGGCGTGCACTCATAGGTCTGATTGCCGGCCAGGAAGTCCATGAACAGGGACGAGTTGGTGAAATCCCAATTCTTGCCGCCATTGCCCCGCGCCAGGATGTCCCGGAACATGTTTTTGGTGCGCTCGCGGTTGAGGAAATGCTGCTGGTCGGGCGCGCGCTCATAGGCATAGCCGGGCGAGACGGTGATGCCGTCCACGCCCATCGCCATCACCTCGTCGAAGAATTTGGCGGTACGCTCCGGATCGGCGCCATCGAACAGGGTGCAGTTGATCTGGGTGCGGAAGCCCTTGGACTTGGCCAGCTTGATCGCGGCCACGGCCTTTTCATAGGTGCCGTCCAGGCAGACCGACTTGTCGTGCGCCGCCTTGTCGCCGTCCAGATGGATCGACCAGGTGAAGTTGGGGTCGGGCTTGTACTGGTCGATCTTCTTGGCCAACAGCAGCGCGTTGGTGCACAGGATCACGAACTTGTCGCGCTCCAGATAGCCCTGAACGATCTTGGGCATGTCGCGGTGGAGCAGGGGCTCGCCGCCGGCGATGGACACGGCGGGGGCGCCGCATTCGTCGATCGCGTCCATGCATTGCTGCACCGACAGGCGCTGGTTCAGAATCTCGTCCGGATAGTCGATCTTGCCGCAGCCGGCGCAGGCCAGGTTGCAGCGGAAGAGCGGCTCCAGCATCAGCACCAGCGGATATTTGCCGCCGGACAGATGCTTCTTCATCACATAGGCGCCGATCTTGGCGGCCTGTCTTATCGGAAGACCCATGTTAAGCCCTCAATTCGGCCGGCAGGCGGAACTCGATATGTTCCTTCTTGCCGTCCATCTGTTCGACTTCGACGTCCTCGATTTCGGAAAGCGCCTCGATGACATGGCGCACCAGTTCTTCGGGCGCGGAAGCCCCGGCGGTCAGTCCCACCACCTTCATGCCCCGTACCCATTCGGGTTTCAATTCGCTGCCGTCGGCGATGAGATAGCTGGGAATGCCTTCCTCGATGCCGATTTCGCGCAGGCGGTTGGAGTTGGAGCTGTTCTTGGCGCCCACCACCAGGATCACGTCGGCGACCTTGGCGAGTTCGCGCACCGAGGTCTGGCGGTTCTGGGTGGCGTAGCAGATGTCGCTGGTTTCGGGACCGACGATGTCGCGGAAGCGGTTCTTCAAGGCCACGATGATGCCCTTGGTGTCGTCGATCGAAAGCGTGGTCTGGGTGATATAAGCGACCGGTTGATCGACCGGCAGCGGCAGCGTGTCCACATCCGCTTCGGACTGGACCAGATGCACGGGCGCGCCAACCTGGCCCATCGTGCCTTCGACTTCCGGGTGGCCGGCATGACCGATCAAAATCAAGGTCCGGCCATGCGCGACATAGCGCTTGCCTTGATTGTGCACTTTGGAAACCAGCGGGCAGGTGGCGTCCAGCACCGGCAACCCGCGCGCCGCGGCGGTCTTGACCACGGACTGCGGCACGCCATGGGCGCTGAACACGGTGACGGCGCCTTCGGGCACTTCGTCCAATTCCTCGACGAAGCGCGCGCCCTTGCTCTTCAGGGTGTCGACCACATGCTTGTTGTGCACGATCTCATGGCGCACATAGACGGGCTCGCCATATTTATCGAGCGCCTTTTCCACGATATCGATGGCGCGCACCACGCCTGCGCAGAAGCCGCGTGGTTGGGCAAGAATGACTCGCATTGTTCTTCCTTTGCGCCGCGGGCCATCCGGCCAGGGCGCCATGTCAGGGCACGACCGCAACGCAGCAAAGCCAGTTTCCCGCATCGGGGGGACTGAAATCAACCCCTTCGGGCTTGGGGTCGGAACTCCCGCTTTTGCCTTGTCTTTTCCGGCCGACCAGATTGTCGCATCCTGGGGGCGAAAGCCGGATCAGGCTGGATTCTGGGGACCAAGCCAGCCATAGGGCATCGCATGGGGAACATGGACGCGACCAAGGATTTCAACAAAGCCTCGCTCAAGGCCTCTCTGGCGGCCCTGCCGCAGGCTATCGCGGCCAGCGCCACGGCGGTCGATTCGGTGCTGGAGACGGTGCTGCCCCGGCCGCACGGCCCCCAGGGGCGTGTCCAGGAGGCCATGCGCTATGCCACTTTTGCGGGCGGCAAGCGCCTCAGACCCTTCCTGGTCCTGCATTCCGCCCGGCTGTTCGGAGTGGACGATGCCCATAGCCTCAGGGTCGGCTCCGCCATCGAAGTGCTGCATACCTATTCCCTGGTGCATGACGATCTGCCCTGCATGGACGATGACGATCTGCGTCGCGGCCGGCCCACCACCCATATCGCCTTTGACGAGATGACGGCGGTCCTGGCGGGCGACGCGCTGCTCACCATCGCCTTCGAAATCCTGGCCGATGCCAAGACCCATCCCGATGCCGATGTGCGGATCGCTCTCATTGCCCGCCTGGCGGAAGCGTCCGGCCATGACGGCATGATCGGCGGCCAGGTGATCGACATGCTGGCGGAGGAAAGCTTCGGTCTGGAAGACGTGATCAATCTGCAGCGGCTGAAGACCGGCCAGCTGTTCGAATTCTCCTGCGAAGCCGGACCCATTCTGGGAAAGGCCTCGGCCGAGGATCGCGCGCGGCTTCGGGCCTATGCCCGCGAGATGGGGGTGGTGTTCCAGATCACCGATGACCTTCTGGACGTGACCTCGACCGCCGAAAAAACCGGCAAGGCCGTGGGCAAGGATGCCGACATGGGCAAGGCCACATTGGTCACCTTGCTGGGGGTGGAGGGTGCCCGCGCCGAAGCCGAACGCCGCGCCAAGGCCGCCATCGCGGCGCTGGGCGAACATGCCGAACGGTCGCCCGAACTCTCAGGCCTGCCGCTTTTCCTGCTGGACCGGGAATCCTGACCGGTTTATCGCCCGATTTTTACCGGATTTTCGCCAGGATGGCGCAGCATATTTGCCCCCTCGTGCGTTTTAGGGCACGAGGCTTACGCGATTTCGACGAGGCATTGATGACCAATCGTATGGCGCGCGTTTTTTCCCTGGTCCTTTTGATGTTTGCCGCCGCCGTGCCGGCGCGGGCGCAAGGCGCCGATCCGGCCGCCGCCGCCGTGCAGAATTTCTATGACGCTTTGGTCGCCAGCATGAAGTCCGGTGGCACCGCCAAAAGCCGCTACGAAAAGCTGAAGCCGGTGGTGGAACAGGATTTCGATCTGGCGGGCATGACGGCCTTGTCGGTGGGGCCGGGTTGGTCGTCGATGACGCCGTCCGATCAGAAGGCACTCATCGATGCGTTCGAGCGCATGACCGTCGCCAACTATGCCAGCAATTTCGACAGTTTCAGCGGCGAGAAATTCACTGTCGACCCAACGGTGACGGAACGCGGCGACAACAAATTCGTCAAAAGCACGCTCAAGCCCACCAGCGGCGCCGCCATTCCTTTCAACTATCGCGTTCACAATGCGGGGGGCAGCTGGAAGATCGTGGACGTCTACTTGAACGGCAATATCAGTCAGCTGGCGCAGAAGCGCTCCGATTTCGGGGCGACGTTGCAAGCGTCAGGCCCGCAAGGTCTCGCCAAGAAAATCAACGCTCTCGCGGACCAGACTTTAGGTTAGCCCCCTCCGCCTTCGCACGCTCGAGAGCGTGCTACAGCATCTCCCCCTTCAGGCGCTACGCGCCGAGGGGGAGGCGGACCTGCGCCAAGGCTCTCGATCATGAGGGCTATTAAAGCGGTCAGATTAGCTTCTCGTGGGCGCGGTGCTCCCGCGCTGGCGGTGGGCCAAGCAGTGCCGGGCTCACGAAAAGCGTCGAGATCAGGGTCCAGAACAGGGAAATCATCAGCAATTCGCCCATGCTGGCGGTGCCGGGATGGCGCGACAGCCAGAGCGTGCCGAAGCCCGAAGCCGTGGTGGCGGCACTGAAGATCACCGCGCGGGTCAGGCTTGATTGCAGGAGATTTTTCGCGCCCGCCCGCCACGCCACCACGAAATAGATATTAAACGCGACACCGATGCCCAAGAGCAGCGGCAGCGCGATGATGTTGGCGAAGTTGAGCTGCAGATTCAAAAGCACGCAGCTTCCCACCGTCAGAAGGCCCGCCAGGATCAGCGGCACCAGAGTCGTCAGCACATCGGCGGTCCGGCGCAGCACCGCGATCAGCAGGATCACGATGGTGATGAAGGACAACACGCCGGCCCAGACAAAGGCCCGCACGATGGTGCGGCCGGATTCGCGGATCGAGATCGGCGCGCCGGTGGCGTCGGGCGCGACCTTGAGCACGGCATTGCTGAATTCCGACAGCCGCCCCGGATCGTTGCTGGTGTCCTTGGGAAAGACCTGAACCCTGGCGGTGCCATTGGGGGCGACCCATTCGGCCCGCATCGCCGCCGGCATCGTGTCCAATGCGACATGCGCCGGCGTCAGCGCGTCGGACAATTGCTTGAGCATGGTCTTGAGGCCCGGGACCAGGGCCTCGGCGGCGCGGGCACGATTTTCCGGCGAACCGTTCGCCAGAGTGTCCAGCGCAGCGGCTAGGGTGCGGGCATGGGATGCGGGCGCATCGCTCTGATCCCTGGCGGCGTCGCGCAATTTGGCGGCGGTATCCTTGAAACTCGCCACGATCTCCGCATCGCTTGGCGCGGGCTTCACCTCGAAGGGATTGAGCGTGGAATCGAGCAGCCCATTGGCATCGGCGATCAGCGCCAGTTTCTTGTCCTGGTCCTCCGGCACGAAGCTGGACAAGGTCAGGGCCTGCGCGACTTCCGGGAGCCGCGAGAGGCGGGCGCCCAGCGCATCCGCGCCGGCAGGCGAGGGGGCGGTGGCGTTGATGGTGTTGGGCGAGGTCTGCGGGTTCTTCATCAGGTCGAACAAGGTCGAAACCGATTCCACTTTCGGGCTGCGCAGGTCCAGGGGGTTGGAATCGAAACGCAGGAAGATGGTGAGCATCAGGCAGATCAAGCCCGCACCGGCCGCGATCCTCAGCACCGCGCGGCGATGGCGGGTCATGAAATCGTCCACCACGGCCAGCGAATGAAAGCCCACATCTTCGGCTTCGCCCTTGGGCCTCAGCAACATCAGCAAAGCGGGCAGCAAGGTGATGGAGACCAGGAACGCCACGATCATGCCGATGCCGGCGACAAAGCCCAACTCGGCGACGCCCGTATAATTGGTGGGAAGAAACGAAAAGAAACCGACCGCCGTTGCGGCCGCCGCCAGCGCCAAGGGCAACCCGACGCTGCGGCCGGTATGGCACAAGGCTTTGGAAAGATCCGGATGGTGAAACCGTTCGGCGCGATAACGCACCGAGAATTGAATGCCGAAATCCACTCCCAGCCCCACGAACAGGGCGATGAATGCGATGGAGATGATGTTGAACACGCCGATGAAGATCAGGGCCAGGCCCATGGTGATCGCCAGCCCCACCACCAAGGTCGCCAGGATGGCGAGGATGATCTTGAAGGAGCGCAGCGCCAGCCACAGCGTTGCCAGCACGCCCGCCATCATCGCCGCCGCCATCAGCCAGGCGCGATCGGTGAGGGTGGCGAATTCCTCATCCGACAGGGGCACGTCGCCGGTCAGACGGATCTGCACGCCATGCTCCGCCATCAGGCCCAGATCGCGGGCGGCGGCGCGGATGGCCGTGCTGGCGCGGGCACCCGGCTCCAAGGCATCGAAATCCAAAACCGGTTTGACTTCGATGAAGCGGCGAAGCTCTTCGGGACGTGGCGCGCTGCCCGTCACGAGCGCACGCCAGGAAAGGTAGTCCGTCCGGCCTTGCGCAGCGGCGCCAAAGGCCTGGCCCAGCCGGGTCATGGGAACATCGATGTCCGACAATTTGGCCTGACCCTGGGAAACGCCCAGGAGTACCGTCCCCAGACTGTCCATCACCCCCCGCAAGGACGGATCGGAGGCCAGCGCCCCCAGGAAAGGCTGGGCCTTGAACAATTGCTGGGTGGTCGCTTCCACGTCCTTTAGCGGCAGGAAAAGCAGGCCATTGTGATTGAAGAAGTCTCCGCCATCGGGGCGGCGGACATCGGGGAATAGTTTCTTGTCCGCCATCAGGCGGGTGGTCAGCGAGGACGCGGCGGCTTCGGCCAGCTCCGGCGTCTTGCCGTCGATCACAACCAGGATGAGGTTGGATTGCTGCGGGAAGAGTCTGTCGAACTGGATCTCTCGCTTGCGCCAGTTGACCTCCGCCGAAATCAGCTTCTGGCTGTCGGTGTTCATGGCGAAATGAGCGCTGGTGTAGGTGCCGGCCGCCACGGTGAGGATGATGGCCGCAAGGGTCACCAGCGCGGGCCAGCGGCAGCAGAAAGCGACAATGCGCTCGATAACGGGGATGGTCGGGGCGGTGGACATATCCGCCCGATGCTTAACCGGTTCCGGCCCGTTCTAAAAGTCGGGAAGTTCCGCGGTCTGAACCGCCCGGTCCTCGACCTGACGCTCGCGCCGCTGGCGATAATAGGCCCGCATGGTGGCGTAATAGTCCACCGATGCGCGCTCGATATCCCGATAGGTCACGATATTGGCGGAACGATTGTCCACCGAACCCAGGCTGGATTTGACCAGACCCACATAGTTGCTGCCCGAATAATGGACGAAACGGAGCGGGGAGAAATAGCCGTCCACATAACCGCCCGCGAAATCGCGCACCGATGTGGGCCCCCGGAAGGGAATCACCAGATAGGGCCCCTGGCCGATGCCGTAAACGCCCATCGTCTCGCCGAAGTCGCGGCTGCGCTCGGGCAGGCCCCAATCGGTGGCGACATCGAAAATGCCGGCAACGCCGATGGTGGTATTGATCAGGAAACGCGCGCCCGCCGTGCCGGCATAGCCGAAATCCGCCTGCAGGACATCGTTGGCGACATTGACCGGTCCGCCCAGATTGGTGAGGACATTGTGGAGATTGCTGCGGATGCCGCGCGGCACCGTATTGGCATAGAAAGTCGCGGCGGGAAGCGCCGCGTGCCGGTCCAGTCTTTGATTGAAATCGAAAAAGAACCGGTTCATCGGTTCCAGAGGATCGTTCGCGGCCTGCGCTTCCAGATTATCGTCTGATGCGCAGCCCGCTACCGCCAATCCCAGTGTCAGCGCCAGCAGTATCTTTTTCGTGTTCATTGCCCCACTAACTTGCGCCGGCCTTTGACCGTATGAGCACAAGCCCCCACCCCATTCGGGGACAACTATAGGCACGGCTGCGGCAACCTGTCTGCGGCAAAACGTGCTCCGATTAACTGTCCGGTGCAATTTTTTTGGAACGGCAGGGGAACTTGGCGGGGGCGGCGCCTTCGCTTAAGACTAGCCGGCATGCCGCAAAAGGCGGCCAAAGCGAACAAAGAGGGTGATATGGCCGCGGCCGATCCAGAACTTTTGCGGTTGCGAGATAGTATCGACAATATCGATGCCGCGCTGGTGCACCTCTTGGCGGAGCGCTTCAAATGCACCCAGGCAGTCGGGGAATACAAGGCCAAGCACAGCCTGCCGCCGGCCGACCCGGCCCGCGAACAGGTGCAGATTGCGCGCCTTCGGTCATTGGCCCAGGCCGCCAAACTCGATCCGGATTTCGCGGAACAATTCCTGGGCTTTATCGTCAAGGAAGTGATCCGGCATCATGAAGCTATTCGTGCCGCCAAGTGAGCGGGCGGAGCTCTAAGTCAAATAAAAAAAGGCGCCGTCTCCGGCGCCTTTTCTTTTTTGAAGCTTGCCCAGACTTTCTTCTCCCGTGGCCGAAGGCCTGACGGGGGAAGACAGATGGGGGTTAGAAAGACAAAGCCTTCGCCATCTTGACCATGGGCAGCTTGGTGAGCTGCTCGACCACCGCGTCCGGCACCTGGCCATCGACTTCGATCAGGGCGATCGCGTCCTGGCCGGGAGCGCTGCGGCCCAGGGTGAAGTTAGCAATATTGACTTGTGCGTCGCCCAACAGGGTGCCGAACCTGCCGATGAAACCGGGTTTGTCTTCGTTGACCACATAGAGCATGTGCGGCGCGAACTCGGCATCCAGGTTGATGTCCTTGACTTGGATCAGGCGCGGACGGCCATCGGAGAAGACGGTGCCGGCGACGCGGCGGGTCGAGCCGTTGCCCAAGGTCACAGTGATCTTCACATAGCCTTCATAGGCGCCTTCCTGGCCGCGGCGCACTTCGCTCACCTTGATGCCGCGTTCCTTGGCGATCAGGGGGGCATTGACCATGTTCACGCCCGAGAGGATCGGATTCAGCAGGCCTGCCAAGGCCGCCTGGGACAGGGCGCGGGTGTTGAGCTGGCTGGCGGTGCCTTCATACACGATCTCCACCGCCGTCAGGCTGGTGTCGGTGAGCTGGCCCGCAAAGGCGCCCAGCTTGGAGGCCAGCGCGATCCAGGGGCCCACCTTCTGCGCTTCGCTGGCGGAGATGGACGGCATGTTGAGCGCGTTGGTGATCGCGCCGGTGAGAAGGTAGTCGGAAATCTGTTCCGCCACCTGCAGGGCGACATTTTCCTGGGCTTCGGTGGTGGAGGCGCCCAAATGCGGCGTCGCCACGATCTTTTCATTGCCGAACAGGACATTTTCCTTGGCCGGTTCCACTTCGAACACGTCCAGGGCGGCGCCCGCGACATGGCCGGAATCGATCGCCGCCTTCAGCGCTTTTTCGTCGATCAACCCGCCGCGCGCGCAATTGACGATGCGCACGCCTTTCTTGGTCTTGGCCAGGGCTTCGGCGGAGAGGATGTTCTTGGTCTCCGGCGTCATCGGAACATGCAAAGTGATGAAATCGGCGCGGGCGAGAAGATCGTTCAGCTCGACCTTTTCGATGCCCAGATCCTGAGCGCGTTCCGGCGATAGGAAGGGATCATAGGCGATGACCCGCATGCGCAGGCCCTTGGCGCGGTCGGCGACGATGGAACCGATATTGCCGGCGCCGATCAGGCCCAGCACCTTGCCGGTGATTTCCACGCCCATGAAGCGGTTTTTTTCCCACTTGCCGGCCTGGGTGGAAGCGTTGGCGGCGGGAAGTTCGCGGGCCAGCGCCAGCATCAGCGAGATCGCATGCTCGGCGGTGGTGATGGAGT
This sequence comes from uncultured Alphaproteobacteria bacterium, assembly GCA_937865685.1. Lineage (GTDB taxonomy): Bacteria > Pseudomonadota > Alphaproteobacteria > Micropepsales > Micropepsaceae > Rhizomicrobium. The sequence goes on along the minus strand of CALMGU010000032.1, from coordinate 2,989 downwards.
TGCCGAAGGGCGTGTTCATCACGATCACGCCGGCGGCGGTGGCGGCGGGAATATCGACATTGTCGACACCGATGCCGGCGCGGGCCACGACCTTGAGCTTCTTGGCGGCCTTGATCACATCGGCGGTGATCTTGGTGGCCGAGCGGATGGCGATGCCGTCATATTGATCGACCACCGCCAGCAATTCTTCCTTGGTCATGCCGGGCTTGTTGTCGATCTCGACGCCGCGATCCTTGAAGATGGCGACCGCGGCGGGAGAGAGTTTGTCGGCGATAAGAACTTTGGTCATGGAACGCTCCATGTTGGAATTTTTGGGGAAATGAAAAATCCCGGCGCGTGTTTTGCGCGCCGGGATGGGATCAGGCGGCAGCGGTCTCTTTGACCTTCGCCCAGGCCCAGTCGAGCCAAGGTGTGAGCGCTTCCAGATCGGCCGCTTCGACCGTGGCGCCGCACCAGATGCGCAGGCCCGCGGGCGCCGAGCGATAACCGGCGATGTCGAGCGCAACGCCTTCCTTGTCCAGAAGGCTGGCGATCTTCTTGGCGGCATCGGCCTTGGCCTCGTCCGACAGGCCCTGGAACCAGGGATCGGTGATCTTGATGCAGACCGAGGTGTTGGAGCGGCTGACCAGGTCCTTGGCCAGGAAGCCGGCCCAGCCGGACTTCTGCACCCAGGCATCCAGCACGGCCAGATTGGCGTTGGACCGAGCGATGAGGCCCTTCAGGCCGCCCACGCTTTCCGCCCAGGAGAGGGCGTCGAGATAATCTTCCACCGCCACCATCGATGGCGTGTTGATGGTCTCGCCTTCGAAGATGCCTTCGACAACCTTGCCGCCTTTGGTCATGCGGAAGATTTTCGGCATCGGCCAATGTGGCGTATAGGCTTCCAGGCGCGCCACGGCGTTGGGGGACAGGATCAACATGCCGTGCGCGGCTTCGCCGCCCAGGACCTTCTGCCAGGAAAAGGTGGTGACATCGAGTTTGTCCCAAGGCAGGTCCATCGCGAAGGCCGCAGACGTGGCGTCGCAGATGGTGATGCCGTCGCGGTCCGCGGGAATCCAGTCGCCATTCGGAACCTTCACGCCCGAAGTGGTGCCGTTCCACAGAAAGACAGTGTCCCGATTCTTCGCGGCTTTGAGTTCCGGCAATTCGCCATAACCGGCTTTGTGCACGGTGGCTTTCAGCTTGAGCTGCTTGACGGTGTCGGTGACCCAGTCTTCGCCGAAGCTTTCCCAGGCGAAGATGTCGATCTCCAGCGGGCCTAGCATCGACCACATCGCCATTTCCATGGCGCCGGTGTCGGAGGCCGGAACGATGCCGATGCGATAATCGGCGGGAATCCCCAAAATCTTGCGGGTCTTCTCGATCGCGTCCTTGAGCCTGGCTTTGCCGGGCTTGGAGCGGTGGGAACGTCCCACCAGCGCGGCATTCAGGGCTTCAGGGGTCCAGCCGGGGCGCTTGGCGCAAGGTCCGGACGAAAAAAAAGGCCGCGCGGGACGCACAGCCGGTTGCTTCACTTCAGTCATGTCAATTCATTCCTTCCAGAATGATAGCACCTCGTTGGGGAGGCGTGGCCCGGCGCCGATATAGGGGGCGGGTCCTGTTCCGTCAACCCGCAAATTGGGAACAGCAGGCGGGCCTGCGCGTTCACCGAAATGTATGTGTTACCAGAGATTTACCCATGGCCAGATCGTCGCAGCCGCATCTGGATATTCCCAGCGACAAGCTGGGCTACATCATCCTCAAGGCGCGCGAATATGACGTCAAGGAAAGCGACAGCGATCCCGATGAGGGTTCCAATCCCACCGATGATGGCAATACCGACGTGCTGACCGACAAGTCCGACGATCCGGTGCGGGAGGAGTTGTTGGGTGCGATCCGCGATCTGCCGGAAGATGAGCGGCTGCAGCTGGTGGCTCTCGCATGGCTGGGCCGCGGCACTTACGACATTTCCGAATGGAAGACGGCGCTGGAGACCGCGCGCAGCGAGCACAAAAAACGCGCAGCCGAATATCTCTTGGGCCTGCCGCTTCTGGGCGACTATCTGGAAGACGGGCTGGCGATGTTCGATGAGGGCATTGTCGATGATACCGACAAGCGCGAAGGCCTCGACAACGAAGACGAGCCGCTGGGCAACATGAAAGGCAAGCCCAAACGGCAATAACCGGCGCGAGAATTTTTGGTCGATGGGCAGGAGCGTCGCGCGGAGCGGGCGTTAGTCCGTGAACACGTGCGACGCACACAGCGGCCAAAAAGGCCGCGCCTTTTTTACGCGTGAGCCGCGATCTGCTTGGGCTGCATGGCAGCCTGCAGTTTCTCGAAGGCGCGCACTTCGATCTGGCGCACGCGCTCGCGGGAGACGCCGTATTTCTGCGACAGCTCCTCCAATGTGGCGGGCTCGTCCTTCAGGCGCCGTTCCTGGATGATGTCGCGCTCGCGCTCGCTCAATGTGTCGAGCGCGCTGGTCAGGAGTTCGTGCCGGTCGCCGCGCTCCTCCCGCTCCGCCAGCCTGGTTTCCTGATCCATGGTGTCGTCGGCCAGCCAGTCCTGCCATTCGCTTTCCGATTCCGAACGTAGCGGCGCATTGAGCGAGGAATCCGGGCCGGACAGGCGGCGGTTCATTTCCGTCACTTCGCGTTCGGTGACGCCCAGCTGATCGGCCAGCTTGTGGGTGTGATCGGGCGTGAGGTCGCCTTCCTCGATGGCGCCGATATTGGATTTGGCCTTGCGCAGGTTGAAGAACAGCTTCTTCTGGGCCGCAGTGGTGCCCATCTTCACCATGCTCCAGCTGCGCAACACATATTCCTGGATGGCGGCGCGGATCCACCACATCGCATAGGTGGCGAGACGGAAGCCCTTGTCGGGATCGAAGCGTTTGACCGCCTGCATCAGGCCGACATTGCCTTCGGACACGATTTCAGACACCGGCAAGCCATAACCGCGATAGCCCATGGCGATCTTGGCGACCAGGCGCAGATGGCTGGTGACCAGC
>CALMGU010000031.1 GCA_937865685.1 uncultured Alphaproteobacteria bacterium | reverse complement strand
CGTCGGCGAAGTACTGGATCTGCAGCTCGCGGCCCACCTGGCAGTACTCGAACGGCAGGTAGGCCAGCGCGATGTTCTTGCCCAGCGTCGGGCCGTAGGCGATGCTGGTCGTGTAGCTGCGCCGGCCGAGCGCGTCGACCAGCGTGGCGCCGGTCGCCGGGTCCATGACCGGGCAGCTGCCCACCGGGTAGCGGGCCACGCCGTGGCGGTCGATGTTGTTCGTCATGACCAGCGTGCACAGCATCGCCGGCTGTTGCGCGCGCTCGCGGAACTGCAGGTGCGCGGCCTTGCCGTGGAAGTCGGCGGCCTTGACCTTCGGGCGGGCCAGGTCGCATTCGAACAGGTTGTACTCGGTCAGCAGGTCGGCGTTCTGCAGGCGCAGGCTCTTCTCCATGCGGCGGCTGTTGGCGTGAATTTCGTTGGTTGTAGGGCACGGCCGATGGAATGGCAAGAGAGCAGAAGGCTTGCTGATTGCGCCGAAGAGGCCGTTTGATACCATCGAAGCGATGCGAGCACTCTTTCTTCTGTTTTTGGCCACGAGCGGCCTTTTCGCGCAATCGCCCGACGTGCCGGTGTATGCCGAAGGCCGTGGCAATGGCGTCATGGCGGGTCTTTTGAAGAAGGCGGAGGCTTTGAAGGCCGCGGGCAAGCTGCTGCCGATGAAGGATGCGGAGGCGCAGTTCGGCCGCCCCTCGTGCGAGCTTACGCTGCCGCCTGCGAGCACCATGCCGCTGTCTGCGCGTGATCGCTGGAAGCGGTCGCGACAGGCCCACATCCGCGTGGGGCACTTTTATCTCTGCACCAAGTGTGACAAGTGGCACCTCGACCTCTCCGGCGGCTATGCCATCACCGCCGATGGCGCGGTGGGGACCTGTGCGCATGTGCTGCCTGCACCCGAGGGCATGCGCGAGGGCTATTTGGTGGCAGCGACGGATGATGACGAGGTGCTGCCAGTGACGGAAGTGCTGGCCGTGAGCAGCGGCACAGACTGCGCGATCATTCGCGTGAAGCCGGAGAAGCCTCTCACTCCCCTGCCCCTCGGCACCGATGTGACTCCCGGCGACGAGGTATGGTGCTTCAGCGATCCTTCCGGCAAGCGCGGCTACTACTCCGAGGGCATCGTGAGCCGTTTTGTGACACGTCCGTTCCTTCGCAAAAAGGAAACCAAGGACCTTCCGGAAGGCACGGTGGTGCCAAAGCCCGTCTGGCTCGAAACGACACTCGACTGGGCACCCGGTTCGAGCGGCTCCGCCATCGTGGATGCGCATGGAAACTGCGTGGGGCATGTGTCGGAGATCCAGCCCGTGCTCGAAGACCCACCGCCCGGTGCAGCAGCCAAAAAACGGGCTGCCGCCTTCACCCCCGGCACCTACATCGTCTTCCACCAGGCCATCACGGCAGGTGAATTGCTGAAGCTGATCCGGCCAAAGCGCTGATCAGGCCGCCTTGCGTTTCTTCGCAGGTGCCGCGGCTCCGGCGAGCTTCTTCGCCTTGGCCTTGGCCTCGATCTTTTCAAAGATGCGCAGCAGCTTCGGCCACTGCTTCTCCTCGACGATGTAGCCAATGCAGCGCTTCGAACCGCAGCGGCAGGGATGATCGTCCCAGGTGTCGGCATCGAAGCCATAGTTGTAAGTCAGCTCCTCGCCCGCCTTGATCTCACGCAGCGAGTAGATCCAGATGCGACCGCGGATGATGTAGGCCTCGCAGTTCGGGGCGCACGAATGATTGATGTAGCGGGCCGGGTTGCGGCCTTTGCCACCATCGATGTCGTAGCGTTTGTTGAGGGTGAAAACGTAAACCGCCGCGCAGCCGGTCTTCTTCGACTTTTCCATCAGCGCATCACCACGACGACGAGACTCCGCCTTGGTGATCTTCTCGCCCACATACTCGATGATGGGCGTGTCGTTCGGGATGTCGTGCTTGGCAAAGATGCCGCGGTTGTGAATGGAGGAGCGTTTGACGATCCAGAGACGCTTCGAGGAGGCTTGGGGCATGGTATTGGAGGGGCGCATGAAGTGTGCCGGTCCGCCCCAAAGTCAAGGCGTGTGCAGAAAATGCCACATCATGCCTCCGCGGTGGCTTCCTCGGTGCCAAACTGAAGGCTGTGAAGCCGCTGATAGAGCGGCGAGGTGCGCAGCAGCTCCTCATTCGAGCCGACGGCCACCACACGGCCTGCATCCATGACGATGATCTGATGCGCCGCGAGCACCGTGGACAACCGGTGGGCGATGGCGATGACCGTTTTCCCTTCAGAGAGGGTATGGATGGCGTCCTGGATCACCTTCTCGCTCTCGGTGTCGAGGGCCGAGGTGGCCTCATCGAGCAGCAAAGCGGGCGCATCATGCAAAATGGCCCGTGCGATGGAAAGACGCTGCTTTTGACCGCCGGAAAGGTTTCGCCCGCCTTCGCCGGCACTGGCATCGTAGCCTTCCTTGATCTGCATGATGAACTCATGCGCATGCGCCTTCTTCGCAGCGGCGATGATCTGCTCCTCGGTGGCATCGAGGCGGCCGTAACGGATGTTTTCACGCAGCGTGTCGTGGAAGATGAAGGTGTCCTGGCTCACCAGGCCGATGTTTTCACGCAGCGAGGCCTGGGTAATGGTCTTGATGTCCGTGCCATCGAGCGTGATGGAGCCGCTGTCCGGGTCGTAAAACCGCAGCATGAGATTGAAGAGCGTGCTCTTCCCCGCGGCGCTGGGGCCGACAACGGCATAAAATTTCCCGGGTTCGAGGTTCAACGTGATGCCGCGGGCCGCCGGCGGCTCGACACGGGCTCCACGCGCATCGCGATAGTGGAAGGTGACGTCGTTGAAGCCGATGGCTCCCTTCACACGGCCGAGCACACCCGCATTCGGAGCATCCTGGATGTCAGGCTGGCGGTCGAGGATCTCGAACACCATGCTGGCTGCCACGGTGGTCTTTTGCAGAAAGAGCTGCACGCGGCTGAGTTCCTTGATCGGCGGGTAAATCTGTGTGAGGCCAAAGACGAGCAGGAAGAAGTCATCCGCTCCCATGTCCTTGTCCCAAGCATATATCAGACCGGCGGCAATGCCGAGGGAGGCCACGGCCTCGACGATCGGGCCGATGAGCTCGATGGCCTTCGCCCACTTCACCATGTTGCGGGTCATGCTGAGGTTGGTGCGCTCAAACTTCTGCGTCTCGTGATCCTCGCGGCAGTAGGCCTTCACCAGGCGGATGCCGGAAAAGGTCTCCTGCATGACGGACATGAGGGCTCGTGAGTCATATTCCTCCTGAGCACCCACCTTGCGCACCCGTTTGCCGAGCCTCACGATGGGCAGCAGGCACAGCGGGAAGACGATGAGGGACATGAGGGCGAAAAACCAGTCCTTCGCGAAGATCGGCACGAGCAGCCCGATGATCGCCACCGATACCAGCGCGCTGTTCACGATCGTGCGCTTGAGATAAGGCCCGGAAAATATCATGCGCAGCGGATGGCTGCGGGGTCCCGCATGACCGCGTTCCCAGCGGGGCGGCTCCTTGACGCGAGACAACGTGAATAGCGCGACCAGGATCGGGGCTGCGCCGCACAGGAACATGGCGCGCCAGCCGAATGTGGCGCCCACCGTGAAGTTCAGCGCCGCCGCCAGGAAAAAGCCCGCATAATATCCCGTCTGCAGATAGCCCGCGCCCATCTTGCGGCGGTCTTCGGGCCAGGCTTCGGCCACATACGTGCCGGCCATCGCCCATTCGCCGCCGATGCCGATCCCCGCCAGAAAACGGAACAGAGCCAGCTCCCACACATTCTGCGCGAAGGCAGCGGCGCCGGTGAAAACCGAGAAGATCAGGATGGTCACGGCCAGGCAGCGGGCGCGGCCGAACCGGTCGGCCAAGGGGCCCCAGATGAAAGACAGACCCCATCCCACCAGGAAGAGCGCGAACAGGATCGAACCGGCAAAGGCGATATCGGCGGGGCTGTTGGCGAAACCCGATTTGGGCAACAGCTCCTTCATCGCCGGGCTGAGCACCAGGGCATAGATCACCGAATCCATGCCATCGAGAGTCCAGCCGAACCAGGCGGCCCAGAACCCGAGAATCTGCTGGCGATTGAGCGGTGTCGCGGTCGATGCCGTCATGATCCCGTCCCTTTAGTGATTCAGCAGCGGAATGTCCTTGCCGCTTGGCGTTGGCCCTTCAGACAGCGACAGGACATAGGCGATAAGGTCCGCGGCGTCTTTGTCGGACAGCACCTGCTCCGTATAGGCCGGCATCTGCGCTTGCGGCTGGCGCAACTGGCGCAGGATGCGGTTCGCGGTCAGGCCGGCATGCGCCAGTTTGGGCCCGACAAAGCTGGTGCTGGCGCCGGTGGTGCCGTGACAGGTGTAGCAGGCGTCCCGCATATAGATATCCTTGCCGCGTGCCGCGTCGCCCGGTGCAATAGTCTGTGCGAAAGCCGGGGTTGCGAGAGCGGCGAAGACGATGATGGCAAATTGCTTCATCGCTTTCACCGTCCCTGGCAGACGACATCGATCAGCGCGGGTTCGCCGCGTTTGACCACATCGACCGCGCGCTTGATGGCGGCACCCAGGTCCTTCGGATCGGTAATCGGTCCCTGGCCATGCACGCCCATGCTTTGCGCCATCTTGCTGAAATCGATGAAAGGATCGCGGATGGTGGTGCCGATATGAGTGCGGTCGATGCCGCGCTGCATGCGGTTGGCCACCTGCTGCAGCAGCATGATTTCCTGATGCCAGGCGCGATTGTTGTGCATGATGTAGAGGATCGGGATTTTCTCATGCGCCGCGGTCCAGAGTGAACTGGGACAGCACATCAGATCGCCATCGCCCTGGATCGAAACCGTCAGCCGTCCATGCTTCTTGTTGGCCAACGCCGCGCCCAAGGTCGCGGGCGCGGCATAGCCAATGCCATAGGCGCCGGCATCGCCGATATAGCGATGATGCTTGTCGGCATGCCACAATTTCTGCGGCCAGCCATTCTGGAACAGGCTGCCGGAGGCCAAGGTCCAGTCTTCGTCCTTGATGATGTTGTAAAGCTCCATCACCAGCCGCGCCGTGGTGATGGGCTGCGAATCCCAACCTTCCGCGGCCAGGGCGCGCTGATCGGCTAGGGCGTCGAGATGCGTTTCGCCCAGCTTTTTGCCCCGCATCTCGAATTTCGAGCGCTTGCTTTTGTCGATCAGCGACCGGCAAGCCGCGATCAGGGACGGCAGGCTGGCTTCGGCATCGCCCTGCAAGGACAGATCGGCGCCGGGATAGCGTTCGAAATCCTGGAAGTTGGAATGGAAATTCAGATCGACGGCGGTGAGACTGATGCGCTTGGCGCCGGGCTTCAGGATGCTTTGCGTGCTGGCTTCGGTGTGCGGGGTGAAGGCGTGGGTGGCGCCCCAGAAATCCGTCATCTCCATGCCCAGCACCACATCGGCCTGACCGGTGACGGCGCGCCCGCGGCTGGACTGGTTGAGAGGGTGGCGCCAGGGGAAATTCATCCGTCCGGAAGCATCGACCACGGGCGCCTGCAAAAGCTCGGCAAGCTCGACCAAAGATTGCAGGCCGGTGGGCGTGCGGGCCAGCCGGTCGCACAGCAGCACCGGAGATTCCGCTTCGACCAGCATCTTCGCGGTCTCGCGCAACGCGCCGTCCTCGGCCTGCGGCGCGGAAATCTTGGGCACGGGCGGGATGACGGGGCGCGGCTCTTCTTCGATGGGATTTTCCTGAAGGTCGGTGGAGGTGACCAGCAGCACCGGCCCGTAAGGCGGGGTCATGGCGTATTTCCACGCCCGCGTGGCCGATTCCGCCCAATGCTGCAGCGATCCGGGCCGGTCGTCCCATTTGATGAAATCGCGCACGATGGCGGCGCCGTCCTGCACCGAATGGACGAACTGCACCATGGTCTTGCGGGTGCGCAGGTCGGGCGCCGTGGGCGTGATCAGGAACATCGGCACGCGGTCGGCATAGGCATTGTAGATCGCCATCGAGGCGTGCTGCAGCCCCACCGTGTCGTGCATCATCGCGGCCATGGGCTTGCCTTCGATCTTGGCATAGCCATGGCACATGGCGACCGAGACCTCCTCATGCATGCAGGAGAGGAAATCGATCTGAGGATCGGTCAGCATGCCGTAATTGATGATCGACTCATGCAGGCCCCGGAAACTGGAGCCGACAAAGGCGGCCGTGTGCTCGATGCCCAGCCCGCGCATCACATCGACCATGAAGTCGGAACCGCAGCTGGTCTGTGTGATGGGCTGGATATCGGGCGGGGTGCCGCGCTCGGCTTCACGATTGGGGGTGGCGGGAATGCTGGAGGCGCGGGGAGCCTGTGCTTTTGCGGCGGGTGCGGCGAGTGGTGCCGTCAGGGCACCCGCGCCCGCAAGGGTAGCTTTTTTGAGAAAGGCACGGCGTCCCACCATGCGGTCGTCATCGCGTTTCGCCATGCGAGTCCCCACCCGTGCGGCGGCATTGTTTCAGCAAGGTTGAGCGTCGGTCAATGCAGGGCGATCCTTCGCGGTTGCGAAGAGCTAGGTGGAATTTTCAAGGCTGAATAGCGCCGCGTCGTCGTCATAAGAGAACAGCTCTCCGAAGCGGGCCCGTGAGGGCGAGGAGCAAAAGCTCCAGTGGAGCTTTTGCCGCCCGAACGCCCGCCTCGAAAGCGGCGCGCGATCTGTCAGGTCGGATTTTCCAAGCTGAATAGCGCCGCGTCGTCGTCATAAGAAAACAGCTCTCCGAAGCGGGCCCAGGACACGACGGTTTTCAGCGAATCCTCTGCCGCGTCTTCGGCCATGTGATCTTCCAACTCGTCCAGGAAGCGGCTCTTGGGCGCGGAGTGGCTGGCGCGTTCGTCCAATATGCGGCGGATATGCCCGGCCAATGGCACATTGTTCATCAGGGAGCGGGAGAAGATTTCCTTGCGCTCGTTGAGATCCGCGTCGGCAAAACGCTTGCCCATATGGGTGAGCTTGATATCGCCGCCTTCGACATCCGCCAGGCGCAGCAGCTGCATGGCTTCGGCGACGGGGAAGAGTTCGTCCACTTCCAGTTCCTGTTCATAGGCGATGTCGGGGAGGTCGGCCTTGCCGTCATAGGGTGCGGCTGCCAAGGCTTCGATCAAGCCGGAGATCTGGTTGGGCGAGACATGCACCAGCGGCATTTCGATGCCGGCATTGGCGCGGGCCTGCTGCTCGCGCAGGCGCTCCACCCGGCGCGCGGTCATTTCGACATAGATCTGGTCGACATAATGCTCGAACTGGGGCGAGGTGCGGTCGCGCGGCTGAGGCAGGTCGATCTTGATTTCCGAACCGACCCGGCCCGGATTGGACGAGAAGAGCAGCACCCGGTCGCACATCAGAACCGCTTCTTCGATGTTATGCGTGACCAGGACGATGCCTTTGATCGGCAGCTTGCCGTTGCCCCAAAGCTCCACCAGGTCGGTGCGCAGATTCTCCGCCGTCAGCACATCGAGGGCGCTGAAGGGCTCGTCCATCAGAAGGATATTGGGATGCACCACGACAGCGCGGGCAAAGCCCACGCGCTGGCGCATGCCGCCGGACAATTCGCGCGGATAGGCGCTTTCGTAACCGTCCAGGCCGATCAAATCGATGGCGGCGAGCGCCCGCTCGCGCATCTCCCGCGGCGGCAGGTTCAAGGCTTCCAGCCCAAGCTGCACATTCTCCAGCACGGTGAGCCAGGGAAATAGGGCAAAGCTCTGGAACACCATGGCGACGCCTTGCGCCGGGCCTTCGATGGGCGCGCCCATGTAAGTGAGGCGCCCGCCTTGGGGCCGCGCTAGGCCCGCGATCAGGCGCAGCAAGGTGGATTTGCCCGAACCCGACCGGCCCAGAAGTCCCACGATCTCGCCCTGCTTCAAGGAAAGATTGACATCGTCCAGCACCAGCAATTCCTCGCCGCCGCCGCGCGGGAAGGTGCGGCGCACATGCTCGACATTCAGAAGCTCTGCCATGGCGACCTCAGGTCAATCTAAATTTGCGCTCAGCGTACCAATAGAGCGGACGCCAGAGCAGCCGGTTCACGACCACCACAAAAAAGCTCATCACAATCGTGCCCAAAAGCACATGGCGGAAATCGCCCGCATTGACCGCGTCGGCGATATAGGCGCCAAGCCCGTGGGCGCGCAGCGTGTGGTCGCCCCAGCTGGCCACTTCCGCCGCGATGGAAGCGTTCCAGGCGCCGCCGGACGCGGTGATCGCGCCCGTCACGTAATAGGGAAAGACCGCGGGCAGGGCGACCTTCCGCCACCATAGCCAGCCTTTGACGCCGAAATTCTCGGCAGCGTCGCGCAATTCCTGCGGCATGGTGCTGGCGCCGGCGATGACGTTGAACAGGATGTACCATTGGGTGCCCAGCACGATCAGCGGCGACAGCCAGATATCGGGGCTGGCGTCCCAGAACACGATCAGCGACACCACCAGCGGAAAGAGAAGATTGTTGGGAAAGGCGGCCAGGAACTGCGCCACCGGCTGTACCAGCGCGGTGAGCCTGGGCCGAAGGCCGACATAGACGCCGATCGGGGTCCAGATCAGGCTGGCCAGCCCGATCAGCACGATCACGCGGATCAGGGTGATGCAGCCATAGCCGAAGGCGGTGGCCGCGTCGCTCCAGCTGAAATGGGCCTGGCCGAAGAAAAGGCTGATGCGCCAGGCGGCGAAGGCGCCCAGCAACGCCAGCACAATGTACCAGACAATGTCGGCGAGCCGACTGTCGACATCGCGCACCGCCGCCTTGATGCCGAAGCTGGGCGGCTGCCAATGATAGGACCAGCGCATCATCTGCTCGAACGGCGCCGTCATCAGGTCGAGCAGGCGCGAGCGGCGATAGACGGTGAGCGCCCAGGACTGGGGTGCTTCGTCCGACGGTTCGCTGGAAACCCGGAAACGGTCGGCCCAGGCGACCAGGGGGCGGAACAGAAGCTGGTCATAGACCAGGATCACGATCAGCATCGCCACGATGGCGTAGAGGATGGCGGGCAGATTCTTTTGCGCGATGGCGACCGCGATCCACGACCCCACGCCGGGCAGCGCGATATTGGTTTTGCCTACGCTGATGGCTTCCGACAATGTGACGAAGAACCAGCCGCCCGACATGCTCATCATCATGTTCCAGATCAGGGAGGGCATGGCGAAGGGCGCCTCGATGCGCCAGAAGCGCGCCCAGGCATTCAGCCCGAACATGCGGCCTGCCTCTTCCAGTTCCGGCGGCACGGTACGCAGCGACTGGTAGAAGCTGAAGGCCATGTTCCAGGCCTGGCCGGTGAAGATGGTGAAGACGCAAGCCAGCTCCGCGCCCAGGATGCGGCCGGGCGACAGCGACAGGAACCAGACGATGGTGATGGAGAGGAAGGACAGGATCGGCACCGACTGCAGGATGTCGAGCAGCGGCACCAAGAGCATTCCGGCCCGCTTATTCTTCGCCGCCCAGGTTGCGTAGGTGAAGGTGAAGGCCAAGGATATGCCCATCGCGATCAACATGCGCAGCGACGTGCGCAGCGCATAGCCTGGCAGATCGGCGGGATTGAGCTTCAGATAATCGCCGGAAATGGAGCTCAAGGGATGCACCAGGAAGCGGCTGGCATCGGCGAAAGCGACCAGGAAACCAAGCACCAGCACCGCCGCCAAGATGTCCCAGCGGCTGGGCAACAAGCGGCGTGCTTCGATCGAAACGGGCGGCAGGATCTTCATGTCCGGCAAGCCTTGATCATTGATGTTGAACCGGCAAACAGCACTTCACGCGATGATGTGAAGCCCATGTGACATTCGAATGTGACATTCGAAGCTGTTCTATTGTCGCGCCGGCCTGACAAGTCAATCCGCCCCGATTCACGGGCCAGGATTCAATGCGGCAGGCGCTGATCCATCCAGGCCGCGGTGGTGGCGGGGGTCTGTTTGTCCTGGTCGCGGTCCACCCGAAGATTGGCCTGCTGCATCAGGGTTAAGGAGATGCTGCCAATCAGGGGCTTCAGCGCGGCGATGAATTTGGCGTCATGCGCATGCGCGGGCCCCACCAGCAGCATGGCGTCATAAGGCGGCAGGGCGGATTTGGGGTCTTCCAGGATGACCAGATCGTAACGGGCGATGCGGCCATCACTGGAAAAGGCCGACACCACATCAGCGTCACCGCTCATCACCGCGCGATAGAGAAAATCGGGCTGATATTGCCGCCGCTTCATCGCGCCAAGGCCATAGGCCGAAGCCACGGCCCGCCATTCGGGGCGGGAGAAGATTTCGAAATCACCGCCGATGCGCAAATCCGGGTGGGCCGCCAGATCGGCCAGGCTCTTGATGTGCAGGGCTTCGGCGCGCTCCTTCCGCATGGCGAAAATGTAAGCATTTTCGAAACCCAGCGAACCCAGCGAGAGGATGCCGTGATCCTTCTGCAAGGCGGCGGCAAGCTGATCCAGCATCGCCTGGCGGCCCGGCATGTCGGTGCGACCCAGGATGTTGCCCCACAAGGTGCCCGAATAATCGACATAGGCGTCGATATCGCCCGCGCCGAGCGCCCGAAAGGCGATGGTCGAACCCAGATCGCTTTTCTCAACTACGGAAAAGCCGGCCTGATGCAGGCGCGATGCCATCAATTGCGAGAGGATATATTGCTCGCCGAAATTCTTGGCCCCGATCACGATGCCCTGATGGGCGGGCCGCTGGTGGGCCAGCTCCGGCGCCAACGCCGCCGCGATCACCGCGATGACGCCCAGTCCCGCCGCGATCAGCCGTCCCCGCAAGCGCATCGCCAGGCCCGATCCCGCCACCGCCAGCAGCAGGTCCAAGGTCAGCGCCAGCGCGGCGGCGGCCACGCAGCCGAACAGCACGAACACCCAATTCTCGATCTGAAGGCCGGTGAAGATGTAGTTGCCCAGGCTGGTCTGCCCGATCGGTGTGGACAGGGTGGTGATGCCCACCACCCAGACCGTGGCGGTGCGGATGCCGGCCAAGACCAAAGGCGCCGCCAGCGGCAGTTCGACTTTGAACAAGGATTGGCGGGGCGTCATGCCCACGCCCTTGGCCGCCATCAGGATGGCGGGATCCAGACCGTCCAGCGCCGTCACCACATTCCGAAGGATCGGCAGCATGGCATAGAGCGTCAGCGCCAGAAGCGCGGGCAGAAAACCCAAGGCGCGGATGGAAACGCCGAACAGATCCTGGGTGAGCGCGGATAGCGCCAGGAGCAGGGGATAGAACAGCGCCAGCAAGGCAAGGCCGGGAATGGTCTGAATTACGCTCACCGCCGCCAGAAGCGGCGTGCCGAAACGGCGGCTGCGGGCCGCGGCGATGCCCAAGGGCAGGCTCACCGCCACACCCAGGAGCAGCGCGGAAACGCTGAGTATCACGTGCTGGCCCAGGTAATCGGGCAGAAGCCGCCAGGCTTCGCGAACGCTGTCGTTCATGCGTTCAGCATTTCGGCCAGGGCATGGGCCCGGCGGCGGGGATTTTCGATCAGCTGGGTGACGAATTCGTCGGCGGGACTGGAGGCCAGCTCGCGCGGCGTTCCCACCTGGATCAGGCGCCCGTCCCGCATCACCGCGATCCGGTCGGCCATCAGCAAGGCTTCGGTCATGTCATGGGTGACCATCAGGGTGGTCAGGCCCAGGCGCTGGTGGATCCGGCGGACATCGGCGGCCACGGATTCCCGGGTCACCGGGTCCAGCGCCCCGAAAGGCTCGTCCAGCAGAAGCACCGGCGGGCGCGCGGCCAGGGCCCTGGCCAATGCCACCCGCTGGCGCTGGCCGCCTGACAGCTCCAGGGGCAGCCGGTTGGCGAAGGCGCCTTCCTCCAGCTGGACCATATCCAGAAGCTGATGCACCCGCGTCCGGATCCGGGGCTGATCCCAGCCCAAGAGGTTGGGCGTTACCGCGATGTTTTCGGCAACCGTCATGTGCGGGAAAAGCCCAGCTTCCTGAAAGACATAACCTATGCTGCGACGCAGCATGACGGGATCGGATTCCAGCACGTTCCGGCCCTGGATCCGGATCTCACCCCCATCCGGTTCCACCAGCCGGTTGACCATGTTCAAGGTCGTGGTCTTGCCGGAGCCGGACGGCCCGATCAGCACCAGGAACTCGCCCTCGGGGACCGACAGGTTGAAGTCCGAGACAGCCTGGGTTCCCGACCCGGCATAGGCTTTGGAAAGTTCAAGAATTTCAATCAAAGGGCCGGGCGCTTTTTTGGAATGCGCCATCCTGCGCGCCCTTGCTCTTTCGCGCAAATTCGGCGTAAAACCGCCCCAGCCTTTGAAAAAAACGGTGATTTTACCGTCGCTTAAGCCATTAGGGTTAAGCCTTCTAGGGTGACGGCTTCGAATTCGGCGGACGGAACGGCGACTGGCTCATGACGAAGGGCTCACACGGCGGAAAGACGGAAGGGGAAGTTTCCCCTGGCGTCGCCCTGCGCCCTGTTTCGATAGCCCGTCCTTCCCTCGGTTCTTCGTACGCGCTTCTGCTTCTTCTTAGCTGCCCCTAGGCGCCTGATGGCGTGCGAAAATCATCGCGCGCGGGTGTTTAGGGGATGAACTGCGAAGGAGACACAGAACCGCCAAGCGGCGAACAGAAGGACTTTAGGTCATGACCAACACGGAACTGAAGAAGATCAAGATTTTCGACACCACCTTGCGCGACGGCGAACAATCGCCCGGCGCCGCGATGACGCATGAGGAAAAGCTGCGCATCGCCGAGCTGCTCGACGAGATGGGTGTCGATATCATCGAAGCCGGTTTCCCGATTTCATCGCCCGGCGATTTCAAGGCGGTGAGCGAGATCACCAAGATCGTCAAGAATGCTTCGGTCTGCGGCCTGGCCCGCGCCGGCTTCAAGGATATCGACCGCGCGGGCGAAGCGCTGAAGACCGCGCGCCGTCCCCGCATCCACACCTTCATCTCCACCAGTCCCGTGCATATGAAGCACAAGCTGAATATGGGCGAAAACGCGGTGCTGGAAGCGATCGGCGCGTCGGTGACGCGGGCCCGCAATTTCACATGCGACGTGCAATGGTCGGCGGAAGATGCCACCCGCACGGTGCCCGATTTTCTCTGCCGCTGCGTGGAAGTGGCGATCCATTCCGGTGCCACCACCATCAATATTCCCGACACGGTTGGCTACACCACGCCCCAGGAATATTTCGAGATCGTCACCATGCTGCGCAACCGCGTGCCCAACGCGGACAAGGTGACCTTCTCCACCCATTGCCATAACGATTTGGGCCTGGCCGTGGCCAATTCGCTGGCCGGCGTGCTGGCGGGCGCGGGCCAGGTGGAATGCACCATCAACGGCATCGGCGAGCGCGCCGGCAATGCCGCGCTGGAAGAGATCGTGATGGCGTTGAAGGTGAGGAAGGACATCATGCCTTTCGCCACCAACATCAACACCACCATGCTGTCCAAGGCGTCGAAGCTGGTCTCCAACGTCACCGGCTTTCCTGTCCAGTACAACAAGGCGATCGTGGGCAAGAATGCTTTCAGCCATGAAAGCGGCATCCATCAGGACGGCATGCTCAAGAATGTCGAGACCTATGAGATCATGCGGCCCGAAGATGTGGGGGTGAACTCCACCTCGCTGATGCTGGGCAAGCTGTCGGGCCGTCACGCCTTCAAGGACAAGCTGGAAAGCATGGGTTACACCTTGGAAGACGCGGCCTTCGAGGACGCCTTCCGCCGCTTCAAGGATCTGGCCGACAAGAAGAAGCATGTCTTCGACGAGGACATCGCCGCCCTGGTCGATGACGGTTTCATGCGGGGCCAGGAAGCCATCAAGGTCGTATCGGTGCGGGTCGAGACCGGCACCGGCATCAAGCCGCAAGCGACCATGACCCTGTCGGTCCATGGCGAAGACAAGCACGTCACCACCAATGGCGACGGCCCGGTGGACGCGGTTTTCCGCGCCATCCACGAGGCCTATCCGCACACGGTGGTCTTGCAGCTGTTCCAGATCAATGCCGTGACCGAGGGCACCGACGCCCAGGCCACGGTGAATGTGCGGCTGGAAGAGAATGGACGCACGGTCACGGGCAAGGCTTCCGACACCGATACGCTGGTGGCGGCGGCCCATGCCTATGTGAGCGCGCTGAACAAATTGTTGGTGAAACGCGAAAAGCAGGCGCCGGAAGCGTTGACCGTCGCGCGATGAATGAGAGCCCCCGGCACCCAAGCCGGGGGCTGCATCGCTCGGGGTTGTCGAGGGGCATGTGTCGCTTAAGTCAGGAACGGGCAGGTAATTTATGTTCGGCAGTCTTCTTGGCGCTCTTTCGAGCGACATGGCCATCGACCTTGGGACGGCGAACACGCTTGTCTATGTCAAAGGGCGCGGCATCGTGCTCAACGAGCCGTCGGTGGTGGCCACCATCACCACCAGGGGCGGCAAGAAATCGGTTCGCGCCGTCGGCAACGACGCCAAGATGATGCTGGGCCGGACGCCGGGCAATATCGAAGCGATCCGCCCCATGCGCGATGGCGTCATCGCCGACTTCGAAGTCGCCGAGGAGATGATCAAGCATTTCATCCGCAAGGTGCATAACCGCCGCTCCTTCGCCAATCCCATGATCATCGTCTGCGTGCCGTCGGGCTCGACCGCGGTGGAACGCCGCGCGATTCAGGAATCGGCCTTGTCGGCGGGCGCGCGCCGGGTGTTCCTGATCGAAGAGCCGATGGCGGCGGCGATCGGCGCCGGTCTTCCCGTCAGCGAGCCCACCGGCTCGATGGTGGTCGATATCGGCGGCGGCACCACGGAAGTGGCGGTGCTTTCGCTGGGCGGCATCGTCTATTCCCGCTCGGTCCGGGTGGGCGGCGACAAGATGGACGAAGCGATCATCGCCTATATCCGCCGCCACCAGAATTTGCTGATCGGCGAAGCCTCGTCGGAGCGCATCAAGAAGGAAATCGGCTCGGCCGCGGCGCCCGATGGCGGCAGCGGCGTCACCATGGAGATAAAGGGCCGCGATCTTCTCAATGGCGTGCCGAAGGAAATCACCATCACCCAGCGTCATATCGCCGAAGCCCTGGCGGAACCGGTGGGCGCCATCGTCGAAGCGGTGAAAGTGGCGCTGGAAGCCACGCCGCCGGAACTGGCCGCCGACATCGTCGACAAGGGCATAGTGTTGACGGGCGGCGGTTCGCTCCTGGCGAATCTGGATTCGGTCCTGCGCAACGAAACCGGTCTTCCGGTTTCCATCGCGGACGATCCTTTGTCCTGTGTGGCGCTCGGCACCGGCCGGGTGCTGGAGAATACCAAGGTGATGCGTCACGTGCTGTCCACCGCGTTCTAAGCGCATGGGTTGAAAGGGTTCATGGCCAACGGCACCTGGAAGATCGCCCGCCGCAGCAATGCCCAGCTTCCGCTGGTCATCGTAATGGCGCTTGCGGTGGTTCTGGTGCTTTTGGGCAAGGCGCAATCGGGGCTGTTCGACCGCGCCCGCATGTCCATGACCGATTGGATGCAGCCGATTTTGTCCGTCGCGCATGCGCCCCTGGTGCAATTCGACCGCTGGGTCGGTTCGGTGGACGAACTCTTCAGCGTCTATCAGGAGAATCTGCGCCTCAAGGACGAGAATGCGCGGCTGCGCCAATGGCGCAATGTCGCCGTGGTGATGCAGGACCGGGTGGCGCGCTATCAGAGCCTGTTGCATGCCGTGCCGGATCCGGGCGTGGATTCCGTGCTGGCACGCGTGATCGGCCGGGCTAGCCGTCCCTTCCTGGAGACGATGATTTTGGACGCCGGTTCCGCGCACAACATCAAGCCGGGCCAGGCGGTGGTGGATGCGCGCGGCATGATCGGGCGCATCTATCTGGCGGGCAGCCGCACCAGCTGGGTGATCCTGCTCACCGACCTCAACAGCCGCATTCCGGTGAGCATTTCGCCGGGCAACCGCCAGGCCATCATGGTGGGCGACAACACCGCCATGCCGACCTTGGATACGCTCTCTCAGATCGTGACCTTGCGCGCGGGCGACCAGATCGTCTCGTCGGGCGACGGTGGCCTGTTGCCGCCGGGTCTTCCTATCGGCACGGTGGTGGAACAGGGCGGCAAATACCGGGTCGCGCTGCTGGCCGATGCGGCTTCCAGCGAAGACGTGGAAGTGCTGGCCTTCCGCAAGCCGCCCGAACAATTGCCGTCCAGCCTGGAGCTTCCCGCCGTGGCCGCCGGGCTTCCGCCCGCAACCGCCACTCCGCCCGTCATCACCATCGCGCCGGAGCCGCCTGTCGCGGCCAAGCCGGCCGCGCCGCCCGCCGCTCAACCAACCTCGCCGGCCGATCAGGCCGACGAAGATCGATGAGCGGCCCATGGATATCGCCGAACACGCAGGGACACGGATGAGTTGGCGATCTCTCTCCGTGCTGGTCCCGTTTCTGTGCGGCCTTTTTGCCGTGCTGATCTCGAACCTGCCTTTGTCGCTCACCAATGGCCTGATTCCGGCGCCGCTCCTGGCCCTGGTGCCGATCTATTTCTGGTGCCTGGTGCGGCCAGACCTGATGACCCCGGCCGCCGTGTTCGGCATCGGCATCCTGCAGGACATCATGGCGGGCGGGCCGCCGGGCGTTTGGACCCTGTCTTTCGTCATTACTTACGCGGTGATCGACCGGCAGCGCGACGCCTTTGCCGGCTTGCCGGGGCTGGGCGCGGTCCTGGGCTTCGCCACCGCCGCGCTGATCGCCTGCGCCAGCACCTATTTCATCATCGCGCTCTATTACTGGCAGATACCGCTGATCTCGCCCATCGTGGCCGAGCTGGCCATGACCGCGGTGTTCTATGTTCCCGGCGCCTATCTCGTGGGCGTGATCCATCGCCGTCTGGTCGGACCGCTCAGGAGTGAACCCTGATGCCGCTGTTCGATAAGAAGGATAAATCGCGTTACGCCACTTTCACCCGCCGCTCGCTGGGGCTGGGCGGCGGCATGGCGCTGGTGTTTGGCGTCCTGGCCGGGCGGCTCTATCAGCTCCAGATCCGCGACGGCGATCAGTATATGACCGAGGCGGAGGACAACCGCATCAATGAGCGGCTCTTGGCGCCGCCGCGCGGCCGCATCTTCGACCGCTTCGGCGTGGAGCTGGCCAACAACCGGCGCAATTACCGGGTGCTGCTGGTGGCCGAGCAGGCCACCGAAGGCGTCGAAGAGGCGCTCAATATCATCGGCAAGGTGATCGCCCTGACCGACGCGCAGAAAAAGCGTGTCCTGACGACTCTGGCGCAGAATCGCAAATTCGTGCCCGTGCCGGTGGCGGAAAATCTCAGCTGGGAGGAATTCTCCCGCATCAATATGCATTTGCCCTATCTGCCGGGCGTGCAGCCGGATGTGGGCGAGACCCGCGATTATCCCTTCAACGACGAGCTGGTGCACATTCTGGGTTACGTCGCCCAGGTTTCGCCCGGCGACAAGAAGGACGACGCGGATTCGCTTCTGAGCATTCCCGGCTATCGAATCGGCAAGAAGGGCATCGAGCGCCAATATGATGATGTCCTGCGGGGCAAGGCGGGCGCGTCGCGGGTGGAAGTCAACGCCTATGGCCGCGTGATCCGCGAGCTGGGCCATGATGCGGGCGAACCGGGTCAGGATATCTGGCTCACCATCGATCACGACGTGCAGAAATTCGTTGCCCAGCGGCTGGGCAATGAAAGCGCGGCCTGCATCGTCACCGATGTGGCGACCGGCGACATCATCGCCATGGCATCGACCCCCGGCTACGATCCCAATCTTTTCAATGTCGGCATTTCGCCGGACCAGTGGAAGGATCTGACCACCAACGATCATAAGCCGCTTCTGGATAAGGTGATGAGCGGCGTCTATCCGCCCGGCTCGACCTTCAAGCCGGTGGTGGCGCTGGCGGCGGTGGAGGCGGGCCTGGCCACGCCCGATTATCGCGTTTCGTGCAGTGGCGCCACGACCTTGGGCAACCACACGTTCCATTGCTGGAAAAAAGGCGGCCACGGCACCTTGGATCTGGAAGGCGGATTGAAGAACAGCTGCGACGTGTTCTTCTATGAGACGGCGCGGCGCCTCGGCATCGATAAAATTCAGGAAGTGGCGCTGAAGCTTGGCATGGGCGCGCCCACCGGCATCGAATTGCCGGGCGAGAAATCCGGCTTCATTCCCAGCCGCGCCTGGAAGCAGAAACGCTATGGCGTCGCCTGGCAACAAGGCGACACGATGAGCTGCGGCATCGGCCAGGGCTATGTCACGGCCACGCCTTTGCAATTGGCCCTTGAGGTCAGCCGCATCGCGTCGGGCCGCAGCGTGAGCCCGCGCCTGGTGCATATGGTGGGCGGGGAACTGACCCGCCGCGAATCGGCTGCGCCGCTCGATTTGTCGGAACAGGGTCTGGCCCGGGTTCGTGAGGGCATGAATCAGGTGACCAATGTTCCGGGCGGCACCGCCTATGCTTTCCGCATTGCCGAGCCGGGCTTCGAGATGGCGGGCAAGACCGGTACCGCACAAGTGCGCGCCTACAGCGCCGAGGAGCATCTGCGTGGCGTGACCAAGGATGCCGCGCTGGATTGGAAGTTGCGCGATCATGGCCTGTTCATTGCCTTCGCGCCGGTGGCTCAGCCCAAATATGCCTGCGCCTGCATCGTCGAGCATGGCGCGGTGGGCCATCCCCAGGTGCTGATGGCGCGCGACGTCCTGCTTTACACCCAGAAGCGCGATCCGCTCGGCATGCCTGCCGCCTATCCGATCAAGGCGGCGGCGCTGACGGAAGAGCCCGTGCGATGATCCATCGTACCGACAAAGGGGGCTCACCATGATCTCTCGCCCCTATGCCGCCGCCAAACGCACTCTCGGCTTGACCGACAAGCTGCTGGAAGTGAATTGGGGCCTGGTGCTTCTGGTCACCATTATCGCGGCGGGCGGCATCGCCATGCTCTATTCGGTGGCGGGCGGGCATTTTCATCCCTGGGCGCTGTCGCAGCTGTCCAAATTCATCGTCGGTCTTTTCATCCTGGTGATCGCGGCCACCATCGATGTCAGGGTGTGGATGAGCCTGGCCTATCCCGCTTATGCGGTGGCGCTGCTGCTCCTGATCGCGGTGGACGTGGCCGGTCATGAAGGCCTGGGCGCCCAGCGCTGGATCTCGCTGGGCCCGGTCGATCTGCAGCCGTCCGAGTTGATGAAAGTGTCTCTGGTGCTGGCGCTCGCCCGTTTCCTGCACGGCAAAAGCGTGGAGGAAGTCTCCAAGCCGCTCAATCTGGGCATCGCGCTGGCGATGATCGGCATTCCGGCCTTGTTTGTGGTGATCGAGCCCAATCTCGGCACCACCTTGATCATCGTGGCCGATGGCTGCGCGCTGCTCTTTCTGGCCGGCCTTTCCTGGTACTGGATCGCCCCGGCCCTGGCGGCGATCGCCACCGCCGTGCCGTTGGCCTGGCGTTTCGTGCTGCATGATTACCAGAAGGCGCGGGTGATGACTTTCCTGGATCCGGAAGCCGACGCACTAGGCGCGGGCTGGAACATCACCCAGGCCAAGATCGCCATCGGCTCCGGCGGCCTGTCGGGCAAGGGCTTTCTCAATGGCACGCAGAGCCGCCTCAACTTCCTGCCGGAAAAGCAGACCGACTTCATCTTCACCAATTTCGGGGAAGAGTTCGGTTTCGTGGGCAGCGTGGCGTTGCTGATCTTGTTTGCGGTGGTGCTGTTCTATGGCGTTCAGATCGCCACCAGCGCGCGCAGCCAGTTCTCCCGCCTCCTGGCGATGGGCATCACCCTGAACTTCTTCTTCTACATCATGATCAACGGGCTGATGGTGATGGGGCTGATCCCCGTGGTGGGCATTCCCATGCCGCTTCTTTCCTATGGCGGCACCGCCATGCTGACGGTGATGTTCGGCTTCGGACTTTTGATGAGTGTGCATGTCCACCGGCAGGTGGAGATTCCCCGCCATTCTGGCGGGATTATTTAATCTTGAACCCCTCCGGCCTACGCACCCTCGAGAGCGTGCTACGGCCACCCCCCCTTCCAGGCGCTTCGCGCCGAAGGGGAGGCGGGGCTCAGCCAAGACGCGCTTCCTATTTGCCCCCATCTGTCTTCCTCGGGATAAACCTTCGGAAGACATCTTCCCCCGCCAATGGCTTCGCCATGCGGGGGAAGAAAGCCTGGGCTAAGGCTCACTGCCCCATAGCGAGCTTGAAATCGCCGGATCGGCGTTATTTTCCAGGCATGTGGACGAGGCGCGAGGTTTTCTGGACAGGGGGGTACCCCTCTGCTAAGAGGCCCGCCTTGCCGGCATTCAGAACCGGCGGGCGTGGGTGATTAGCTCAGTTGGTAGAGCAGCTGACTCTTAATCAGCGGGTCGTAGGTTCGATTCCTACATCACCCACCAAATTCCTTTATAATTCAATACGTTAGAAAGATTCGATCCGGAATGCCGCCGACTGGTGGCCCGGCATGGATTTCATCTGCCCGAAGCGGGATTTCCCGCCTTTCGTCATGGCTGTCGGCGGGGTGCGGCCGCGCGTAGAGTACCTCTATGTCGCACCATTTTTC
Source organism: uncultured Alphaproteobacteria bacterium (assembly GCA_937865685.1). Lineage (GTDB taxonomy): Bacteria > Pseudomonadota > Alphaproteobacteria > Micropepsales > Micropepsaceae > Rhizomicrobium. Next base: position 35,847 of record CALMGU010000031.1, on the reverse strand, counting down.
CCTCGGCCACATTCTGATCCTCGCCGTGATTGCCTATGTCCTGTTTGTCGGGCGCGGCTGGTGGCCGCGCGGAGGCTCAGGCCCGGGCGACGGGTCGCCCGCATAACGGCGCTCGCGATATCGGCTTGTCGTTACCATGCGCCGGACACAAGATCGCGCTCGCTCGCCTTGGCAGTATATTGCCCACGCGTCTTCGGCATGAGGGGACATGAAACATCTGATTGCCGCCTGTTTGGCCTTGATGGCGCTGGGCGGGAGCGCCCAGGCCGCCACCTCGATCCTGTTCGTGGGCAACAGTTTCACCGCCGGCGCCGAGTCCGGCGCCATGGATTATGGCGCCAGCGACATTCACGATCTCACGCCGCCTGATAAGGACGGCAAGACCGTCGGCGGCATTCCCGCGCTTTTCAAGACATTTGCCCGGCAGGCCGGCCTCGACTTTGACGTCACCTTGGAACAGGAGGGCGGCGTCGGTCTGGACTACCATTACAGGCAAAAGCTGCCTTTGCTGGACCGCGCGTGGGATGTGGTGGTGCTGCAGAGTTATTCGACGCTTGACGCCAGACGGCCCGGCGATCCGGGGATCGTGGTCGAATATGCGAAGAAATTCGACAAGGCGTTTCATGCCCGCAATCCCGATGTGAAGATCTATCTGAACGCCACCTGGTCATGCGCAGATTTGACGTACCCCGCGCGGACGCCCTGGCATGGCAAGGGCATCGCGCAAATGGCACTGGATGTGGCCAAGGGCTATGAGGAAGCGCGCAAGGCCAGTCCCGGTATCAGGGGCGTCATCCCGGTTGGCACCGCATGGAACCGCGCGTTTGCCACCGGAGTCGCAGGCTCCAATCCCTATGAGGGCTTTCCGGACAGCCAGCTCAATCTTTGGGCCTCCGACAATCATCACGCCAGCATATTCGGCTCCTATCTCGAAGCGCTGGTGGTGTTCGGCAAGATCACGGGGCGCGATCCGCTTTCCCTGGGCCCACGGGAAAAGGCGGCGGTTGATTTCGGCTTCGCGCCCGAAGTGACGACGGCGTTGCAGCAGGTCGCTCATGACGAACTGGCCGCCCCGGAAATTCAATAAGTAGCTGATATTACTTCGGGAATGATCCGAGCAGCGCGAAACGCGCCCCGCAAGCCGCTATTTCTGAACTTCGCGCAACGACTAAGCAATCTTCCCGAAACCCGCTATTGTCGCCGCGCCCGAACGCCGTCCCAAAGTTTGGAGCGCTGGCCGGCCGGTATTCGAGGCGAAACCATCAGGCCAAAAAATTTGGGAGGTTAGCTTGGAACAGAGTTCGCGTAAGGGACACGACCGCCGGTCGTTCCTCAGGAATGCAGGACTTGGCGGTGGCGTTCTTGCCCTTGGTCCTTTGGCGGCCAGCATCGCGGCCAGCGCTCCGGCAGCGGCGGCGCCGATGGCGGGAAAGTTCGATTTCGACACGCCGTACAACCGCATCGGCACGGACAGCGTGAAATGGGACATGCCGGTTCGCGTCAACCACATGAGCCGCATCATCGCCGGCATGACCACCGCCGACATGGATTTCAAATGCGCGCCGTCCATCACCGCGGCGTTGAAGAAGCGGATGGAGCATGAGAATTGGGGCTATGTCGACATGGCCTCGCCCGGTCCGACGGCTTTCAAGAAAGGCATCATCGCCTGGAACGAAAAGCGTTACGGGATCAAGAACATCAATCCGGAGCAGCTCGGCGTCACCACGGGCGTCCATGCCGGCATCATCGCGTCGATGAGGGCGCTTTGCCCGCCCGGCAGCAAAGTCTTAATGGCGACGCCGATCTATAGTGGCTTCTACAGCGACGTCCGCTTCACCAACACGGTGGCCGAAGAAAGCCTGATGAAATACGTCAACGGCCGCTACGAGATGGATTGGGACGATTTCGAGCGCCGCATGACGCCTGACGTCAAAGTCTCAATCCTTTGCAATCCGCAGAACCCGGTGGGCCGCGCCTGGACCAAGGAAGAACTCACCCGCTACGGCGAACTCTGCCTCAAGCACAATATCGTGGTGCTGTCGGACGAAATCCATTGCGACTTCGTCTCCAAGGGGCAGAAATACGTGCCCTTCGCCACTCTCGACGACAAGAAGATCGTCGACAACAGCATCACCTATAAGTCGGGCAGCAAGTCCTTCTCGCTGCCGGGCATGAAATGCGCCTGGTTCTTCTCGACCAACCAGGATCTTTACCGCAAGACGCAAGCCAACAATCACGCTGACCTGTCCACCATGGGCATGCTGGCGGAGCAGGCGGCCTATTCCGGCGGCGGCGAATGGCTCGATCAGTGCGTCGCCTATATCGACGGCAATCACGACTTCACCAATAAATATATCAAGGCCAACATTCCCATGCTGAAGGTGGGCCAGAAGCCGGAATCCACCTATCTGGCCTGGATCGATGTCTCGGCGGTGGCGAACAAGATCAATGCCCAGAAGATGGCGGACGACATGAACAAGAATCCGCCCGTCAACCCCGCCACCGGCATGCCCAAGAAGGTAACGTCGGCGGACATGGTCAATCTGTGGTTCGCCCAGAATGCCGCCGTGGCCATGAATTCGGGCACCAACTATGGCAAGGGCGGCGAGAATTTCATCCGCATGAACCTGGCAACATCACGCACGACCTTGAAGGCCGCGCTCGACAGCATGGCGGGCGCCTTGAAAAAAATTTCCGCCTGAGCAAGCGGGGATAGTATCCTGAACCGGTCCGGATCGTTCGATCCGGGCCGGTTTTCTTTTGGTCGTAGGGCTATGCCGTCAACCGAAATTCGAGTCGCGCTGATTGGCTTTGGCCTGGGCGGAGCCTTTTTTCACGCGCCGCTGATCGCGGCCACGTCCGGCCTCAGGCTGGCGACGGTTGTGACCGGCAATGTGGAGCGACAGGCCCAGGCCCTGCGCGATTATCCGGGCGTGCGGGTGGCGGGCGACCCGGACCAGCTTTGGGCAAATGCGGCCGATCACGATCTGGTGGTGATCTCCACGCCCAACCGCAGCCATGTGCAGCTGGCCTTGGCCGCGCTGGATGCCGGCTTTTGTGTGGTGATCGACAAGCCTTTCGCGCCGACAGCGGTTGAAGCGCGCCAGGTGGTCGCCAGGGCGCGCGAGAAGGCGCTGATCGTCAGCGCCTATCATATCCGGCGCTGGGACAGCGAATGCCGCACGCTGAGGGGATTGCTGGATCGCGGCGAATTGGGCCGCGTGCTGCGTTTCGAATCGCGCCTGGAACGCTGGCGGCCGGAGCCAAAGGGCGGCTGGAAGGAACGTCCGGCGCCGGAGGAGGCGGGCGGTCTTCTCTATGATATCGGCAGCCATCTGATCGACCAGGCGCTTTATCTGTTCGGGCCGGTGCGCGAGGTCTATGCGGAGGTCGATATCAGGCGTGCCGGTGCGGGAACCGACGACGATGTCTTTGTCGCCCTGACCCATCAGAACGGCGTGCACTCGCATCTGTGGGCCAGTTGCCTGGCGGCTGAGACGGGCGCGCGAATGCGAGTGATGGGCGATCGCGGCGCCTTCGTGAAGCAGCATGGCGATGTGCAGGAAGCCGCGTTGCGGGCCGGTGGACAGCCCGGTGGCAGCGGTTGGGGCGAGGATCCGCTGGATCGTTGGGGCATTCTGAGTGACGGCAGCACCCGGCGGACCGTTCCCAGCGTGCCGGGCGCCTATCAGGAATTTTATGCGGGCATGGTGCGGGCACTGCGGGACGGCGCACCGTTGCCGGTGGATCCGTCGGATGCGGTGGCCGGGCTTGAAATCATCCAGGCGGCGCAGCGCTCTTCGGCGGAACGCCGCGTGATCATGCTTCCCTAGATCGCGGCGACGCCATCGATCCAGGTTTCGCGGACATTCAGATCATCGTCCGCGATCACGAAACTGGCGCGGAAGCCTTTGGCGATCGCGCCATATTCATGCCCCAGGCCCAGGAAACGGGCCGGCGCGGCGCTGGCCATGATCAGCGCCTGGTAAAGATCGATGCCCAGATGCGCCATGGCATTGCGCACGGCCTGGCGCATGTCCAGCGCCGACCCCGCCAACGTGCCATTCTCATCGACATAGACGCCGTTCTTGATCCGGATGGTGGCGTTCAGCAGTTTGAAGGAATCATTGTTGGTGCCCACATTCGCCAGCCCGTCCGTCACCAGCATGAAGCGGTCATGGGGTTTGCAGCGCAGCGCCAGTTTCAGCGTTTGCGGATGGACATGCCGGGCATCGACGATGATGCCGCAATAACTGTCCGGATTGGAAAGGGCCGCGCCCACCACGCCGGGCTCACGGGCCGCAAGCGGCGACATGGCGTTGAAGAGATGGGTGAAGCCGGTCAGTCCGTGTTGATAGGCCGTGATGATGTCGTCATATGTCGCGTTTGTATGACCGGCGGCCACGATCACCCCGGCCTTCGTCAGCTTTCCGATCATGTCCGGCGTGGTCATTTCCGGCGCCAGGGTGACCAGGGTCTTGGCATTCTTCAACGAGGTGAGAAGCTCCAGCGCCTTGGAGTCGATCTGGCGGAATTTTTCCGCATTGTGCACGCCCTTGCGGGCCGGGCTGAGAAACGGGCCCTCCAGATGAATGCCCAGGACGCCGGGCACGCCTTCGCGGACGGCGGCCGCCACCGCGGCGATTGCCCGCTCCACCACGCTGAGATCGTCGCTAATCAATGTGGGCAAAAAGCCGGCGGTGCCGAATTTGCGGTGCGCGGCGCCCATCCGCCGGATGGTTTCGACGGTGGGTTCGTCGTTGAACAACACGCCGCCGCCGCCATTGACTTGAGTGTCGATGAAACCGGGCAGGAGCAACGCTCCTTTCAGATCGCGGCACTCAGCCTGTTGCAGGCGCGGATCGTCGGAGCCCGTCACATCGGCGATCCTGCCATTCTCGATCAGGACTGCGCGGTGGTCCGAAATTCCGTTCGGACGCACGATCCGCGCGTTGGTCAATGCCTCAAGCATCAGATGGTCTCGGTCACTTTTTTCAGATGCGGCGGATGATCGGGATCATAGCCCCGCGCCACCGACAAGGTTGCGGCCCAGCGATAGAAACTTTGGGCGAACAGCAAAGGCGCGATCGCGGCATCCGCGGCGATCGCGGGCAGCACCGTCACGCCCGGCACATCGCACCCCGCCATCAGGACATTGACGCCCTGGGCAGACCATTCCCGGGCCAAGGCTTCCACGCCGGGCCGGGTCTCGTCATTCTGGGCGAACATCAGCACGGGCAGCTTTTTTTCCAGCAAGGCCATCGGCCCGTGCCGGACTTCGGCGCTGCTGAAGGCTTCCGCATGCAGGCCGCATGTCTCTTTGAACTTCAGCGCCGCTTCCTGGGCGATGCCCAGACCCAAGCCCCGGCCCAGCACGAACATGTTTTGCGCGGGCCGCAGGGTTTCGACCATGGGCCGCCAGTCCAGTTGCCAGGTTGCGTCCAGCCTGGCGGGCAGGGACGCGAAAGCGGTCAGCAGCGATGGGTTGGCGCTCCAATGCGCCACCAGATGCACGATGGCGGCGAGGGCGCAGATATAGGATTTGGTGGCGGCGACGCTCAATTCCGGCCCGGCCCGGAGTGGAATGACGTGATCGGCCGCCGCGGCCAGCGGCGAATTCTCTTCATTGACCAGGGCCAGCACCAGCGCGCCGGAAGCCTTGGCCGCCGCTGCCGCGGTCAAGAGATCGGGACTGCGGCCGGACTGGGAGATCACCAGGAACAGGCATTGGCTGAGATCCTGGCGCGCGCCATAGACCGAACTCACGGAGGGCGATGCCGAAGACGTCACCAACCCCAGGCCGGTCTCGATCAGATAGCGCGCGAAGGTCGCGGCATGATCCGAGCTGCCCCGCGCCGATGTCAGCACCATGCGGGGCTTGAAATCGCGCAGCGCGGCCGCGATCCGGGTGACATGTCGGGTGTCCCGGTCGATCTGGGCTTGCACGCGCTGGAATGCTTCGCGAGCTTCCTGGAACATGCGGGTGGCGGTGGCGTCGGCCATGAGGTCATATATCGCCGGGGCCATAAGATTGCATCCTTTCCGGCACCGGCGCTGGCATGAGCCGCGGTTTCCAGTAAAAAATGAGGGATATCAGGGTCCTGACGCCTTGCCGCGGCCAAGTTGCTTCGCCGGAAACGGGGCACCAGAATGGCGCTTCGCAATCAGATCGTCACGGGCATGTCAGGGGTGCGGACAGTGGAGCAAAGCGGCGCGGCCCATAAGGACCCCGCATCCGGCCCAGACCTGGTTCTGTTGGCGCCATTCGATGGCTGGGCGGCGCCGTTGCGCGAAGTGCCCGATCCCGTCTTCGCGGACCGGATGATGGGCGATGGGCTGGCGATCGATCCTTTGGGGTCGGTACTGACCGCGCCTTGCGATGGCGAAATCATTCTGCTGCATCCGGCGCTACATGCGGTCACGTTGCGGGCCGGCAACGGCGCCGAAATCCTGATGCATATCGGGCTGGATACGGTGGCCTTGGGGGGCCAAGGGTTCACCGCCCATGTCGTTCAGGGACAGAAGGTCCAAGCGGGCGACAAGCTGATTTCCTTCGATCTGGATCGGCTGGCGCAAACCGCGCGCAGCTTGATCACGCCCATCATCCTCACCAATGCCGAAGGCTTTGCCATCGCGCAGCGAGTCGAGAATGCGAAAGTCGCGCAGGGCCGGCCGCTGATGACGGTGCGCCGCGTCGCATCCGCGCAGATGGCTGCCATCGATGGTGGCCGCGAAGTCCGCCGCGCGCTGGTGGTGCCGCTGGCCCATGGACTTCATGCGCGGCCCGCCGCCAGACTGGCGGGCCTGGCGAAAAACTTTACCGCTGAGATCGCGATCCTGTCGGGCGAGGCGCGCGCCAATGTCCGCAGCCCTGTCGCCTTGATGGGGTTGGGCCTGACCCAAGGCGCCCGCGTGACCATGATCGCCACGGGCGCGGACGCCGAACAGGCCGTCGCCGCGCTGGCCGGTCTTGTCGAAAGTGGAATGGGCGAAGATGCAGCGGCGCCTGCCGCCGCCGTGATTGCGTCCGTGCCGATGCAAGATGGCGCGCTGGCGGGCGTGCGGGCGGCGCCCGGCGTTGCGCTGGGTATTGCGGTCCGGTTGGCGCAACCGGACATCCATGTCGAAGAGCAGGGGCGGGGCACCCTGTATGAAGCGCAATGCCTCAGCGCCGCGCTGGCGGTCGTGAAGCAGAATCTGCAAACGGCGGCGGGAAAGAACCTCACCCTGTCGGCGATCCTGGATGCGCATCTGGGGATTCTGGACGATCCGGAATTGGCGGCTGTGGCCCAGACCAAGATCGCGGCGGGAAAAAGCGCAGGGCATGCCTGGCGCTGCGCGGTTGAAGGGCAGGTTGCCGTGCTCAAAGCTCTGAAAGATCCCCGGCTTGCCGAGCGTGCGTCCGATCTTGTCGATCTGGAGCGTCAGGTGCTGAGCGTGCTGGCCGGCGCCGAAGCCGTGGCCATGAGTTTGCCGCTGAACGCCATCCTGTTGGCAGAGGACATTCTTCCGTCGCTGCTTGCGGGCATTGATTCATCGCGGCTGGCAGGTCTTGCCATGGCGGAAGGTGGGCCCACCTCCCATGCCGCGATCCTGGCGGCTTCGATGAACATTCCGGCCCTGGTGGCGTGCGGCACGGCGCTCTTGGAAATTCCCGAAGGCGCAGTGCTGCTCTTGGATGCGGATCGCGGCCGCTTGACGGTCGATCCGTCCCTGGATGTGCGGGAAAAGATCGAGCGCCAGATCGCGGACAAACGTGAAGCGCGCCGCATCGCGCGGGCGAACGCGCAGGCGCTTTGCCATACCAAAGACGGAGTGCGGATCGAGGTCTGCGCCAATCTGGGGTCTGTCGAAGACGCCGTGACGGCGGTTGCGGCGGGCGCGGAAGGCTGCGGCCTGCTGCGCACGGAATTTCTCTTTCTGGACCGGCAGTCTCCTCCTGGTGAAGCCGAACAGGCCGAAGTCTATCGCGCCATTGCCGAAGCCTTGGGCGGGCGGCCTTTGATTGTGCGCACCTTGGATATCGGCGGCGACAAGCCTGCCGCCTATCTGCCCTTTCCGCCGGAAGAAAATCCGGCTTTGGGTCTGCGCGGCGTGCGCGTCAGCCTGTGGCGGCCCGATCTGTTGGCCACACAGTTGCGCGCCATTCTGCGCGGCATTCCCGCCGCCCAATGCCGCATCATGATCCCCATGATCGCGTCCCTGGACGAATTGCGCCAAGTGCGGCGCATTCTGGATCAGGCGCGGGCCGATCTGAATATCGCCGATCCGGTGCCGCTGGGGGTGATGATTGAAACTCCGGCGGCCGCCATCACCGCCGATATCCTGGCGGCAGAAGCGGATTTTCTTTCCATCGGCACCAACGATCTCACCCAATATTCCCTGGCGATGGACCGGGGCAATGCGCGGCTGGCGGCGCAGTTCGATGCCCTGCATCCGGCGGTGCTGCGGCTGATCGCGGCGACCGCCAAAGGCGCGGAGGTGCGTGGACGCCGCACCGGCGTTTGCGGCGGGCTGGGATCGGATGTGACCGCGGCGCCGATCCTGATCGGTCTTGGCGTGCGCAGCCTGTCGGGCACCGCAAGCCAGATCGCCGACCTGAAATCGGTCATCGGTTCGCTGACGCTCGATCAGTGCCGCCGCCTTGCCGAAAAATCGCTGGCCGTCACCTCGGCCAATGACGTGCGCGAACTCAATCCGGGAGATTGATCATGCGGTCCATCATGAACTGGCTACAGCCTTTGGGCGGCGCGCTGCTTCTTCCCATCGCGGCATTGCCCATCGCCGGATTGCTGCTCAGGCTGGGGCAGCCCGATCTTTTGAATCTGCCTTTCATCGCGGCGGCGGGCGACGCGGTGTTTTCCAATCTGGGCCTTTTGTTCGCCATCGGTGTGGCGGTGGGTTTGGCCAAGGACAATAACGGCGCGGCGGGACTTGCGGGCGCGATCTGTTTTCTGATTGCCAGCAAGGGCGCCATCGCCTTGCTGCAGCCGCCGGCCGATCTTTTGAAGGATGTGCCCGCCGCGTTTCAGGCCATGACCGTCGCCACCTTCAAGAATGACGCGATCTCGCGCAGCGGCGTGCCGATGGGGCTTCTGTCCGGCATCATCGCGGGCTATGCCTATAACCGCTTCCATGGTTTGAAGCTGCCGGAATATCTGGCTTTCTTCGGCGGCCGCCGGTCCGTGCCGATCATCGCGGGCCTGGGCGGCTTGGGGCTGGCGGCGATGTTCGGCTTTGGCTGGCAGGGCCTCAATCACGGCATCGATGTGGCCAGCCGGGCCGTGCTGGCCCATGGGCTTTTGGGCCCGTTCGTCTTCGGCGTTCTCAACCGGCTGCTGATCATTGTGGGCCTGCACCACATCCTGAACAATTTCGTCTATTTCATCATGGGCGATTATCACGGCGTGTTTGGCGACCTGAACCGCTTCTTCGCCGGTGATCCCACGGCGGGCGCGTTCCTGGCTGGCTTCTTCCCGGTGATGATGTTCGGCCTGCCGGCCGCGTGCCTTGCCATGTATCACGCGGCGCGGCCGGACCGGAAAGCGGCGGTGGCGGGCATGTTCCTGTCGATGGCGCTGACCGTCTTCATTACCGGCGTCACCGAGCCGATCGAATTCTCCTTCATCTTCCAGGCGCCGATTCTGTATGCGTTGCATGCCTTGATGAGCGGCCTCTCCGCCCTGATCATGAATCTGCTGGGCGTTCATATGGGCTACACATTCTCGGCGGGGCTGATCGATTATCTGATCAATTTCAAATTGGCGACGCGGCCCTTGCTGCTGCTGCCGGTGGGCGCGGCCTATTTCGCGCTTTATTACACGGTCTTCCGTTTCACCATCCAATGGTTCGATCTGGCGACACCGGGCCGCGAAAAGACGGCCGCATCGCCCGCCGCATCCCAGGCCATATCCGGCACCCGGGAAGAAGGCTTCGTCGCCGCGCTGGGCGGCGCCGCCAATCTGGTGTCCATCGACGCCTGCACCACGCGCCTGCGTCTGATCGTTGCCGATCAGAGCAAGGTCGATGAGGCGGCGCTGAAGGCCTTGGGCGCGCGCGGCGTGATCCGGCCATCCGAAAAAGCCATTCAGATCGTGCTGGGGCCGGTGGCCGATCAAGTGGCGGGCGATATGCGCAAGGTGGTGGCGGGCGGCGCAAAGGCGCAGACGGTGGATCGGGACCGGCTGCTCGGCACTTTGGGCGGCCGGAGCAATCTGGTGGAACTTATGGCGCGCGGCAGCCGGCTGCTGGTCGAGGTCAAGGACCCCGCGAAAGTGGCCGAAGCCGATCTTGCGGCAAGCGCCCCGCGCGGGCTGGTCCGCACCGGGGCGGCACGCTGGCAGATCATCCTGGGGCCGGATGCCGATGCCTGGGCGGAAAAATCTGGCGCCTGATCTTCGGCTCTGCCAGAAGAAGAAAGATTGTTGTGGGGATTCACATGCCGGTTTTGCTTGAAGTCTGTGTCGACAGTCCCGTGGGCCTGAACGCGGCGATCGCGGGCGGCGCGGACCGGATCGAGCTCTGCTCGTCCCTGGCGGTGGGCGGGCTGACACCAAGCCCGGGCTTCATGGCATTGGCCGCCAAAAGCGGGCGTCCCGCCCGCGCCATGATCCGTCCCCGCGTGGGCGATTATGTCTATTCGGAAGCGGAGATCGACGTGATGCGGGGCGACATCGATGCCGCGCGGGCGGCGGGCCTTGCCGGCGTGGTGATCGGCGCCAGCCTTCCCAACTGGCACCTGGACGAAAAGACCATCCGGCGTCTGGCCGAACATGCCAAAGGACTGGAGTTGACATTGAACCGCACGGTGGACATGTCGCCCGATCCCTTGGCGGCGGTGGATATGGTGGCTGCGCTGGGTTTCCGCTCAATCCTTACATCGGGCGGCAGTTTGAAGGCGCCGGACGGATTGGAAACCATCGCCGCGATGGTGGCCCGCGCGGGGACCCGCGTGGAAATCCTGGCCGGCAGCGGCCTCAACCCCGGCAATGTCCGCATGATCGTCGAGAAGACCCATGTGCGCGAAGTGCACGGCTCTTTCGCCGCGCCTTGGCCGGACATCGATGAGAAGCTGGTGCGTTTCGGCTATATCGCGCCGGACGCGCGCGAAACCAGCCAAACGGCGGTACGCCAGGCGAAGGAAGCGCTGGCCGCTCTCTAGTTGGTGATCTTGCCGCTTGTTGCGGCGCGGGTCACGGGCCTGTCCGGCTCCAGCCGGAACGGCGTCGCGGCGTTATCTTTTGTCGTCCAACGGTCCATCAGCTGCCCGGCGCGCAAGCCGGGAAGACCGTGGCGCGCATAGGCCTGAATCCAGGAACTGAATTCTTCATGGGAAATCGCGTAACGCGCGCAGGCTTCGGTCAGGGTGAGAAGGCCGCCATCCACCGCGGCAATCACTTCGGCCTTGCGGCGCGGAACCCATCGTCTGGTGTTTTTCGGCGGCAGATTGTCGAAGGTGAGGATATTCCCACCAGGACCGATCACCTGGTTCACAGGCCTTAAACTACTTCCCATTGGGCGAACTCCCTATTCGCCCCAGCCGACGTCAAATTAGGCCCGCCGTCTTAATGGAAGGTCAATCCCAAATAACGGTTTCTAATCAAATTTCCCGTCGACACTTTTTGTCGCCACAATTGCCGCAAGCTTTTCCTCGATTTTCTGAAAGAGCCCGGTCCAGTCGCCACGTTTGGGTTGGCGAAAAAGTTTCATCCCCGGATACCAGGGGCTGTCGTCGCGGTCGATGAGCCAGCGCCAATCCGCGGCATGGCGCAGTGCCACCCATGTCGGCCGCCCCAAGGCGCCCGCAAGATGCGCCACCGACGTATCGCAACTGATAATCAGGTCCATCGCCTCCATCGCCGCGGCGGTATCGCCGAAATCCCGCGGAAAATCGTCGCCCAGATTCTCCACCCGCATGCCGTTGGGCAGGGCATCGCGTTGCTCGATCCCGTCGCCCTTTTGCAGGCTGATCAGGCGCACGCCCGGGAAGTGGGCGATATTCTCGAGGGCGCGGAGCGGGAAGGATCGCGTGCGGGACGTATAGGAGCCTTGCCAGCAGAGCCCGATCTTGAATCCCCTGTCGCCGATCCGCGCGCGCATCGCGGCGGCGCGCGCCGGATCCGCGCCGAGATAGGGCGTTGCTGCGGGAATAGTGCCGACTTCGATTCCCAATGCCAGCGGCAGACTGAGCAAGAGAATATGGTAATCGAAGAGGGATGGCGGGGCCGACACGATTTCGATCCGCGGATCGAGTGTCTGCAGCAGGCCGGCAAGGCTCGCCTGCACCATCAGGATCACATGCGCGCCTCGGTCGGCGGCCAGCTTGGCAAAGCGGCAGAACTGGATCGTGTCGCCCAGCCCTTGCTCGGCTTCCACGAACAGAATCTTCCCGGCGATGTCTTCCCGCCCCGTCCATCGTGGGCCGCCTTTATCGTGAAACGTATCCGGCGCGACGCGCTGCCAACGCCATTCATAGGCAGGCCATGCCTCTTCATAACGGCCGGATGTGAGCAGGGCTTGCGCGCGTCCGAAATGCGCATCCGCCGATTCCGCGTTCAGGGCGATGGCGCGATCGAAGCTGTCCAGCGCGTCGTCATGGCGCTTGAGATCGATGAGAAAATTGCCACGGTTGATATGCGCCTGGACCAAGCCCGGACGAAGCGCCAACGCCCGCTCCAGGCTCTCCAGGCCTTCTTCCGGCCGGTCCAGCAGCCCCAGTGCCGTGCCCCGGTTGCTATGGGCCATGGCGAAATCCGGATCGAGCGCCAGCGCCTGGTCATGCGCCGCCAGCGCTTCCGCCAAGCGGTCCAATGCCGCCAGGGCGGTGCCGCGATTATTATGGGCGGCCGCGGATTTGGGATCGAGCGCAACGGCGCGGTCATGCGCTTCCAGTGCATCCTGCGGCCGCCCCAACATGGCCAATGCCGTGCCGCGGCCGTTATGCGCGCCGGCATGGCCCGGATCGAGCGCGACGGCGCGGTCAAAACTCTCCAGGGCTTCGTCGGCCCGCGCCAGGCTGGTCAGGACGTTGCCCCGCTGAAGGTGCGCATCGGCGCTGTTCGGATGGATCGCGATGGCGCGGTCGCAATCGGCCAGCGCTTCGCCGGCCCGGTTCAGCTCGGCCAGCGTGCCGGCCCGGTTGATCATCGCCCTGGCATAGGCGGGATCCAGCGCGATGGCCTGGTTGAAATCGGCCAGGGCCTCGGCGGCGCGCCCGCTCCCCGACAGAAGCGTTCCGCGATTGTTATAGGCTTGCGCGTAATCGGGCTTGAGCGCGATGGCGCGGCCATAACTCTCCAGCGCCGCGTCGCGCCGGCCCAGAGCGGTCAGTGCGATGCCGCGATTGTTGTAAAGGTCGGGTTGGTCCGGCTTCAGCGCCAGCGACCGGTCATAGGCGGCCAGAGCTTCGGTCAGATGCCCGCCCTGCTGAAACGCATTGCCCAGATCGCGCTGCGCCAGCGGCTGGCGCGGCTCGCGCTGCAGCGATTCCCGCAGCAACTCGATGCTGCGCGCGACCTGGCCGCGCTGCAATGCCAGCACGCCGGAAAGGTGCAAAGCCTGGAAATGGCCCGGCTGCCGGCGCAGGATTTCCGCATAGGCGCGCTCGGCTTCGGCGAGCTTTCCCTGGGTATGGAGCGCGAATGCGTCCTTGAGCATCGGATGACGGTTTCCACGGTCTTCGCCTTGGGTGATACCATGGCAAACGGCCGGCGGTCACCCACGCGTCCTGTTTTCAGGCCGCGGCTTCGCTGGCGCCGTCCTCTGCCCGGCTCAGCGGCAATCCGCAGGTCACCGCGGTGCCCACGCCTTCGCGGCTCTCGATGCCGAGCGTGCCGCCATGCTGCTGGATCAGGGCGCGGACCAGGGACAGACCCAGGCCAGTGCCTTCGCGGGCATGCACCGGATCATTCACCGCCTGCTCGAAAGGCTGGCCGATGCGCGCCAAAAGGCTTTCCGGCATGCCGATGCCGTGATCGCGCACCGTCACCATCAGGCTGTCGCCCGTGACCCGCGCCGTCACTTCCACTTCATCACCGGGACGGGAGAATTTGATCGCATTGGACAGAAGGTTGAGCAAAATCTGCCGGAAGGCGCGCTGATCGGCCGAAAAGACAAGCCCCTGGGCCGGCAGCATGGTCACCAGCCTGATGCGCCGCTCGTCGGCGCGATTTTTCACCAGCCGGATGCAATAGGCCACGCTCTCGGTGAGATCGACGTCGCGGATGTCGAGCACGAATTTTCCGGCTTCTATCTTGGCGATGTCCAGGATGTCGGACACCAGATTGAGCAGGTGGTGCCCCGATTCATGGATGATGACGGCATAGTCGCGATATTGCTTCTGCAGCGGGCCATAGATCTGATTTTGTATCAGTTCCGAAAAGCCGATAATGGCGTTGAGCGGCGTGCGCAGCTCGTGGCTCATATTGGCAAGGAATTGCGTTTTGACCTTGCTGGATGCTTCGGCGGTCTCCTTGGCGATCTGGTTTTCGCGCAACGCCTCCTCGAGCTTGCGCTTGTCGATCACGCCGTCGCGAAACAGGCGCAAGGCGCGCGCGAACTGCCCGATCTCGTCGCGCCGGTCCTGATAGGGGATGGGATGATCGAGATCGCTGGATGCGACCGCCTGCATCGCGCCGGTAATGTCGCGCAGAGGGCGAATGACGCGGTATATGGCATAGAGCAAGGTGAATGACGCCAGGCTGATGGACAGCAGCATCAGCACCAGGGCGACATCGAAATCGCGGTTGGCCTGTGCCAGCAGCTGCATCATGTGCGCACGAGTAAGGACAAAGGCCGTGCGCGAGACATCGGTGACGGAATGCAGTCCCCGGTCCGACAAGGCGAGCCATTCGGTGACCGAAAGGTGCGGCGGATTTGCGGAGCCCAGCGCATCCAATATTTTCCGGCGATTGGTGCGAACCTCGCCGAAATAGGTCTTTTCGGCATTGTCCACGGCCCGCTTCAATTCCACCGGGAAGCCCGGAAGATCGGTCCTGTCGCCGGTCAGCACGCCCCAGGGATAATTGAGGTTGCCCTCCTGTTCGGCAAACTGCTGCAGCTGCGCGGATGTCAGCTTCCGCCCGCCGGTGATCGCTTCGGCGAGAAGGCGGCGGTCGCGGCCCAGGATTTCGCGCATCGACCAGGCCATGCGGATGATCTTGGTGGTCTCATTGTTGAAGGCGCTGGCGTCTGCGACATACATCGAGCGCATGCGGGTCCGCGAGTTGATGACCGCCACCAGCGCATTCATGGTGGCCTGCCATTCGCTTTGAAGATCCGGCCGCCTCTCGCGCAATGGGCGGTGAAGATCGGCCAATGATTGGGCGTAGCGGTTCCTATAGGCATCGCCTGCCTTCAGAATTTTCGGCAGGTTGGGGATGGGTCCGTCCGCTTCCAGATTCGAGCGCGTGCGTGTTTCCGCCAGCGCCTGGAGCGAGCGCATGTGAAGCGTCTCGATCCTGGCGAGAGTGGCCGCATCGACCGGTCCGGGCTGCGCCAGCGCAACACCCACTTCGCCTTGCTCGAGACGCAAGGCTTCCAGCGCCGCGAAGACTTCACTGAGGACATCGACGGTCTTGAGCAATTGCGCGGCATGTTGGCGCCGGTCAAAGGCCTGCATGGCGGCGAAGGTGAAGACGGAGATCAGCAGAACGACCAAAAGGCCGGTGATCACCGACAGCAATACACCGATCGATTGGAATTTCTTCATTCCCGGCGGGCCCTGATTAAGCGCCGAAGATAGAAGGGAAAAATGGATGATGCTTTAATGGGGCGGAGATGCCGGCACGCGCTATTGGCGAATTGTTAACCACGAAATCCGCGAGACGGCGTAATCAGTTCGCGGCGCGGTTTTGCGATACGCCGTTACGCGAAACATTGCGCCACTCATTCAACACCAGCAGCAATGTGAGAAGGTCGAACAGAAGGAAGCTGAGCACCCAGCCCGACCAGTGTCGCGCCAGTTCGGCGCCCATATAAGCGACAAAGGCGCCGAGGATCAGCGAAGCGGCGGGAAACACCAGGCGTCCGCCACCGCGCAACAGGGCCAGCACCACGCCCAGCTTCAGAACGCCATGGACCAGAAGATAGAAGATCACGAAAGTGTGCGAACTCTCCGCCAGCCTGGTGGCGCCGCTGCGGATGGCGTGAAGCGCGGGATGATGGCCCGTCAGTTCGGGCGCGGTGAAGCGGATCACCCATTCATAGACCCGCTCCGGCCCGGTGATGGCGATGACCATGCCGGCCAAGGCTTCAAGGGCACCGTCGAATCCCTTGATCAGAATCGCCGTCAGATAGGCGTAATGCAGAAGCGGCGACCGCCTGGGCAAGGAAAAGTTCCCTTCGCTGGACTACCCCTTATAGAACGCCCCGAAATATCTGCAAAAGTTGAGAAATTTCATGCGGTTAGCGGCCAGTCTGGGCCGGAGCCTGCCTCCCTGCCGCAGCCTCTGTTTGGCACTCGCCAGGGGAACTTGGGCTCGCTAGGGTCGCCGCCGCAAAGCGCGCCCCTTTGGAGAATTGAGTGATGCGATATTCGACGGCTTTTTCCGGTGCGCTGTGCGCCTTGTTGCTGCTGGCCGCCCCGGCCCTGGCGCAGACCCTGGATCAGCCCGACGCGGACCCCAACGCCTATCCCAATCCCTACACCCAGGTGAACGGATTCCTGAAGCTGCCGGCCGGACGCAAGATGGGATCCAGCAGCGCGGTGGCGGTGGACCATCAGGGCCATATCTGGGTGGCGGACCGTTGCGGCGCCAACAGCTGCAAGGGCTCCACGCTCGACCCGATCATGGAATTCGATGCCGAGGGCAATTTCATCAAATCATTCGGCGCGGGCAAATTCCTCTTCCCGCACGGCTTCTTCATCGACAGCAACGATCACCTCTGGCTGACGGACGGCGCGATCGGCGACGGCATCGGCAATGACGTGGTGGAGATGGACCGGGACGGCAAGGTGCTTCGCACCTTGGGTGTGCCCGGCGTGATGGGCGATGGGCAGAAGTTCGTGGGTGGCATCTATGCCTTCAACGAGCCCAATGCCGTGCTGGTCTCGCCGCAGGGCGACATTTTCGTTGCTGAAAGTCACACGCCCAACGAAGGCACGCATCGCATCGTTCATTTCGACAAGAACGGCAAATATGTGGGCTGGTTCGGCGGATTGGGAATCGGTCTTGGCCGTTTCAATGTTCCCCATGCCCTGGCGATCGACAGCAAGGGCCGTATTTTCATCGCCGACCGCTACAACAACCGCATCCAGATCTTCAGCCAGGACGGCAAGCTGATTGATATCTGGACGCAGTTCGGGCGCCCCAGCGGCATCTATATCGACCAGAATGATATCCTCTACAGCACCGATTCGGAATCGCGCACGCCGGTGGCCTATGGCTTCCACCCCGGTTGGGGCCGCGGCATCCGGCTGGGCAGCGTCAAGGACGGCATCGTGCGCGCCTGGATTCCGGATATCGATCCGGAAGCCGACCGCCACATCACCAGCGGCGGCGAAGGCATCTGGGTCCATGACGGCGTGATCTACAGCGCCCAGGTCCGCCAGCAGACAGTGGTGAAGTATACGCTTAAAAAATAGCCCCCATCCGTCCGCCACGCAGGCAAGCCCGCTAGCGGACGTTCGGTACGCTGACGCTACCGAACTCCCCCGCCAGCGGCTTCGCCGCGCGGGGGAGGAAAGCCTGTATGCGCCGCAACGCCCCTGGAACTTTGCAATGCTTTGATACGTTCTCAAGCGTGGCGGGGCGTGCATAATACGCGGATATTGCCAGGCGATATTTCCGCGCGTTCCGCGGCGAGGGAGTTTTCATGCAGATCGGGATCGTCGGTCTCGGCCGGATGGGCGCCAATATCGGGCGCCGTCTGATGGAAAGAGGTCATCAGATCGTCGCTTTCGATCGTGATCCCAAGGCGGTGACGGCATTGGCGGGCGCAACCGGCGCCGCATCGCTGAAGGAGATGGTGGAAAAGCTCGATGCACCCCGTGCCGTTTGGGTGATGCTCCCGGCGGGCAAGATTACCGACGATACGGTTTTCGCTTTGAGCGATCTTCTCGCGGCCGGCGATGTGGTGATCGATGGCGGCAATACATTCTACAAAGACGATATCCGCCGTGCCCAGGCGCTGAAGAAAAAGAATATCGGCTATGTCGATTGCGGCACATCCGGTGGCGTTTGGGGGTTGGCACGCGGCTATTGCATGATGATCGGCGGCGACAAGACGGTGGTGGATCGGCTCGATCCCATCTTCGCCGCGTTGGCGCCCGGCGCCGGCGGCATCGAAAAGACTCCCGGACGCGAAGCGCGCGACCCGCGTGTCCTCAACGGATACCTGCATGCCGGGCCGGTGGGCGCCGGTCATTTCGTCAAGATGGTCCATAACGGCATCGAATATGGGCTGATGCAGGCCTATGCCGAGGGCTTCGACATTCTGCGCGGAAGGGCCAGCGACAAGCTGCCGGAAGACGAACGCTTCGTCCTGGATACCGCCGACATCGCGGAAGTGTGGCGGCGCGGCAGCGTGATATCGTCCTGGCTCCTGGATCTCACCGCCATCGCGCTGGCCAAGTCGCCGGAATTGAGCAATTTCGAAGGCTACGTCGATGACAGCGGCGAAGGCCGCTGGACCATCGAAGCGGCGATCGACGAGGCGGTGGCCGCGCCGGTGATCACCGCGGCGCTTTATGCCCGCTTCCGTTCCCGCATCGCGCACAGCTTCGGTGAAAAGCTGTTGTCGGCGATGCGCAACGAGTTCGGCGGCCATGTCGAAAGTCTGGTTCCCGCCCATAAAGCCAAGGACGAAGACAAATGAGCCCGTCCCACAAAGGGGCGCCGCCCGATTGCGCCATCGTGATTTTCGGCGCCAATGGCGATCTGACCAAAAGACTGATCGTGCCCGCGCTCTACAATCTGGCGCGCACCGGCATGTTGCCCGACAAGATGGCGCTGATCGGCGTCGATCACAATGACAAGACGACGGCTGAGTGGCAGGCAGGGCTGCGCGATTTCCTGGTGGGGGTCCTGGCGAAAAGCGGCGCGGTGATCGACGAGGCGCTGTGGAGCAAAGTCGCCCGCAGCATGACTTTCCTGCGGGGAGATTTCGAGAAAGCCGAAACCTACAAGGCGCTTGGCGATCTGATCGCCAAGACCGACCAGGAACAATCCCTCGGCGGCAATGTCCTGTTTTATCTGGCGGTGGCGGACCGCTTCTTCGCCATCATCGCGGCGAAGCTGGGCGAGACCGGCCTGGTCGAGCAGAAGGAGGGGCGATTCCGCCGCCTGATCGTGGAAAAGCCGTTCGGCCATGATCTGGAATCGGCCAAAGCGCTCAACCGCTGCCTGCTCAAATATCTCAAGGAAGAACAGATCTACCGGATCGATCATTTCCTGGGGAAGGAGACGGTGCAGAACATCATGGCGCTGCGTTTCGCCAATGGGCTGTTCGAGCCGATCTGGAATCGCGACCGGATCAGCCATGTCCAGATCACCGTCGCCGAGACGATCGGCACCGAAGGACGGGGGAATTTCTACGAAAAGACCGGTGCCTTGCGCGACATGGTGCCCAATCATCTGTTCCAGCTGGTGGCCATGACGGCGATGGAGCCGCCCGTGTCTTTCGACGCCGAGGATATCAGGGCCAAGAAGGCGGAGATGTTCAAGGCGGTGCATCCCCTGACTTTGGGGGATGTGGTGCGCGGGCAATATGATTCGGGCGTGGTGGCGGAAAAACCTGTCGTTGCCTATCGCCAGGAAGAGAATGTCGCGCCCGATTCAAATGTCGAGACCTTTGTGGCGATGCGCCTTCTGATCGACAATTGGCGCTGGGCGGGGGTGCCGTTTTATCTGCGCACCGGAAAGCGGCTGGCGGCGCGCTCCAGCGAGATCGCCATCCGCTTCAAGCGCGCGCCCCATGCACTGTTCCGCGAGACCCCGGTGGAGGAACTGGATGCCGATTGGCTGATCATGCGCATCCAGCCCGATGAAAGCATCCGCCTGCGCTTCAACGCCAAGCGGCCGGGCCCGGCGATGGCGCTGGAAAGCGTGGCGATGGATTTCAAGTACAAGGATTGGTTCCATCAGGCACCCGCCGTCGGGTACGAAACCCTGATCTATGATTGCCTGATCGGGGATGCGACGCTGTTCCAGCGCGCCGATCAGGTCGAAGCCGCCTGGAGCGTGGTCGAACCGGTATTGACCGGCTGGGCGGACACCACGCCCCGGCATTTTCCCAACTATGCCGCCGGCAGCGAGGGACCCAGCGCCGCCAATGATCTTTTGGCCCGTGACGGACGGTCCTGGCGCACCATAAAATGAGACGCCCATGCGCATCGCCGGAGAAATGGAAGTCCTGAAGGATCTGGAAGCTTTGTCCGCGCGAGCGGCGGAGCTGATCGCCGACCGCATTCGCGGCGGCACCATGCCGTTCCGCCTGGCGCTGGCCGGGGGCTCCACCCCGCGCGGCTGCTACCGGCATCTCGCCCATCTGCATCGGGTGCCGTGGGACCGTGTGGAAATCTATCTGGGTGATGAGCGTTTCGTGCCGCACGATCATCCCGAAAGCAATTACCGCATGATCCGCGAACTTTTGCTGTCCGGGCCTGAGGTTCATCCGCGCGGGATGTTCGCGGTGCCGGGTGATGGCGATGCCGAACGCGCCGCCCAGACCTATGAGGAGATCCTGCGCCAGCAATATGGCAGCAGCCGGCTTCTTCCCCAGCAGCCCTTGTTCGACTTGCAGCTCTTGGGCCTGGGCGAGGATGGCCATACCGCTTCCCTGCTTCCGGATCAGCCGGTGCTGGACGAAAGTGCCCATTGGGTCGCCATTGTGCCCGATGGGCGTCCCGAACCGCGCATCACCTTGACCTATCCCGCCCTTCAATCCAGTCGCTTGACGGTGTTCCTGGTGGCCGGTGCGGCCAAGCGGCGAATGCTGGCCCGTGCCCGTGCCGGCGATCCGGCCATTCCCGCCGGCCGCCTGAAGCCAGAGGGCGATGTGATCTGGCTGGTGGATCGCGCCGCGGCGGGGATCGATGCGGATTGAGGATTATGCCGTCATCGGCGATTGCCATACCGCCGCGCTTGTGGGGCGCAACGGTTCGATCGACTGGCTGTGCATGCCGCGTTTCGATTCCGCGGCCTGTTTCGCGGCGCTTCTGGGCGAACCCAGGCACGGCCGCTGGCTGATCGCGCCGGACCGCAAAATCAAGCCGTACAAGAATCGCGCGGCGCCACACATCAAGCGGCGCTACCGGGGCGACAGTCTGATTCTGGAAACCGAATTTCGCACCGCCACCGGCATCGCCAAAGTGATCGATTTCATGCCGGTGAGTGGCGCGGACCGCTCCATCGTGCGCATCGTCGAAGGACTTTCCGGCCACGTCAAAATGGAAACTGAACTGGTGATCCGGTTCGATTATGGCGTCACCATTCCCTGGGTGAATCGGATCGACTCCAAGACCATATCCGCCGTGGCCGGGCCCAATATGCTTTGCGTGCGCACGCCGGTGGACATTCGCGGCGAGAATATGCATTCGGCAGCCCGCTTCACCGTGCGCAAGGGCGAGCGCATTCCCTTCGTTCTCAGCTACCGGGA
The DNA here is from genome assembly GCA_937865685.1 of uncultured Alphaproteobacteria bacterium. Classification (GTDB taxonomy): domain Bacteria; phylum Pseudomonadota; class Alphaproteobacteria; order Micropepsales; family Micropepsaceae; genus Rhizomicrobium. The sequence goes on along the minus strand of CALMGU010000031.1, from coordinate 14,250 downwards.
ATCTCATTACCAGCTGCCGGACGTGATCGACGCCGACATCGCGCTGGAGCAGGCGGAGAAATATTGGGCCGACTGGATCGGCACCTGCAGGCTGAAGGGCAAATGGCGGAGCGAGATCGTGCGCTCGCTGCTCACCCTGAAAAGCCTCAGCTATCAGCCCACCGGCGGTATCGTCGCCGCCGTCACCACCTCGCTGCCGGAACAGATCGGCGGCAGCCGCAACTGGGACTATCGCTATTGCTGGCTGAGGGACGCGACCTTCACCCTTCTGGCCTTTCTCAATGCGGGCTACACCGAAGAAGCCAATGTCTGGCAGCATTGGCTGGTGCGGGTGATCGCGGGTGCCCCTGAACAGCTTCAGACCATGTATGACGTGATGGGCGGCAAGCGCCTGGACGAATTGGAGTTGCCGCATCTGCCCGGCTATGAGAATTCCCGCCCCGTCCGCATCGGCAATGCGGCCGCCCGCCAGCTGCAGCTCGATATCTATGGCGAACTGGCCGATGTGCTCAGCCAGGCGCGCAAGGGCGGCCTGCCGCCCGCGCCCCGCCGCAGCGAGATTCGCGAAACTTTTCTCCGGCATCTGGAGACGATCTGGAGAAAGCCGGACGAAGGCATCTGGGAAATAAGAGGCGCCCCCCAGCAATTCGTCCATTCCAAAGTGATGACCTGGGTCGCGTTCGATCGCGCCAGCCTGGCTTATCCGGAAGACAAGCGCCGCTCGGCCCATTATCGCAAGGTCGCCGACCGGATCCACAAGGAGATTTGCGCCAAGGGTATCGATCCCGCGCGGGGCTGCTTCGTGCAGGCCTATGGCTCCAAGCGCATGGATGCCAGCCTGTTGCTGCTTCCCCTGGTGGGTTTCCTGCCGGCCCGCGACAAGCGCATCCGCCGCACGGTGGAAGAGATCGAGAAAACGCTGCTCCACAACGGCCTGTTGCTGCGCTATGAAACCGAGACCGGCGTTGACGGCCTGCCGCCGGGCGAGGGGGCGTTCCTTGCCTGCAGCTTCTGGTTGGCCGACAATTACCTGCTGGTGGGGCGCAAGGCCGATGCCAGGCGCCTGTTCCATCGCTTGAAAGGCTATGCCAACGATGTGGGGTTGTTCGCGGAAGAATATGATCCCGAGGACAAGCGCATGCTGGGGAATTTTCCCCAGGCCTTTTCCCATGTCGCCCTGATCAACACCGCGCTCAACCTGGCGCAGGAGGAAAATCGCCGCAATGTCCGTAAACCGGTCCGCAAAAGAATCACCCGTCGCAAGGATCCTCGCCATCGACATCGGCGGAACCGGGCTTAAAGCGGCGATCGTCGATCCCAGGGGGCGTTTCCTGACCGAGCGGCTGCGGATCAAAACCCCCGCGCGTCCCACGCCGAAACACGTTCTGGCGGCGTTGGCCGAACTCATCGCGCCGCTCAAGGATTACGATCATATCTCAATCGGCTTTCCCGGTTATGTGCGCGATGGAGTCGTGTATACCGCCGCCAATCTTGGCACCCAGCCCTGGAAGGGTTTCAAGCTTGCGCGGGCGGTCGAACGGAAATTCGGCAGGTCCACGCGCCTCAACAATGATGCGGATGTGCAGGGCCTGGCGGTGGTGCGGGGCAAAGGGCTGGAACTGGTCTGCACCTTGGGCACGGGCTTCGGCACCGCCTGGTTCCGCGACGGCGAATTGATGCCGCACATGGAGCTGGCGCATATGCCGATTCATCACAAGGACGATTTCGACGCCTATATCGGCGAGCGCGAGCGCCGCAGGATCGGCGACAAGGAATGGAACAAGCGGGTGAAGAGACTGATCCCCATCCTGTCCACGGTGATGAATTACGATCATCTCTATCTGGGCGGCGGCAATTCGCGCCGCATCCGCTTCAAGCTGCCGAAGAATGTATCGCTGGTTTCCAATGATGCGGGCATGGAAGGCGGTGCCTTCGTCTGGCATCCCAACGGGCCTCGCAAGCATACAGGAGCGACGGCCAGGAAAAGTGCGAAGGCCCGATAGGGCCGAAGCGTTGCTACGCTGCCGCTAGCAACCCATCCGGCCGCGCGACATCTCAAGATGGAACCGCACGCGTACCTTGCGCGTTAACGGGCAGGACCGGGCTTGCGGCCTGGGCCCATTTTGAAGCACGCCTTTTGAGACAGGACATATTGTGGACAGGTCAGGATGACGCCGCCTGTGAAGAAGAACTCCGCTCTTTTTCTGGATATCGACGGCACTCTGCTCGACATGGCCCGCACGCCTGACGCGGTGGTGGTGCCGGCCGAATTGCGCGCGACTTTGACGCGGCTGCATGACGCGCTGGAAGGCGCGCTGGCTTTCGTGAGCGGCCGCTCGCTGGCCACCATCGACGGGCTTTTCTCGCCGTTGCGCACAGCCGCGGTGGGGTGTCATGGCGCGGAAATGCGCGGCGCCGACGGCGTGTTGCGGCTTCTGTCTCATCCCATTCCCGATCCGGTGCGGGCCATTTTCCGTGAGCTGGCGGAAAGCCATCCCGGCACGCTCCTGGAAGACAAGATTTACGCTCTGTCCTTGCATTATCGTCTGGCGCCCGAGGCGAAAGCCTCGCTGGAAGCGGCGATGGAAAAAGATGCGCCAGCCTTTGCCCGCGAAAATGTCGCCATTCAGCATGGCAAATCGGTGATCGATGCCCGGATACGGGGGATCGACAAGGGTGCCGGCGTGCGCGCGTTGATGCAGCTGACGCCGTTTCAGGGCCGCGCACCGGTTTTCGGCGGCGACGACACCACCGACATGGATGTATTCCACATCCTGCCGGAATTGGGCGGCAACGGCTTTTCCGTGGGACGTTCCTTTGAAGGCGTGGAGTATGAATTCTCCTCGCCCCGTGCGGTGCGTCAATGGCTGAACCGGCTGGCGGAAAGAGGCGTGGCGGCATGAGCAAGCCCCAGCCGCTGGATCTGGCCGTCATCGGCAATGGTCGCACCGCCGCCTTGATTGATCGTCATGCGCGGATCGTGTGGTGGTGCTTTCCCCGCTTCGACGGCGATCCATTTTTCTGCCGTTTGCTTGCGGGCGATGAGGAAAAAGGTTTTTGCGACGTGGTGCTGGATGGTCTGGCTCATAGCGCTTCGCATTACGAGCGCAACACCGCCACAGTGGTCACTTTGTTGACGGCGAAGGATGGATCGGCGGTCAGGATTACCGATTTCGCGCCGCGGTTCCGCAATTTCGACCGCATCTTGCGCCCGCCCCAGCTGATGCGGCGGATCGAGCCCGTGGCGGGCATGCCGCGCATCACCATCCGCGTCAGGCCCACCCAGGATTACGGCAAGCCGATGCGGCGCCGGGTGGCGGGTTCCAATCACATCACCTATGGCGAGCCGGCGCTGGTCCGCCTCACCACCGATGCGCCGCTGTCCTATATCGAGGAGGAGACGCCGTTCGCGCTCACCCGTCCGGTCCATCTGGTGCTGGGGGCGGACGAGCCTTTCGCCGCCGATCCGGCGACCACGGCGCGCGAATTTCTGGACCGCACCAACGATTATTGGCGCGAATGGGCGCGGCGCCTTTCGATCCCCTATGAATGGCAGGACGCCACCATCCGGGCTGCCATCACCTTGAAGCTTTCCAACTTCGAGGAAACCGGCGGGATCGTGGCTGCGCTGACCACCTCACTGCCGGAAGCGCCGAACTCCGGCCGGACCTGGGACTACCGCTATTGCTGGCTCAGGGACGCCTATTTCGTGGTGCGGGCGCTCAACCGCATCGGCGCCACAAAGACGATGGAGGATTTCGTCGCTTTCGTCTTCTCCATCGTGGGCGAAGAAGAGGTGTTGAAGCCGGTTTATGGCATCGTGCCCTCGCGCGACCTGACGGAATGGGTCGCGCCCGACCTGAAAGGCTTTCAAGGTCATGGCCCTGTCCGTATCGGCAATGCGGCCGTGGACCAGGTTCAGCATGACGCCTATGGCAGCGTGATCCTCTCTGCCGTGCCGATGTTCTTCGACAAGCGGCTACCGCGTCCCGGCGGCGAGCCTTTGTTCCGTCTGGTGGAAAAGATGGCCCGTCGATGCGCGGCGCTGGCGCTGGAGCCCGATGCCGGCATCTGGGAATATCGGGGACGCAAGCGCATCCACACCCATTCCGCCGCAATGTGCTGGGCGGGCCTGTCGCGCGCGGGCGCCATCGCTGCGCGCCTGGGATTTTCGGATCGGGCCAAACATTGGAACGATCTGGCCGACACGGTGGGCGGTGTGATTCTGGAACGCTGCTGGAACGAAAAGCGCGGCGCCTTCACCGCGGCGGCCGATACCGAGGACATGGATGCCAGCGTCCTTCTGTTGCCCGAACTGGGATTGCTGGATTCCCAGGATCCTCGTTTCGCCTCCACCGTGACCGCCATCGAGCAGGATCTGGTGCGGGGCCGTCATGTGCTGCGCTATGCCGCCGAGGACGATTTCGGACTGCCGGAATCCGAATTCCTGGTCTGCCGCTTCTGGCTGATCGATGCGCTCTGCCTGCTGGGCCGAGGCGAGGAAGCGCGCGCCCGTTTCAAGGACGCGCTGGCGCTGCGCAACCATTATGGATTGTTCGCGGAGGATATCGATCCCCGAACCGGCACTTTGTGGGGCAATTTTCCCCAGACCTATTCCATGGCCGGGCTGATCCTCAGCGCCATGCGGCTGAGCAAGAGTTGGGAGGAGCGCTATTGGCACGCGTCTTCATAATCTCCAACCGTGTCGCCATGCCGGATTCCGGGCTGCATGCCGGCGGTCTGGAAGTGGTGCTGAAAGCGACCTTGAAGCACCATCCCTGCGTCTGGATGGGCTGGTCCGGTGAAACAGGACCGCAACCGCGCGTGCGCACCCTGCACAAGGGCAACAACTGCTATATCGTCAGCGATCTGACGGAAGCGGATTTCGACGAATATTATAATGGCTTCGCCAACCGCGTGTTGTGGCCGATCCTGCATTACCGCCTGGATCTGGCGGAGTTCTCGCGCCGCGACCTGTCGGGGTATCTGAGGGTCAATGAGCATTTCGCCGATGAGCTGGCCAAGGTGCTCAAACCGGACGACATTGTTTGGGTGCATGACTATCACCTGATCCCGCTGGCCAAGGCGCTTCGGGAGCGGAATCTGCAGAACCGGGTGGGTTTCTTCCTTCATATCCCGATGCCGCCGCCGGAGATCATCACCGCGATGCCCAATCACGAGCGGTTGATCCCGGCGCTCTGTCATTACGATCTGGTGGGATTCCAGACCGACAATGACGCGGCCAATTTCGCCCGCTATCTCGCCAACGAGCTTGGCACGCCGTCGCATATCTCGCGGCGGCTGGGCACCGGCGACCGGGTGATGCGCATCGGCACATTTCCGGTCGGGATCGAGCCGCGCGGCTTTGCCCGGCTGGCGCGCCGCGCGGTGAAGTCTGAACTGGTCCGCAAGGTGATGAAAAGCATTCCCGGCGCCTTGATGATCGGGGTGGACCGGCTGGACTATTCCAAGGGCATCGCGCTTCGGCTGGAAGCCTATGAGCGTTTCCTGGCCGCCAATCCCGCCTGGCACGGCAAGATCACCTATCTGCAGATCACGCCCAAGAGCCGCTCCCAGATCAAGGAATATTCCGAAATGGAAAGCGCGGTGAACGCCACCGCGGGCCGCATCAATGGCACCTATTCCGATGCCTCCTGGTCGCCGATGCGCTACGTGAACCGGCCCTATAGCCGCACGGCCTTGTCGGGTCTTTACCGGGGCGCGCGGGTGGCGCTGGTGACGCCCTTGCGCGACGGCATGAATCTGGTGGCCAAGGAATATGTCGCGGCCCAGGACGCCGCCGATCCCGGAGTGCTGATCCTGTCGCGCTTTGCCGGCGCGGCGGCGGAATTCAAGGAAGGGGCTTTGCGAGTCAATCCTTACGATCCCGACTCGGTGGCGGCTGCTATCGCCAGCGCCATGGCGATGCCGCTGGCGGAGCGCAAAACCCGCCACAACGCCTTGTTCGCGGCCTTGCTGCGCAACGATATCTCCAAATGGGGAGACAAGTTTCTCTCCGCACTGATGGGCACCAAGGAATTCCGGTTGAAGGATGGCGCGCCCGCGTCGCGCACCAAATTCCAAGCCATCTCCACTCGTCATTGAAGCGTGGGCGGCAGGACGGCCAAACTCATGGCCAGGCCAATTACGACGAGGCCCAGGCCCAGTTCCCAGACAACATGTTTTCGCATGCGGACGGCGTTGTCGTTCCGATCGATTCCCGGCAGCAGCCGATACTGATTGACCAGCGCCAGGCCGATCATCGCCGTCACCAGCAGAAGCTTGACGCCCAGAACGGCCAGATAGGCGGGCGCATCATGGCCGGGCGTGCCGAGCAGGACCATGCTGGCATTGATCATGCCCGTCATCACCAGCAGCGCCACCGCGATCATGCCCCATTCGGCGAAGAGCGAAATCGCCGCGCCCAGGCGCGGCGCCGCGGCGCGTTGCGCCAGGAGAGAGGCCAATACGCAAAGGCCGCCAATCCAATAGCCGCCCGTCAGCAGATGCAGCCCCTCGCTAAGGGCGCCGATGAGCCGAAAGTCGAAGGGGCTGGCTTGGGCAGTGTGGCTGAAAATCGCGATCAGACACAGCAGCAGGCCGGAAAGCACCGCGGTGGGCCGGACCCGTCCCCGCCACACCGCGACCGGCAAGGCCAGCAGCAGCAAAAGGCGGAAAAGGAGTAATGGACCGGTCCATCCGTTTCCGGCCATCGTCAAGGCAAACCATGCCGGTGCCGACAAAAGCGCCGTCAGCGCGGCCGCGCGGCGGCCCAACATCAGAAAGCGGCTTTCCAATGCCAGCTCGGGCATCCTTGCACCCAAGAGCGCCAGCAACGTGGCGCTGCCGAACAGCGCCATCAGGCTCGCCTCGTGGAGCAGCCGCACGAAAATCAGAAGGGCGGTCATGGCCGGACGGCAAAGTGGAAACGGCCTTCCAGTCGCTTGCCTTCATGGCCGGCGGAATGCCAGCTCACCACATAGCGGCCCGGCTCCAGCTGTTCGGGCGTGATGGTGATCAGCTTGCCGCTGACTTTGACCGGATCGCCATTGAGGTTGCGGCCATCCTTATCCAGCAGGAGCGCGCCGGAGAAGGCGGGCTCCAAGGCTTCGCTGAAGGTGAGCACGATGCGATGGGGCGATCTTACTTTCGCGCCATTGGCGGGGCTGGATTTGATCAGGCGGGCATTGGCCAAGGCGGGCGACGCGACCAGACAAAGCATCGCGACGCATGACAGAAATTTCATCGTAGGGACGTCCGAAACGACCCGCTCCTTCTAGACCCGGAGCGGGCCGCCCGCCAGCGCATTCCCAAGTCGGAATGCTCAGGCCGCGTCGTGGAAAATGATGCCCGTGGTGTAACGCGCGCCTGCCGTCAGCGCGCTGACGCCATGGCGGTGATTGACGGTGTAGATGCCACGGCCGCCTTTGACGGGGCGCTTATGCACGGCGAAGACCACGCCGTCGCCCAAGGTCAGCGGCACCACGCTGGCGCGCGATTGCATGCGCGGCCGCTGCTCGGTCATCACGAATTCGCCGCCCTTAAAATCGTCTCCCGGCTGCGACAACAGGATCGCCACCTGCAAGGGAAAGACATGCTCGCCGTAAAGATCCTGATGCAGGCAATTGTAATCGCCGGGCCCGTATTTCAGCAGCAGAGGCGTGGGCCGAAGCTGACCGGCCCGATGGCAGCGGTCGAGAAAATCCTGATGGCGTTCGGGATAGCGCGTCTCATCCTCGCGCATCTCGGCCCAGCGATTGGCGATGGGCGCCAGATGGGCGTAAAGCGCGGGCCTGAGCTTGGCGATCGGGTCGGGCAAAGGATAGGAGAAATATTTGTATTCGCCCCGTCCGAATCCATGCCGCGCCATGATCACATGGCTGCGGAAAATGTCTTTTTCATATGATGCCCGCAGCAGCGCCGCCGCCGAAGCGTCGATCAGCTTCGGCAGCAGCGCCCAACCTTGGGCACTCAATCCGGCGGCCGCGCCGGTCCAGTCCTGTTCCGTCAATGTCATGACCAGTCAGGCCGCCTCTTCGCGGGCCAGCAATTCCTGCTTGCGCGCCACGCCCCAGCGATAGCCGGACAGGCCGCCATCGGTTTTCACCACCCGGTGACAGGGAATGGCGATAGCCAGCGAATTGGCGGCGCAGGCTTGGGCCACCGCGCGCACGGCGCTGGGCTTGCCGATTTTCTTGGCGATTTCGGCATAGCTGGCGGTCTTGCCCGCCGGGATCGCGGTCAACGCCTTCCACACGCGCTGCTGGAACGCGGTGCCGCGAATGTCCAGCGGCAAGTCGAGATCCTTGGCCGGACGTTCGACCAGGCCCACCACCTTGGCCACCAGCTTCTCGAATTTGGCGTCGCCGCCCACCAGGCGCGCCCGGGTGAAGCGATCCTGTAAATCCTGCAGCAGCTTTTCCGGATTGTCGCCCATCAGGATGGCGCAAACACCCTTCTCGCTGGCCGCCACCAAGAGCGCGCCCAAGGAAGTCCCGGCGATGGCGAAGCGGATTTCCTCGTCGGCGCCGCCGGCGCGATATTTGCTGGGGGTCATGCCCAGAAGAGATTTCGATTTCTCGTAGAAGCGGCTGCCGGAATTATAGCCCGCATCATAGATCGCTTCGGTGACGCTGGCGCTTTTGCGCAGTTGCGCGCGAACCTTATTGCCGCGATGGGCGGCGGCATAGTCCTTGGGTGTCAGGCCGGTTATCGCCTTGAAGACGCGATGGAAGTGATGCGGGGAAAGGCCGGCCCGCTTGGCCAGGCTGGTCAGGGACGGCGTCTCTTCGCTGGCGGCGATGCGGCGCGCCGCTTCGGCCACTTTGGCGGCATGGGGCGCCTCGCAGCCCAGATCGGGCTTGCAGCGCTTGCAGGCACGAAAGCCTTCCGCCCGTGCCGCCGCTGGGGTGAGGTGAAAACGGACATTGGCGGGATTGGCCAGCCGCGCCGCGCAAGAGGGGCGGCAATAGACCCCTGTGGATTTGACCGAATAGACGAATTGGCCGTCGCTGGCCGCATCGCGGGCCATCACCTTGGCCCAGCGGGGATCGGATTCGGTTGCGGCTTTTGCCAGCTCGCGGGCTTTGGAATTTTTCATCTCGGATACTCCAGATCATCTGACGCCAATCTGGCAGGAGGGGCGGGGCCTCACACTCCGCCCCTTGCGATCAAATCGGGCCCTTCAAAGCCCGCCAGGCCAGAAGACCCCAGCCGGCAATGAAGCACAGCCCGCCAATGGGCGTGATCGCCCCCAACAGGGGAATGCCGGTCAGGGCCAGCATGTAAAGCGAACCGGAAAACAAGGCGATGCCGATCATGAACGCGATGGAAGCGGGGCGCGCCGGGACCAGGGCCGCAACCGCCATCGCCAGGGCATGATACATGTGGTAGCGCGCGCCGGTCTCGAACACGGCCAGGGAATCGGCACTCAGATGGGCCTTGAGGCCATGCGCGGCGAACGCACCCGCGATGACGGCCAGCGCCCCGTTGATCGCCGCAATTCCGAGCCAAATCCGGTCCATAGCGGCATCATAGACAATCACCGCGACCCTACGGTAGGGGTAGCGAACACAGGCTTTCTTCCCCGTGAGGCCGATCAGCAAAAGCTCCGGGGGAGCTTTTGCCGGCCGAACGCCCGCGCTAGCGGGCAGCATGGAAGATTTGAGAGACGGCCATCATGACCGAATTCGCCACCACCTCCGACGGAATCCACGTTGCGTATGAGCGCTTGGGAGAAGGCCCGCCGGTCGTGCTGGTGCATGGCTTCGCTTCCAGCAAGGAGCAGAACTGGAAATCGACCGGCTGGTATGGCTCGCTGGCCGAAGCGGGTTTTTCGGTGCTCGCGATCGACAATCGCGGGCATGGCGAAAGCGACAAGCCGCACGATTCCGCGCTCTATCATCACGACCGCATGGCTGAAGATGTCGCGACCGTGATGGACCAGGCGGGAATCGATGCCGCGCCTTATGTGGGCTATTCGATGGGCGGGCTGATCGGCTTGCGCTTCCTGGCGCATTTTCCCGACCGCGTCACCCGCCTGGCGTTGGGCGGCGTGGGCGAACATTATCTGATCGGTCCGCGCGTGTCGGACCCCGAACGGCGCGCGGCCATCGCCGACGCGCTCTTGACCGAAGATAAAAACAGCATCACCGATCCCAGGGCGCGCATGTTTCGCGATTTCGCCGAGCAGCAGGGCAAGGACCGGCTGGCGCTCGCCGCCTGCATGCGCGCCATGACCGGTCCCCTGCCGCTCGAAATCCTCAAATCGCTCACCAAGCCCATCCTGGTGGTCGATGGCGACCAGGACACCGTCGCCGGGCCCTCCGGCCCCCTTGCCGCCATATTTCCCCACGGCTCTGCCGCAATCGTGCCCGGCCGCGACCACATGTCGGCGGTTGGCGCGCGTCCCACCCGCCAAGCGGTGGTGGATTTCCTCAAAAGCTGAAACCCGCGCCCGTCGGGGTGCGTTTCCATGGTGCGGCACCGGACAATTGTGCCCGGAGGCATCCGCCGCACCTGGTGCGGGCAAGTAATCCGTACACAGATCATATACTATCTGCATACGGAGCATTTAATGAATTGCCATGCTCGGATTTGCACAAAACCCGTACGTTTCCGTACTGAAAAAAGCATGGGCTTTTGTCGCAAGCCCGCTAAGTTCTGTGCGTGGAGTCGTTCGACTCGCGGGGCACTCGCCATAAACAGCAAAAGGATATCCGGCCATGTCGATTGAGGCCGGTTTGAAGTCCATGGATGATGTCATGCCTTCGCGGACCGACGTCCGCAACCGGCTGCTCAACAAGATGCCGGTTTCGGATTTCGCGTTACTGGCGCCCCATCTTGAATTGGTGAGCTTGAAGGAGCGCCAGGTGGTGGAAGTTCCCGGCCGTCCCATCACCCATGTCTATTTTGTCGAGACCGGCGTGGTGTCGGTGGTGGCGGTGAATGCCGAGGATCATCGCATCGAAGTGGGCGTGATCGGCAAGGAAGGCGTGACCGGAGTGCCGCTGGTTTTCGGCGACGACCGGGCCCAGCATTCCGCCTATATGCAGATTGGCGGCAGCGGCCGGCGCATGGCCGCCGCAGCCTTCACGGACGCCCTACGGCAGAGTGCAAGCTTGCGGGCGCTGATGATGAAATCGGCTCAGGCTTTCATGATCCAGACCGCCCATACGGCGCTGGCCAATGGCCGGGCCAAGCTGGAGGAGCGGTTGGCGCGCTGGCTTTTGATGGCGCATGACCGGCTGGAAAGCGATGCTGTACCGCTCACCCATGAATTCCTGGCTGTGATGCTGGGCGTGCGCCGGGCCGGCGTCACCGTGGCGCTGCATTCCTTCGAGCGGCGGGGTTTTATCGCGGCGCGGCGGGGGCAGTTGACCCTGATCAACCGGGCAGGCATCGAGCGGTTGGCAAACAGCTTTTACGGCATCCCGGAGGCCGAGCTGAAGCGCCTGATGGCGGACACGCCCTAGAATCCCTTGTCAAATACCCCTCGCTTTTGCGGCGCGCGGCGTGGGACAAACCCTCATGCTGCCGCCCCGTTTTCAGGACTGGTTTGCCGCCAAAGGCTGGACGCCGCGCGCCCATCAGCTGGCCTTGATCGAGACCGCGCAGCGCGGTGAAAGCGTGCTTCTGGTGGCGCCTACAGGCGGCGGCAAGACCCTTGCCGGGTTCCTGCCCAGCCTGATCGATCTGGCGGAGCGGCCCAAACGCTCGCGCGCGTCACGATTGCACACGCTGTACATCTCGCCTTTGAAGGCGCTGGCGGTGGACGTGGCGCGCAATCTGGAAGCGCCGGTCGCTGAAATGGCCCTGGCCATTACAGTGGAAACACGGACCGGCGACACGCCCGTGGCGCGGCGCCAGCGCCAGCGCCATGCGCCGCCGGATTTTCTCCTCACCACGCCGGAGCAGCTGGCACTTCTGATCGCCCATCCCCGCGCGCCGCAGATGTTCGAGCATCTGAAGACGGTGGTGCTGGACGAACTGCATGCGCTCTACAATTCCAAGCGGGGGGATCTTCTGGCGCTGGGTCTGGCGCGGCTGTCGCAACTGGCGCCGGGCCACCGCCGCGTCGGGCTGTCGGCGACCGTGGCCGATCCCAAGCCGCTGCAGCGCTTTCTGGTGCCGCAATCGCGCGACGGTGAGGCGCTGGCGGATCTGGTGGTGGCCAAAGGCGGCGCAAAGCCCAAGATCGCCATCAGCGCCTCGGACTCCTACGTGCCCTGGGCCGGACATCTGGCGCGTCATGCCATGTTGGATGTGATGACGGCGATCGGCGAAGCCAAGACGGCGCTGATCTTCGTCAATACCCGCAGCCAGGCCGAGCGCACCTTCCAGGAATTGTGGAAGCTCAACGATGCCAATTGGCCGATCGCGTTGCATCATGGCTCGCTGGCGCCCGAACAGCGCCGCAAGGTCGAAGCGGCGATGGCCAGGGGGGCGTTGCGGGCCGTGGTCTGTACCTCGACTTTGGATCTGGGCATCGACTGGGGTGCGGTCGACAAAGTGATCTGCATCGGGGCGCCCAAGGGCGCCGCCCGGCTGGTGCAGCGGATCGGCCGCGCCAATCATCGTCTCGACGAACCCAGCGCCGCCTTGCTGGTACCCGCCAACCGGTTCGAAGTCTTGGAATGCAATGCCGCCCGCGACGCGGTGCTGGCGGGCGAGTTGGATGGCGATCGGCTGAAGCAGGGCAGCCTGGACGTGCTATGCCAGCATATCTGGGGCATGGCGGTGGCGGCTCCCTTTCATGCCGATATGCTCTATGCCGAAATCCGTTCGGCCATGCCGTTTGCGGATTTGAGCCGCGCGGATTTCGACGCCGCCCTGAATTTCGTCGCCACCGGCGGCTATGCGCTCAAAAGTTACGACCGTTACGCGCGCTTGCGGCAGTTGCCCGATGGCAGATGGCGCCTGGCCCATCCGCGCCTGGGCCAGGCCTATCGCTTGAATGTGGGCGTGATCGTCGAAGAGCCCATGGTGGATATCCGCCTGCAATCGCGGGGCAAGCCCACCGGCGTGGGCGGCCGGCGGCTGGGACAGCTGGAGGAGTATTTTGTCGAGCAATTGTCGGCGGGCGATACCTTCGTCTTTGCCGGCGATGTCTTGCGCTTCGAAGGCCTGCGGGAAAACGCGGCCTATGTCACCCGCACCCATGATCCGGAAGCCCAGGTGCCCAGCTACAATGGCGGAAAGTTTCCGCTTTCCACCTTTCTTGCCCAGCGGGTGCGCGAAATGGTCTCCGCGCCGGAGCGCTGGCATATGCTGCCAGATCCGGTGCAGGAATGGCTGAAGATTCAGGAGTGGCGCAGCGTCATTCCCAAGCCCGGTCAGTTGCTGGTGGAACATTTCCCCCGCGCCAGCCGCCACTATCTGGCCTGTTATCCTTTCGAGGGCCGGCTGGCGCATCAGACCTTGGGCATGTTGTTGACCCGGCGACTGGAGCGGGCTCGGATGAAGCCTTTGGGATTCATCGCCAATGAATATGCCCTGGCGGTGTGGGCGGCGCGGGACATGAGCGGCCTCGACATGGGCAAGCTGTTCGACGCCGACATGCTGGGCGACGATCTCGATGCCTGGCTGGCCGAGTCGAACCTGATGAAGCGCACCTTCCGCAATGCGGCGATCATCGCCATGCTGATCGAGCGGCGCCTGCCCGGAAAGGAGAAGTCGGGCCGCCAGATGACCGTCAACACCGACTTGATCTACGACGTGCTGCGCTCGCACCAGCCGGATCACATCCTGCTGCGCGCCGCCTGGGACGATGCGGCCGACGGGCTGATCGACGCCCATCGCCTCGCCGCCATGCTCCGGCGCATCAAGGGCCAGATCGTCCACCGGGCGCTCGACCAGGTGTCGCCGCTCGCCGTGCCGGTGCTGCTGGAGATCGGCCGCGAATCGATTCAAGGCAGTGGGGATGATGCCCTTCTCGCCGAAGCTGCCGAGCAACTCATGGATGAGGCCCAGCGGCTTGTCTAAGCTCAACCCCATCAGCCTCGCCGGGCTCAGCTTCCTGCCGCATCTTTCAGGTGCGCTCTATGCCCCTGATCTTGCAGCTCTTCTGGTGGCCGACCTGCACCTCGAACAGGGCGCTGCCCTGGCCCGCCGCGGCATTTCCGTGCCGCCCTTCGACACGGGGCTCACGCTCGCCGCCCTGGAAGCCGTGGTGGCGGAGACAGCGCCGCGCAGCATCTATCTCCTGGGCGACAGCTTCCATGATGCCAAGGGCCACAGCCTTCTTGATGA
>CALMGU010000030.1 GCA_937865685.1 uncultured Alphaproteobacteria bacterium | reverse complement strand
CGCAAAGCAGCAACGGCCGCCCGCGTGTGGCTCATTCAGATCCACAGCACCTCCTAAAGAGGCACTGCCTAAGCACTGTCTAAGAAATCTCGGGAGCCGACTAAGTCTCTGATTTAATTGGTCGGAGCGGCGGGATTTGAACCCACGACCCCCAGTCCCCCAGACTGGTGCGCTAACCAGGCTGCGCCACGCTCCGATACCAAGATTTGAGGCCAAATACCTCGGGGGCGCGGAATATGTCAGGGGGGCGGGCCGGAGGCAACCGCAGCTGCACAATTAAATCGTCACGCGCTTGCGGGCCTGGGTAAGGCCCTTTTTCAGACCTTCCAGCTCAGCCAGAAGCGCCTTCAGCTTGATCCGCTCTTCTCCCGCCAAACCGTCGATGGGGGCAGCGGCCGGTACCGCCTTGGGTGCCGGAACAGGCTTTGCCTCCGCCAGTTTGGCCGATGCGTCTTCCATCAGATCGAAGAACGGCAGGCTCATCGGGGACGGTACTGCCCGCAAATGGCTGGGCCGTTTTTTGGCTTCCGGCTTTTTCTCCACCGGCGCCGGAGGGGCGGCCTTGGGCGGCGCGGCATAAGGCGCGGGCGCCTGCCCCCGGCCCATCATCACCACATGCCGAAGGCCGCGTTCCTTTAGAATTTTCTGCACACCACGGATGGTGAGGCCATCCACATACAGAAGCGCGCGAATGCCGCGCAGCAGATCGACATCGTCGGGACGATAGAAACGGCGGCCGCCGGCGCGCTTCACCGGCTTGATTTGCGTGAAACGGCTTTCCCAGAAGCGCAGGACATGCTGCGGCACATCCAGATCGGTCGCGACTTCGCTGATGGTGCGGAATGCATCCGGCGATTTGGCGATGGTGCCAGTTGCGCGGAGTGCAGGAGCCGCCATTAGTCCTCGCCTTCAGGAGACGGAGTTTGACCGTTGATGACCGCCTTGAGCACATGGCTGGGGCGGAACACCAGCACGCGGCGCGGTGCGATCGGCACTTCGTCGCCGGTCTTGGGATTGCGACCCATGCGCTGCGATTTCTGGCGGACCGCGAAAGTCCCAAAAGAGGAAAGCTTGACGGTCTCCCCCTTGGCGAGCGCGCCGCAGACTTCTTCCAGCATGTCCTCGACCATCTGGGCCGAGTCGGTGCGCGACAGGCCCACCGCCTGGAAGACGGCTTCGGTAAGGTCGGCGCGGGTCAATGTGTCTGATGACATGGCAAGCGACTCTTTAAGCCCCGCGGAAAGTTAGGCTCTGGCCGATTTGCCGTCAACATCAAAGGGATAGATGGCACCTTTGCCGTAAACCATAAGCTCCGGTTCCCAAACGCCGGATTGGCCAGCGGGCCGGCTACCAGCGCAACAGCCCGGCGCCCCAAGTGAACCCACCGCCCATCGCCTCCAGAAGGACGAGATCCCCCTTCTTGATCCGTCCGTCCTGAACGGCGGTAACCAGCGCCAGAGGGACCGAAGCGGCCGAGGTGTTGCCATGGACCGCGACCGTGGAGATCACTTTTTCCGGGTCGATGCCCAGCTTGCGGGCGGTGCCGTCCAAAATCCGCTGGTTGGCCTGATGAGGGACAAACCAGTCGATTTCCGAAACCGGAATGCCTGCCGCATCCGCAGAGGCCGTGATCGCCGCCGCGATGTTTGTGACCGCATGGCGGAAGACTTCCTTGCCCTGCATCCTCAAGTGCCCGGTGGTGCGGGTGGAAGACGGGCCGCCATCGACATAGAGCATGTCGTGCATCCGCCCGTCCGAGAAAATCTTGGTGTTGAGCACGCCCTGATCGGAATTGTCGCCCTTGCCTTCATAAGCCTGCAGGACGATCGCGCCCGCGCCGTCGCCGAACAGAACGCAGGTCGAGCGGTCGCTCCAGTCCAGAAGACGGCTCATGCTTTCGGCGCCGATCAAAAGCACCGTGCGCGCCTGGCCGCCGCGGATGAAATTGTCCGCCACCGAAAGGCCGAAAATGAATCCGGAGCAGACCGCCTGCACATCGAAGGCGGCGCCCCGCGTCATGCCCAGCCGCGCCTGCACCACCGTGGCGGTGGCGGGAAAGGTTTCATCCGGCGTGGTGGTGCAGCAGATGATCACATCGATCTCGCCGGCATCGATGCCGGCATCCAGCAGCGCCGCGCGGGCCGCGCCCAGCGCCAGGTCGGAGGTCTTCTCGCCTTCGCGCACGATGCGGCGTTCGCGGATGCCGGTGCGGTCGCGAATCCACTCGTCGGACGTGTCGACGCTTTTGGCGATATCGTCATTGGTGACAATATTGTCGGGCAGACAGGCACCGCTGCCGATGACCTTGGCGCGTATCATGCTGTGACCGTGCCCACGCGCGCCCGATCGGCGGCGATTTTGGAGTTGATGTCCGCCTTGGCCATGGCGATGGCCATGTCGAGGGCCGAAGCAAAGCCGATCGCGTCGGTGCCGCCATGGCTTTTCACCACCACGCCACCCAGCCCTAAGAAAATGCCGCCATTGGCGGCGCGCGGATCGAGCCGGCGGCGCAAGGTATTCAGCGCACCCGAGGCGATGAAAGCCCCGATCTGGCCCAGAAGCGAGCGTTTGAGCGAGCGGCGCAGGAATTGTCCCACCAGCTTGGCGGTGCCTTCGGCGGTCTTGAGCGCGATATTGCCGGTGAAGCCGTCCGTCACCACCACGTCCACCGTGCCTTCGGCGATGTCGTTGCCTTCGACGAAGCCGTGAAAGGCCATGGGAAAATTGGCGGCGGTGGCGGCGCGCAGAATTTCCGCCGCGCCTTTGACCGCGTCATTGCCCTTCTGCTCTTCGGTGCCAACATTCAGAAGGCCCACGCTGGGCTTGTCGAGGCCAAGAATGGCATGGGCAAACGCCTCGCCCATCACCGCGAAATCCACCAGCTGCTCGGCGGTGGCCGTAACATTGGCGCCGCAATCCAGGACCACCGACTGACCCCTCAAGGTCGGCCAGATCGAGGCAATGGCGGGGCGCGAAATGCCTTCGATCACGCCCAGCTGATACATGCTCATCGCCATCAGGGCGCCGGTATTGCCGGCGCTGACCGCAACTTCGGCGTCCTTGTTCTTCACCGCTTCGATGGCGCGCCACATGCTGGTTTCGCGGCCCCGGCGCAGCACATGACTGGGCTTGTCCTCCATCGCCACCCGGTCGGGGGCATGGCGGACCTGGATTCGGTCCTTCAAACGCGGATGGCGCGCCAGAAGACCGTTCAAAACGGATTCGTCACCGGCCAGGAGAAATCGCACTTCGGGATGGCGTTGTACCGAACGCAGCAGCGCAGTTATGACAATGCCGGGCCCGGCATCACCGCCCATCGCATCCACCGAAACGGTCAATTCGCGGGCCACCGCCACCCTTCCCTGAAGTGAAGAGCGAGGATCAGCTCTTCGCCTTCACGACTTCGCGATCCGCATAGTGACCGCAGGAGCCGCAGACATGGTGCGGGCGCTTGGGCTCGCCGCATTTGGGGCATTCCGCATGGGCGGCAGCGGTGAGAGCATGATGCGACCGGCGCATATTGCGGCGCGACGGCGAGGTCTTTCGTTTGGGCACCGCCATGGCGGAAAACTCCTTCAGGGGGCCCCGGCGAATGGTTCGGGGGCCAAAACAGGGGGCGTGGGTAGCAGGAAAGCCCTGCCCGATTCAAGCCAAAAGCCGGGCCAATCTGCCCATTAAAGTCCGGATTTCAACCCTTTAAGCACGGCAAAGGGGTTTTCAGGGGTGTCTTGCGTCTCCTGGGGAGCTTCAAACGCCACCCCCGGCGCCCTGGGATAGGGATCAATCGCCAGCACGAATTCCTCGATCAGGGGCGCCGCCAGGTCGTAATGCAGGCTGTCGATCTCCTCCGGCTTGTCGTCCTCCTGAAGAAAATCCTCCTCCGGCCGGTCCTTGGCACGCTTCAGCGCCGGATCGAAATGCAGCTCCCGGCTGAAACGGCGCTCGATATGCGACGGCACGTCCACCAAGCTCACCACACAGGCCTGCACGATGCCCGCTTCGAGGGTAAAATCCAGCTGGAAACGGTTGGGCGCCGGTTTACGCAGCGCGACGTGGGCCGCAAACAGATCCACCCGCAAAATGCCGGTGAACCGGGCCAGGGCCGCCCGGTCTTCTTCCGTGGCCGCGAAAGACACCTCGTCTCCCGCCTGCCCCAGGCGGTTGAGGTTATAGGGATGGGAAAACGGCAATCCGTTATTCATTGCCCGCCCTTCATGTCCGGCAGCGGCCCGAAATCCAGATCGCCGTTGGCCAGGCCACTTTGCTCCAGCGCGGCGCGCGCGCCTGCCACATAAATCGCCAGCACCAGGGTGCGGGCATTCACAGGGCCGCCGCGCCAGACATTTTTGGCCAACGCCTCCGCCAGCGCGGCCTCGTCCTTCGCGCCCGAATAGGCCGCAAGCCGCCCGAAGAACGCATTGGCGATGGCTTTCATGCGCCGGCCCATGCCCATGTCGCCCGTGCCCTGTTCGCGCAGGGCCTCGTCGAAGCTGATGAACAGGCTGTCCATCAGGGCCTGGGCTTCGTCATTCATGCCCGCGATTTTCAGCCGCTCCAGGACCAGCCAGCCATGCAGGGCCACCATGTCGAACCGGCCGTCGATCGTGTCGGGAACTTCCAGGTCGCGAAAGAAAAAGGGCGCGCGGGCGCGGGCTACCAGCTGGGCCTCCAGCTGAGCCGCGAATTCCTTGCGCGCTGCCGATTTTCGCAACAGATTCAACATGAACTTCGCCTCATCCGGCCCCTTTTTCGGGCCTGCGGGTCTTGCAACCCCCGAAGGCTGAGGTTAGCACAGACAGGAAGGTGGGGCGTCAGGGCCACAAAGTCGCAAGCAATGAAACTCGTAACCGCAACCCTCCTCGCTTCGGCGGCAGCGCTGATCGCCTGCGCCCCGGTCATCGACCAGCGGGGCTATCTGTCCGATCCTCAGGTCGAAGCCGGCATCAAGGCCGGCACCGATACCAAGACCAGCGTCCAGGACCGGCTGGGCAATGCCTCGACCGCCGCCACTTTCGGTGGGGACGCCTGGTATTATATTTCCTCGACCGAGAAGCAGGTGGCGTTCTTCACCCCCACGGTGCTCAACCGCGCCATCCTGGCCGTCTATTTCGACAAGGACGGCAAGGTGAAGGACATGCGCCATTTCAGCCTCAAGGACGGCCATGTGGTTTCGTTCGAAACCAGGGAGACACCTGCCCGCGGCCGTGAGCTCACTTTCCTGCAACAGCTCCTGAACGCCCAGCCCGGCACCAGCGCCCGCAACATGGACGACCAAAATCCCGGCGGCGGCGGCGGGCCGCCCACCGGTGGCGGTGGTTTGCCCTAGTTTTTTCTGCCCCCATCTGTCTTCCTCAGACAAGTCTTC
This sequence comes from uncultured Alphaproteobacteria bacterium, assembly GCA_937865685.1. Classification (GTDB taxonomy): domain Bacteria; phylum Pseudomonadota; class Alphaproteobacteria; order Micropepsales; family Micropepsaceae; genus Rhizomicrobium. The sequence goes on along the minus strand of CALMGU010000030.1, from coordinate 49,692 downwards.
GGAATACATCTTCCCCCGCCAATGGCTTCGCCATGCTGCCCGTTTCGCGGGCGTTCGACCGGCAAAAGCTCCACCGGAGCTTTCGCTTATCGGTTTCACGGGGAAGAAATTCCGTGTACGCTGAAATAAAAAAGCGCGGGCTGGAAAAGCCCGCGCTTTTTATTTGAGCCTAGATCAACTCAAAGATGCGCGAGAACTGCCAGAAGCAACAGCGCCACGATGTTGGTGATCTTGATCATCGGATTGACGGCCGGTCCCGCGGTGTCCTTGTAGGGATCGCCGACCGTGTCGCCCGTCACCGCGGCCTTGTGGGCATCAGAACCCTTGCCGCCGTGATGGCCGTCTTCGATGAACTTCTTGGCATTGTCCCAGGCGCCGCCGCCCGAGGTCATCGAGATCGCCACAAACAGGCCCGTGATGATCACGCCCATCAGCATCGCACCCAGCGCATCGAAGGCCTGGGTCTTGCCGGCGATCCAATACACCAGCACGAACAGGACGATGGGCGAGAACACCGGCAGCATGGACGGAATGACCATCTCCCCGATCGCGGCCTTGGTGAGAAGGTCCACGGCGCGGGCATAGTTGGGCTTCTGCGTACCCTGCATGATGCCCGGCATTTCGCGGAACTGCTTGCGCACTTCCTCGACCACCGCGCCGGCCGCGCGTCCCACCGCCGTCATCGCCATGCCGCCGAACAGGTAGGGCAGAAGACCGCCGAACAGAAGGCCGACCACGACCCAAGGCTCGGACAGGCTGAAGGTCGGCTGGGTGATCCCGGCGAAGAAGCCGGTGCTTTCCTTGGCGAAGTATTTCAGGTCCTGCGTATAGGCCGCGAACAGAACCAGTGCGCCCAGGCCGGCCGAACCAATGGCATAGCCCTTGGTCACTGCCTTGGTGGTGTTGCCCACCGCGTCCAAAGCGTCCGTGGTCTTGCGCACATCGCCTTCCAGACCCGACATTTCCGCGATGCCGCCGGCATTGTCGGTGACCGGACCGAACGCGTCCAGCGCCACCACCATGCCCGCCAAGGACAGCATCGTCGACACCGCGATGGCGATGCCGAACAGGCCCGCCAGCGAGTAAGTGACGATGATGCCCACGCAAATCACCAGCGCCACCGGCGCCGTCGATTCCATCGAGATGGCGAGGCCCTGGATCACGTTGGTGCCATGGCCCGTGACCGAGGATTTTGCGATCGCCCGAACCGGCCGGAAATTGGTGCCGGTATAATATTCGGTGATCACGATCAGCGCCGCGGTGACGGCCAGACCCACCAAGCCGCAATAGAACAAGGTCATGCCGGTATAGGTCGCATCACCGCTGGTGATCTGCGTATCCATGCCGATGAGCCAGTTGGTCAGCGGCCACAGTCCGATCAAGGACAGGATCATGGTGGCGATCACGCCCTTGTAGAGCGCGCCCATGATGTTCTTGGAGGCGCCGAGGCGGACAAAGAAAGTGCCGATGATCGAAGTGATGATGCTCATGCCCGCGATCGCGAGCGGATAAAGCATCAAGGCCCCTTTCATGGCGCCCGTGAAGTAGATCGAGGCAAGAACCATGGTCGCCACCGTGGTGACGGCGAAGGTCTCGAACAGGTCCGCCGCCATGCCGGCGCAGTCGCCGACATTATCGCCCACATTGTCGGCGATGGTGGCGGGGTTGCGCGGATCGTCTTCGGGAATGCCCGCTTCGACCTTGCCCACCATGTCGCCTCCGACATCGGCGCCCTTGGTGAAGATGCCGCCGCCCAGGCGGGCGAAGATAGAGATCAGCGAGGCGCCGAAGCTGAGGCCGACCAAGGATTCCACGATGATGCGGCTTTGCGCCGGGTCGTCCAGGCTGAGGCCGAAAGGTCCCGTGAGCAACGCGTAATAACCGGCGACGCCCAGAAGGCCCAAGCCCACCACCAGCATGCCAGTGACGGCGCCGGCGCGGAACGCGACCGACAGGCCGCCCGCCAGGCCGCCGCGCGACGCTTCGGTGGTGCGCACATTCGCCCGCACCGAAACGAACATGCCGACATAACCGGCAAGACCCGACAGGATCGCACCGATCAGAAAGCCGATGCCGAGCTGCCAGCCCAGAAACCAGCTGGCCAGCGCGAAAATCACCACGCCGACCATGGCGATGGTGGTGTATTGGCGATTGAGATAGGCGTTGGCGCCTTCTTGAATGGCGGCAGCGATTTCCTGCATGCGCGCATTGCCGGCACTGAGGCCGAGCACAGAGCGTATGGTCCAGACGCCATACAGCAGCGCAAGCACGCCGCAGACAAGGATGATGGGTAATTGTGAATTCATGGAAGGGTCCCTCGTTTTTTGAAAAACGTTGATCGGCCCGGATCGACCGGGTCGATCCCAATGGCCGGCCCGCCCTGGGACCGCTTCAAGGGCGCGCAGAGACTGCCAAATGCCCGCAATTCAGGCAACCACACTTCTGCCACAAATTGCCAAATTTTTAGGGGGGCTTAATGCCCGTGCGCGGGCTTGGCCGGCTGCACCGGTGGCGAATCGGCCGGTGGCGGCTGTCCGGCAACCGCCGTGACCGGACCGGGATGCAGCGGAGCGATCTGAACCTGGGTGATCGCGATGGAAACCAGCTTGCTCGCCCCCACCACATTGCGCGCATCGGCCAGGAGCCGGACCTGCAGCGCGGCATTGTCTACAGTCACCGGGTCGCCTGAGGTGGCGATCTCCTTCGCGTTCACATCCCGCACAAAAGCGTCCTGGATGAAAGCGATCTTGTCCCGCACCTGATTGGCGCTGGCATCGGAATTCGCGGTGAGCCGGCTGGAGATATAGGCATAGCCGGAGAGCTTTCCATCGGCGCCCGTCATCGGCGCCATCAGGAAGGGCATGTCGATGTTGGTGCCGGGCGCGCCGCCCTTGGCATCTTCTTTCCCGTGTGCCTCTGCTTTGGCATGTGTCTCCTCCGCCGCCGAAAGGGGCACGGCCGAGGCAAGCAGAAACGCAAGGACAAGTAGGCGCTGCATCCGCCGAAACTGGCAAAACATGATTAGCAAATTGTTAAAATCGATGATCCGCGCCTGCCCGGGATATCATCCCCGTTCCAGTGCGAGAAAATCCATCGCATCGCCGACGGGAATGAACATATTCAGTCCCGCCGGTTTGCCTTCATTTAAATATCCCATGACCGCGATCCCGATCACCGACCCGGTTTCATCCAGCAACGCGCCGCCGCTGGAGCCAGGCGAAATGAAAACATCGCTTTGGATATAGCGCAGCCCGTCGATCACGCGGTCCGCGGAAACGACGCCGCTGCTGACGGTGCCCTGAAACTCCTTGCCGTTCGGCGAGCCGATCGCATAGACGCGCTGCCCTGGGATGACGGCGCCGCGCTTCAGCGCCAAAGGCCTCCGATCGCGAGGGTTGGTTTTGAGGAGAGCAATGTCACGATTCTTCGAGATCCGGACAACTTCCGCAAACCCCTCGATGCCATCCGACCAGCGTACCCGAACATTCTTGTCATCGCCCACCACATGCCCATTGGTGATGGCATAGCCGTCATCGGAAACAAGAACACCCGATCCGCTTCCCTTGCCGCTTGTGATCGTCAAGACATCTCCCACCGCGTCCGTGATTTTGCGAGGCCCGGCTTTGAGGCCGCCGCTAAGAGAAATCTTGCTCTGCTCGCCCGGCGTCTGAAATCCAGCCGCAACTGCCTTGGGAGCGGTCATGGCGGCGCGAAAATCGGCGTTCGTCGCCAATGAAGCCGCATTATCGACGAAGGAATCCATCTGAAGACGCTGCTGGCCGCCAAGAATGTTATCCTTCAGATTGGCTGTGCCGCTGGTCGTGACGCGCGCGACCACATGCTTTTTAAGAGGCGAATAGACCTGCCAGTCTATTGTCATGCTGCCGCTGCCCTTGACGGCGCCCGCCTGCGTCCAAGGGCTCTGTGGCGCAATGCAGCCGTTTATGTCCAAGCCCGTAATCACGGCAGCCGCCTCAAGGTCCGCCGATCCGGATTCGGGATCGAACAGATTATCTTCGCCCGGCGTGATGACTTTGTATCCAGCTCTCTCCATTTCCGCTTTGAAGGCGGGCGCAAAGGCCGACACGGGCTCCTTGGTACGCCCTTCCGTCCAGGTGCTGGTGAGCGGAGCACCGATACAATAGGGACCGGTCCCAAGTGATATCCAAGGCGTTCCCACAGGCAGCCCAATCACAACGGCGGCGAGTTTCACCGAGCTTTGCGCCGCGGGTGCTGCCGCCGCCGCGGGTGCATCTTGTGCGGTCTGCCCGAACGCGGTTCCGCAAGCCAACGCAAAGGCCAATCCACCGGCCATCAACAACCTGATCATCACGCCCCGCGCGAGTTCTGCCTTTGTTCGCAATGGATCGCGCAGCAAAACGGACGTGACAATCCGAAACGACCGCCTCTCAATAAATCTGAATGGCGTGGTTAAAAATGCCGATAGCCAGGTTGTGGGACCACAACCTCCTTACCGTTGACGCGAAGGCCGACACCCTCGCCTGCCTGAACCCGGCCGATGCGCGTGAAAGGCCCGCTCAATCCCGGGCGCGCCGTAAAGGCGGTCTGGTAATCATCGCCCGCGGCGACCGCGCGCGCCAAGGCATCCACGCCCCACAGGGCTTTCAACGCCGGCGAAAGAGGGACCTGCTCACCCTCCACGACAATGCCGACCCCAGAGGCCGAAGCAAGGTGGCCAAGATCGGCGATCAGACCATCCGAGACGTCCACGCCGGCATGCGCGATATCGCCAAGACCATTGCCGAATGCCACAGGTGGTTGCGGCACGCGATAACGGTCCACCAGGTAAGTGCGATCTATTTCGCCTAAACCCTTGCCCTCGCCTTTGAGAAGCGCGAGGCCGCCGGCTGAATCGCCGATGGTGCCGGTGACATAGACCGCATCGCCCAGCTTTGCGCCACTGCGCGTCACCATCCGGCCCGCCAGGACAAAACCCATGGCCGTAATCGAAATGCTTAAAGGGCCTTCGGTGGCCGATGTGTCGCCGCCCAGAAGCGAAATGCCGAATTGCCGTTGGTCTTCCAGAAGTCCGCACGTAAATTCCGCCAGCCAGTCCTCCCGCACCGGCCGGGGCAGCGCCAGATTGAGCAGATAATATTCGGGCCTCGCGCCTTTGGCGGCGAGGTCGGAAAGATTCACCCGCAAGGCCTTTTGCGCCACGGTGCCGGCCGGATCCTCGGCGAAAAAATCCGTTCCGGCTGCGATCTGGTCCGTCGTTACGACCAAGTCGAAGCCTGGCCGCGCGGGAATAATGGCCGCGTCATCGGTCAGGCCGAAGGCACCGGGTGCAGTGGCCAACGGCGCGAAGTAACGGGCGATGATGCCGAACTCATCCATCGCCCACCGCTTAAAACCCTAGCTCGCCATCGGGCACCGGCTCGCCGAATTCCGGCGCGCGCTTGCGGTGCGCCATGGCGTCGAGAGCGGCATTGACGAACCCAGGCTCGTCACCGGCAAAGAAATCATGCGCGATGCCCACATATTCGTCGATTACCACTTTGGCCGGCACGTCGCGGCGCGCCACCAGTTCCAGTCCGCCGGCGCGCAAGATGGCCCGCAGAATGGAATCCACCCGTGCCAGGGTCCAGGTCTGGGAAAGGCAATTGGCTATCGCCTTGTCGATTTCGGCCTGATGCTGGGGCACGCCCTCGACGATGCTTTTGAAGAATTCCGCGTCCGTGGACGTGTCACCGAAGCGGTGCGTCTCGAACTCTTCGGCCACTTCCTCGGCGCCGGCGCCCGCCAGTTCCATCTGATAGAGCGCCTGCACGGCGGCAAGGCGCGCGGCGCGCCGCGCTTCCGCGTCAATCTTAGCGGCGGTCATCACTGCTCTCCCAGCCGCTTGGCCAGCGCGACCATCGCCAGACAGGCGCGCGCGGCATCGCCCCCCACATCGCGCTCTTCCTTCAATGCCATCTGCAACGCCGCATCCTCTGTGGTGGCGACCACGATGCCATTGCCGATGCAAAGCGCGTGGTCGGTGCCGAGCCGGGTCAACCCGTGGAACACATTATCCGTGATCAGCTCGAAATGCGCGGTTCCCGTCCGCACCATGCTGCCCAGCGCCACATAGCCGTCGAAACGGTCGGCCCGCGCGCCCAGCGCGATGGCGGCTGGAATTTCCAGAATGCCGGGAACCTGCGCCCGGGTGAAATGCGCGCCGCCCAGCTGCAGCGCTTTGGTGGCGCCATCGGTCAAGGCTTCGGCAATCGCCGGATGAAAGCGCGACTCCACGATCAGGATATTCATTGCCCCCTCCGGTTTTCGGACAGAGACATTACTTTGTATCGTCGCCTTCCAACTCGCCGATCAGGGTCTCGAAATCCCGCGTCTCGCGGAAATTGCGGTAGACTGAAGCGAAACGCACATAGGCGACCTTGTCCAGGCTGGCCAACGCCTGCATCACCAGCTCGCCGATCATGGTGGCGGGAATTTCGTTCTCGCCCATCGATTCCAGCCGGCGGACGATGCCGGTGATCATGCGGTCCACCCGTTCGCGCTCGACCGGACGCTTGCGCAGCGCATGATTGATCGAGCGCTCCAGCTTGTCGCGATCGAAACTTTCGCGCCGGCCATTTTTCTTGACCACGATCAGCTCGCGCAGCTGCACGCGTTCGAAGGTGGTGAAGCGTCCGCCGCATTCCGGGCAATGGCGCCGGCGCCGGATGGCGGAATTGTCTTCCGAAGGACGGCTGTCCTTCACCTGGCTGTCGTCATGTCCGCAGAAAGGGCAACGCATCTGGGGCCTCTCAATAAATCGGGAAACGGCGGCAAAGTTCGCCGACGCGCGTCCGCACACTGGCTTCCACCGCGGCGTCGCCTTCTTCATGGTTCTTGTTGGCGAGACCGTCCACCACTTCCACGATCAGCTTGCCGATCTCGCGGAATTCCTGCGGGCCGAAACCGCGGGTGGTGCCGGCGGGCGTGCCCAGCCGGATGCCCGACGTGACGAAAGGCTTTTCCGGATCAAAGGGGATGGCGTTCTTGTTGCAGGTGATGAAGGCCCGGTCGAGCGCCTTTTCGGTGAACTTGCCATTCGCTTTTTTGGGCCGCAAATCCACCAGCATCAGGTGATTGTCGGTGCCGCCGGAGACGATGTCGAGGCCCAGCGATTTCAAAGTCTCGGCCAAAGCGCGGGCGTTTTCCACCACATTCTTCGCATAAATTTTGAAGCCGGGCTGCAGCGCTTCCTGGAACGCCACGGCCTTGGCGGCGATGACATGCATCAAGGGACCACCCTGAAGGCCGGGGAAAATCGCCGAATTGATCTTCTTGGCGATGGCTTCGTCGTTGCTCAGGATCAACCCGCCGCGCGGACCGCGCAGGGACTTGTGGGTGGTCGAGGTCACCACATGGGCATGCGGCAATGGCGAGGGATGCGCCCCGCCCGCCACCAGGCCGGCGAAATGGGCCATGTCGACCATCAGATAGGCGCCCACTTCATCCGCGATTTCGCGGAAGCGCTTAAAGTCCCACACGCGCGAATAGGCGGTGCCGCCCGCGATGATCAATTTGGGCTTGTTGGCGCGGGCACTGGCCGCGATCTCGTCCATGTCCAAGAGATGATCGTCGCGCCGCACGCCATAGGGCACCACCTTGAACCATTTGCCGCTCATATTGACGGGCGAGCCATGGGTGAGATGCCCGCCCGCCGCCAGGTCGAGGCCCATGAAGGTGTCGCCCGGATTGAGCAGCGCCAGGAACACCGCCTGGTTCATCTGGCTGCCGGAATTGGGCTGCACATTGGCGAACTGGCAGTTGAACAGCTTCTTGGCCCGTTCGATCGCCAGGGTCTCGATCACATCGACATATTCGCAGCCGCCATAATAGCGTTTGCCGGGATAGCCTTCGGCGTATTTGTTGGTGAGAACGGAGCCCTGGGCCTCCAGCACCGCCTTGGAAACGATATTCTCCGAAGCGATCAGCTCGATCTTCTCGCGCTGGCGGCCCAGCTCGTCGGCGATGGATGCCGCGATTTCCGGGTCCGCTTCGGCCAGACCACGGGTGAAAAATCCGGAATTTTCCGAAATGGAATTGGCCATCGCCGACATCGCCACCACCTTGTTGAGAAGCCGGCCCGATCTTGACGGGGCCGGCACGGGTCGCGGATTTACCCTGCCCCGGGCACCAAATCTAGCGCGGCTTTTGGCCGTCCCCTAGGGGGCCCGAATCGGGGGCAAAAACCAGGATTTCCGCGGCTTTTACCAATCCCCGAAGTCCCTATAGTAAAACCGGATTCTATATTTTAGAGTACAAGTATAGATGGCGCGGGATCAATAATCGCGCCCTGGCACAAGGCAATTCATGCGCGACGATCAACGCAACGACGAGGAAATCCTCAAGCTGGTGACGGAAATCGTCTCCGCCTATGTGAGCAAGAATCCGGTCGCCGCCGAAGACCTGCCCAATGTGATCAAGAGCGTCCATGCCACCCTTGGCGGCTTCCAAGGCGCCGAAGGCGTGGTGCTGGCCCGCCCGCCCGCGGTGCCGGTGAAGAAATCCGTGACGCCCGACTATATCGTCTGCCTGGAAGACGGCCGGAAGCTGAAAATGCTGAAGCGTTATCTGCGCGCGCAATATGGGCTGACGCCGGAAGCCTATCGCGCCAAATGGAATCTGCCCGCCGACTATCCCATGACGGCGCCCAATTACGCCGCCCGGCGCAGCGAATTCGCCAAGCAGAGCGGCCTGGGTAAATCGGGCGGAGCAACGGCCAGGAAAAGTGTGAAGCGTTCCGAGCAATAGCGAGGAAGGCGAAACGGTTTTCCGTCCGGACGTGCGACGAAAATAAATTGCGCGATTAACTTTTCTTTTCCATCACATATTTGAGCTTGCGGACCGCGGCCTGTCCCAGCGCATCGCGTCCGACATTGGCGGGACCGACGATGGAAGCTTCAACGCCGGTCGCGGCATGAATCGCCGTCGCCTTGACGACGTTGCCTTGCGCCACGAATTCCAAAAATATTTCGCCTTTATTAGGCGGCACGCGACAGCTTGTGCGCGTCCCAGACCGCATTAAGAGCCGCGATCAACTCTTCGATCATCTGATCGGAATGAGCGGGGGACGGTGTGAGGCGCAGGCGCTCTGTGCCGCGCGGGACGGTGGGATAGTTGATGGGCTGGACATAGATGCCATGCTCCTTGAGCAGCACATCGGTCACCGATTTGCACAAGGCGGCATCGCCCACGAACACCGGCACGATATGGCTGGGGCTATCCATCACCGGCAGGCCCGCATCCATCAGCCGCTGCTTCAGCCGCGCCGCCCGGTCATGCAGCCTTTCGCGCTCCAGTTCGCTCTCTTTCAGGTGCCGGATCGAGGCCAGGGTGCCCGCGGCAATCGCCGGCGCCAGCGAGGTGGTGAAAATGAAGCCCGGGGCAAAAGAGCGGATGCAGTCCACGATCTCGGCGGAGGTGGCGATATAGCCTCCCATCACCCCAAAGGCCTTGGCCAGGGTGCCCTCGACAATGTCGATCCGGCCCATGGTGCCGTCCCGGCCCGCAACCCCGGCGCCCCGTGTCCCGTAAAGGCCAACCCCATGCACTTCGTCGATATAGGTGAGCGCGCCATATTTGTCGGCCAAATCGCAGATCGCCTCGGTGGGGGCAAAGTCGCCGTCCATCGAGTAAACCCCCTCGAACGCGATCAGCTTGGGGGATGCCGGGTTGGCCGCCTTCAGCAGTTCTTCCAGATGCCCCATGTCGTTATGGCGGAACACGTATTTGACCGTCCCGCCATGGCGGATGCCTTCGATCATCGAGGCATGGTTGAACTCGTCGGAGAAGATGATCAGGCCCGGCAGGATCTTGGCCAGGGTCGCCAGGGTGGCATCGTTGGAGACAAAGCCCGAGGTGAAGAGTAGGGCCGCTTCCTTGCCGTGCAGATCGGCCAGTTCCCGCTCCAGCTCGACATGATAGTGGCTGGTGCCGGAGATATTGCGGGTGCCTCCGGAGCCGGCCCCCACCGTGTCCAGGGCCTCGTGCATCGCCGCCAGCACCTTGGGATGCTGGCCCATGTTCAGATAGTCGTTCGAGCACCACACCGTGATCGGACGTCCCCCCCCATTGGAGCCTTCCGCATCCGTGTAGAAATCCGCTTTCGGATAATCCCCCCGCGCCCGCATGATGTCCGCAAACACACGGTACCGGCCTTCACGCTTGATCGCCGCAAGAGCGTCCTTGAAATGATCGGCGTGCGAAAACGACATGACTCTTTCCTCTCCGTGGAGCTTGCGGAGCGCATGGCCGAAGCCGTGCGAAGTCCGCCGGCGTCAGGCGGCCAATTCTTCCAGCTGGTCGAGATTGTGAAGCTTGATCTGCCGCGCGCTGGGCAGGGCGATGACGCGATCGCGCTCCAGCTGGGACAGGGTCCGCGAAACCGTTTCGATGGTGAGGCCAAGATAATCGGCGATATCCTGGCGGGTCATGGCCAGGCTGATCTGCCGGTGGTCAGTGCTTCTCTGCACCCAGTCCAGCAGGAAGCCGGCCACTTTTTCCATGGCGCTGCGCCGGCCCAGCAATAGGGAATGATTCTGCGCCTGAGTCATGCCCCGCATGGCGAATTCCAGCAAATCCCGCGACAGGTGGCGGTCGGTAGCGGCGAAGGGATCGATTTTGGCCTTGCGGTAGGCGACCACTGTGCAATCGGTCACGGCTTCGGCCGACAAGCGATGTTCATCGCCGGGCTCGAATCCGAATACGTCGCCGGCGACATAGAACGCATCGATCTGGCGGCGTCCGTCCGCCAGGAATTTGCAGGTGCGGACCACACCCGACACCAGCTTGAAGAAATAATCCGCATCATCACCCTGGGCGAAGATTTCGCGGTCCTGGGCGAAATGCTGCACGCTTCCCATGGCGGGCTGGCTGCCAGCATCCTGCTCCAAAAATGCCCTGGCCTGGGTGGCGTGTTGGGCAAGAGGGGCTGCGGAAAGGTGGGGGACCATGGTCGCCTCGCACTGAAGTGTCCTGCACTTTTTAGGCGCGTGCCATGACCGGCGACATTCGGTTTGGTCCCCAGGTGTTCCCCCTAGGGATTCTACGTAGGCCTGCCAGGGGCCGTCAGATCATCTGCAGATAGACGAAAGCTCCGCAGGCTGCCGACAAAAGCAGGGCGGCCAACAGCGCAGATCCCAGCCGGACGCCCCCGAATATGGCGCCCAGGGCTACTTTGGCGATGCCATTGGTGAAAGCGGCGACCAGGATCGTCTCAGCGGCGACGGATGCGGACAGGCTGGCCGGTACCATCCCCGCCATGGAGAGCGTGATCGGGTCCACGTCCAGAAGGCCGGATAGCCCGCCCAGGGGGATGAGACCTGCCGGACCGGCGAAATTCATCGCCAATTTCGAAAGCAGCATGATCGCCGACAGAAGCACCAGGAATTTCGCCATCAGCGAAAGTTCGAACGGATCGCGGAGAAGAAGATCGGGCGACTGGGTGCGACCTGCCGGCCGCAGATAGCCGGCAATGGCGGGAAGGAGCAGAATGACGGCCGCCGCCATGACCGGAGCCAGCAGGAATGGCGCGAGCGTCGGCGCGATGGAGAGTGCGATCGCGGCCATGCGCAGGAGCGACACGATCCAGGCGCCCAGAATGGCGGTGAGGACGGCCGGCCCAGCCGTGCGTTCGCGAGCGGCGAAACGCGCGAAGGTCCAGGTGACCGTGGTGGAGGTCACCAATCCGCCCATCAGCCCCGCATACAGCAGCCCGCGCCGCTCGCCGGCCAGCCGGATGGCGATATAGCCCGCATAAGAGACAATGCCGATCAGCACCGTCATCAGCCAGATGGCATGAGGATTAAGCGCTCCGCAAGGATCGACGGTCCGGTCCGGCAATAGGGGAAGCAGCACCGCCGTCATCACCAGGAGCACGATGGCGGCGCGCAATTCCTTCCATTTCAAGCGCTGCAAAAAGGCATGCAGAACACGGCGTCCCGCCAGAATGGCGGTGGTGACTACCCCGCCCGCCGCCGCCACCGTCATGCTGCCCAAAATCGCATAAGCGCCCAATGCGAATACCAGAAGACCGGTCACGAAGCCGGTGACCGAAAAACTGCGATTCTCCCGCGCGCGCCGGTATTCGAACAAGCCGAAGGGAAAGGCGAAGCCCACAAAGGCCAGGCCCATGAGGATCGGCCGGTCCGTGCCCGCGATCAGTGCGCAAATCGCACCCAGGAAACTGATCAGGGTGAAGGTGCGGATGCCGGCAACGCGCGCGCCGTCCTGTGCTTCGCGCTCCTGCCAGCCGCGCTCTATGCCGATGAGAAGACCGATGGCCACAGCCAGCCCCGCCCGCTGCAGCATGGCGATGTCCGTCATGGCGGCGGCGCCGCCAAGGCGTGAAGCATGGGATAGTCTGCTCGCGGGGCCAAAATCATCTCGCTGCTCCGGCGGGAAACCTGCCCGGAATTTCGCGGGAAAGGCAAGTCAGGCTTCCGCTTCGCTCAATCCGGCATGGCGATGACCACTTTCAGCGCCTGGGTCTGCGCCGCGCGGGCAAATGTATCATAGGCCTCCAGAATCCTGTCGAAGCCGAAGCGATGGCTGATCAGCTTGGCGGGATCGAGCTTTTCCGTCTCGACCGCTTTCAACAGGACATGCGTGGTCACCGTATCCACCAGCCGAGTGGTGATCGTGACGTTGTGGGACCAGAGTTTTTCCAGATGCAAATCGACTTTGCGCCCATGCACGCCGATATTGGCGATGCGGCCGCCCGGCGCCACCAAATCCTGGCAGAGCTCGAAGGCTTCCGGCGTTCCCACCGCCTCGATCACCGCATCCGCTCCCAGCCCATCGGTCAGTGCCCGCACTTTCTCGACGACGCCGTCCTTTCCGGCATCGACGATGTCGCTGGCGCCAAGGCGTTTTGCGACTCCCAGGCGATTGGCGTCGCGATCGATCACGATGATCTTGCCGGGTGAAAAGAATTGCGCGGTCAGGAGCGTGGCGAGGCCGATGGGCCCTGCGCCCACGATGACCACATTCACACCCGGATCCTCGATTTTTCCGTTCAGAACGCCGCATTCGAAGGCTGTCGGCAGGACGTCGCTCATCATCACCAGGGCGTCTTCATCTACGCCGTCGGGAATGCGGTAAAGACTGGTGTCGGCATGTGGAATGCGAACATAGTCCGCCTGCGTGCCGTCGATGCTGTTGCCCAGGATCCAGCCGCCGGTTTCGCAATGCGAATACATGCCGCGGCGGCAATAGTCGCATTTCCCGCAGGCGGTGATGCAGGAGATCAGGACATGGTCGCCGGGCTTGAAGCGCGATATCGCCGGGCCCACGCTTTCGATCACACCGACGCCTTCATGGCCCAGAATGCGGCCCGGCGTACAGCTGGGCACATCGCCCTTAAGGATGTGCAGATCGGTGCCGCAGATGGTGGTGCGGGTGAGCTTCACAATGGCGTCGTCGGGCGCGATGATGACGGGCTTGGCGCGCTCCTCCACACTCTTTTGGCCGGGACCGCGATAGACCAAAGCTTTCATGGCGCCATTGCCTCTTTGAGGACGCCGCGACGCTAAGACATATCGCATTGAGGGTGCTTGCGCCGGATCAACTCTTGGCGCGATGGGTCAGCTTGATATAGTAAGCGGGGGCAAGGCCATGGACGCGACCGAAACAGCGGAGTTTGTTGAGCTTTCTCAAGCGGCCGAGGCGGCGCAGCTGGGCGTCTGGCATTATGCCGACGGCCGTTTTCGCTTCGATGCGCGCGGCCGGGAATTGCTGGGCATCGATCTCGCCGAAGCGGGCATAAATCACGTCCTGGACAGCATCCATGCCGCGGATCGGCCGGCGCTGGGCGATATGTTCCGGCCCGGTTCCATGAACGGCGATCTGGACATTGATTTTCGCCGCCGCGATGGCCGCTGGCTTCGCCTCCGGGGCGGCCAGCTTTCCGACGGATCGGCTCATGGCGTGGTGCTCGATATCGGCAAGCGCCGGGACGAAAGCCGGTCGCAAAGCCGGCTGGCCGCCATCATTGCAAGTTCCGACGACGCCATCGTCGCCATGACCCTGGATGGCATAGTGACCGACTGGAACCGGGGCGCCGAAGCGATTTTCGGCTATCCAGCCGGCGAGATGATTGAGAAGTCGATCATGCGCATCCTGCCTGCCGGCAAGGAGAGCGAGGAGCGGGAGATCCTGGCCCGCATCGGGCGCGGCGAGCGGGTCGAGCATTTCGAGACCAAGCGGCAGCGCAAGGACGGGCGGATCATCGACGTATCCGTAACCGTTTCGCCGCTCGCCGATGAAGAGGGCCGCATCGTGGGCGCGTCCAAGGTCGCTCGCGATGTCAGCGCGGCGCGGGCGGCGCAGCTGGCGCTGCTGGAACGGGAAGCCCATCTCAAATCGGTGCTGGACACGGTGCCCGATGCCATGATCGTGATCGATACAAAGGGCCTGATTCAATCCTTCAGCACGGCGGCGGAAAAAACCTTCGGCTATTCGGCGGCCGAAGCGACAGGCCGCAATGTCAGCATTCTGATGCCCGAGCCGGATCGCAGCCGGCACGATGCCTATATCGCGCGCTATCTGGCGACCGGAGAGCAACGCATCATCGGCATAGGCCGCCTGGTGGTGGGCCAGCGCCGTGACGGCACAACCTTTCCCATGGAACTGGCGATCGGCGAGGTGCGGCTGGGAGAAAAGCGCTTCTTCACCGGCTTTGTGCGGGACCTGACGGAGCGTGAACAGACCCAGCAGAAATTGCGCGAGCTTCAGGCCGAGCTGGTTCATATGGCGCGTTTCACCGCCCTGGGCGAGATGGCCTCTACCCTGGCGCATGAACTGAACCAGCCGCTTACTGCGGTCGCGAGCTATCTGAACGGCGCGCGCCGGCTGATCGACGGGGGCAAGCCCGCCGACCTGCCCATGGCACGGGGCGCGATCGAAAGCGCCGCCGAACAGGCGTTGCGCGCGGGCCAGATCATCCGGCGCTTGCGGGAGTTCGTCACACGTGGCGAAAGCGACCGTCAGGTCGAGGATATCAGGGCCCTGGTGGAGGAGGCGAGCGCCCTGGCGCTGGTGGGCGCGCGCGAAGCCGCGGTTCAATTCACCTTGCACGCCGCGGATGATGTGCCGCCGGTCCTTGCCGACAAGGTGCAAGTGCAGCAAGTGGTCCTCAACCTGATGCGCAACGCCATCGAGGCGATGCTGGAAAGCGCGATGCGGGAATTGACGGTGACCATTCATTCGGTCGCCGGCGACATGGTTCAGGTCGATGTTTCCGACACCGGCAGCGGTATCGCGCCGGATATCCTGCCCGATCTTTTTCAGCCTTTCGTCACCAGCAAGCCGCATGGCATGGGGGTGGGCCTTTCCATTTCGCGCACCATCATGGAAGCGCATGGCGGGCAGCTCTGGGCCGAAGGACGGCCGGGCGGCGGAACGATTTTCCATATGACATTGCGGGCCATCGCCCCGGGACGTGAACATGTCGAATGACGCGGTCATCCATCTGATCGACGATGACGAGCATGTGCGCCGCGCCGTTGCCTTCCTCTTGGGCACGGCGGGGTTTGCCGTGAAGCTTCACGAATCCGCCGTTGCTTTCTTCACCGGCCTGGACAAGCAGCAGCCCGGCTGCATCGTCAGCGACGTCCGCATGCCCGGCATGGACGGTGTGGAATTGCTGCGCCGTTTGAGGGAAAAGGGCGTCGACATGCCCATGATCATCATGACCGGGCATGCCGATGTGGCATTGGCGGTTGCCGCGATGAAAGCAGGCGCCGTGGATTTCATCGAAAAACCATTCGACGATGAGGTGCTGCTGAATGCCGTCCGCCTGGCCTTGTCCCGATATGCCAGGGCCGATCAGTCGGGGACGGAGGCGGCGCAGATCCGGGCCCGGGTGGAGAGCCTGTCGCCGCGGGAGCGCCAGGTATTGGACGGGTTGCTGGCGGGTCACCCCAACAAGACCATCGCCTATGACCTTTCGCTCAGCCCGCGCACGGTGGAAGTCCATCGCGCCAATCTGATGACCAAAATGGGGGCCAAAAGCCTGTCGGACCTGGTGCGGATGGCGATGGTGGCCAAGCCGGGCGGCGGCGCTTCCTGACCATCCCCGCCTTTTGCGGCAAATCAAAGCGGGCTTCCCCCCGGTCACTTATGGTTGCCGTTTCAATCAAGAGCGGCGGCGGGGCGAACAGGGCCATGTTGAGCACCAAAACGAACATCCTGATCGTGGACGACGATCCCGCCGTGCGCGACGCCCTTAAATTTTCCTTGGAATTGGAAGGATTCGAGGTCCACACTTGCCGCGATGGGGCGGAGCTCTTGGCCCATGAATGTCTGCTGAAATCCGATTGCATCGTGCTGGACTATAAAATGCCGGGCATCGACGGCCTTAATGTGCTCCGCCAACTGGCAGAGCGGCAGGTGACGGTGCCGGTGATCATGATTACCGGTCCGGTCACGGAAAGCCTGCGCAACCGGGCTATTCGGGCGGGTGCCAGCTTGGTGCTGGAAAAGCCGCTCCTCGATGGCGCGCTCACGGACAAAATCCGGGAACTGGTGCATTAGACGAAAGGCGAGCCATGGCTTCCAGGACCAGGGACGATATACTGCGCTTCCTGCAGGTCCAGCGGTGTGGCGTGATCGCAACCGCGACATTGGATGGCATACCCGAAGCCGCTCTTATGGACATCGCGCCCACGGCGCAGGGCGAGATCGTTTTCGAGACCACGTCCGCGACGCGCAAATTCGGCAATCTGCGCGACAATTCCCGTGTCGCATTTGTCGTAGGCTGGGAAAACGAACAGACTTTGCAGATTGACGGCATCGTGGACGCGCCCCAGGGGTCAGAACTGGCCCGGCTGCGGGATTTCTATCTTTCCGTCTTTCCGCAAAAGGCTTCGCACCCGAGTTGGCCGGGCAATCATTATTTTCGTGTCCGGCCGCGCTGGATGCGCTTCAGCAATTATCACATGCCCCGTTCGGTGGAGGAGTTCCGCTTCTGATTTCTGCGGGTGCATTCTCGCCGGCATTCCGCCGTCCCATTCTTTGCGCCGGATCAAGGCGCGGCAGGCCTCCAACTGCAATTTATGGCCAGGAAGCCGGAATCGGGAGGCCGGAATGAGTTTCAAGACGCTGATGGTGCATCTGGAGCTTGGCCGCGCAAATGACAGGTTGCTTGCGGTTGTCGGCGATCTGGCGCAACGGTTGAAGGCGCATGTCATCGGCATTGCCGCCTGCCAGCCTCTTCAACTCATGTACAATGAAACTTATATCGCCGGCGATATTGTCGAACAGGATCGCAAGCAGATCGAGAAGCAGCTGAAAGACGCGGAGCAGCAGATGCGCACCGCATTGGAAGCGGTCAGCGTGAAATCGGAATGGCGGTCGACGATAACACCGGGATCGCTGGCGGATTTCATGGCGATGCAGGCGCGAGCCGCCGATCTCATTCTTACCGGCCCCTCGATACGCGGTTCGACTTTCGATCATACAAGGCAGGTGAATGTCGCGGACCTGGCCATGGAGGCGGGCCGGCCCGTTCTTATCGTGCCGCATGGCCGCGATCATCTCGATTTGAACCGCGCCCTGGTGGCCTGGAAATCCACTCGCGAATGCCGCCGCGCCGTGACCGATGCGTTGCCGCTTCTCAAGCTGGCGCACGAAGTCTCCGTGGTGGAGATTGCGGAGGATGAGGATGTCCCGGACGCCAAAGAGGAAGTGGCCGATGTAGCCGCCTGGCTTGCGCGCCAAGGCGTCATCGCCAAACCGCAGGTCGTGCCCGCCATCGGACCGGACGCGGAGCGCCTGTATGACCTGGCGCGGGAGCGTCAGGTGGATCTGATCGTCGCCGGCGCTTACGGCCATCGCCGCATGCATGAATGGATATTCGGCGGCGTCACGGCCGACTTCCTGATGACGCCCGACCGGTGCGTGATGCTATCGCATTGATGCCGCCGGGGCTCCGCGGGACATTTCCCATGGGTAAGCTGCGGTCTTCCCGGATTTCTCGGGGACTTGATCTTCGTCAACGCCGCAATCGGCCCGGTCTGCCATGTATCCCCGTCAAAATCGGGAGGGTGAAATGACGACTGGGGAAATGGGCATGCTGGCTTTGATCATCTGCGCTCTGACGCTTTTCGGCGGCGTGCTGGCCTGGGCGAGCTGGCAGGAGACGTGTCAACGCCGCAAAGCGCAAAAGGACTGAGGCCGGGCACTCCAGGAGGAGGCAGTGGGCGCTTTCCTCCGGCCGGATCGACGCGCCTGATGTCGAGCGACCCGGGGCTTGGCCGTTGGGGGTAATGTCTGAATTTGCCGCGACCGGACCACGATTGCCGGCCTGATACGCTATGCCTGCGCCGCTTCAACCATCTCGTCTTCCCGCGCCGCCCCGGCCTGATAGTTGACGGGATGCATGGCGGCTTCGTTCACGCTCAGATGGAATATATCGGGCCGGGCATAATGGCCGGCCACGTCCAGGTCGTATTTGCCGCGGATCGTGTCGGAGAGGTCGATGTCCGCGGTTATGACAGCTTCCCTGTCATAGACGGGACCGGCAAGAACATCGCCCAGTGGGCCGACAATGACGCTGCCGCCACGAATGAGAACGGTGGCGGGATCGTCGCCCTGAACACAGGCATAGCTGTCTGGCGCATCGGCGCGCATGAAATACTGGCAGGCGCTCAACACGAAAGTCCGGCCTTCATAGGCGATATGGCGCATCGAGGATTGCCATATCTCGCGCTCGTCAACGGTGGGGGCGCACCAGAGATTGATGCCTTTGCCATACATCGCCTGGCGTAGATTGGGCATATAATTCTCCCAGCAGATCGCCGCGCCGATTTTGCCGATGAATGTGTCGAGAACGGTGATGGTCGAGCCGTCGCCCTGGCCCCACACAAGACGCTCGCTTGCGGTCGGCACGAGTTTGCGATGCTTGCCAAGCAGCGCGCCGTCCGGCCCGAAAAAAAGCGCCGTGCAATAAAGTGTCGCGCCGCCGCGCTCGATCACGCCCACGACAAGATGCGCCTTCATCCGCGCCGCGAAGGCGCCAATGCGCGCGGTTTCCGGTCCCGGCACGTCGATGGCCGATTGCCAGTAGCGCAGGAAATCGTCGCGCCCGATGGGCGCTCGGCTGCCAATTCGCGCGCCAAAGTCCAGCCCCTTGGGATAGCCGCCGACATAGCCTTCTGGGAAAACCGCCAGCTCCACGCCTTCGCGGGCGGCGGTCTCGCAGTGAACTGCCATTCGCTCAAGCGTGCGCGGCGTATCGAACAAGCTGGTTCCGGCCTGGACCACCGCAACGCGATGCTGTGTCATGTGAGCGACCCCTTTTCCCCAACTCTAGCGCACCGGACGAAGAAACTCAGCATCTGTTTGCAAGTCGGCATGTTTATGAAATGCTTCCGCATCATCCTGAAAGGCCGGCGGATTTTGCACCGAGAATTGACCGGAAACGGAGAAAGCCATACAACAATCGGCATTGCGTCTATGTCTAGACAAATGAATTTGCGTGAACCGGCGGGCCGGCCATCTGCATCGGCAGGGGAGCAAGGGGCGCTGTTGAATTTGGTCGGGCCGACAAAAATATCGGGTCGGTAAGTGGGGAGTTTTTGAATGACAGCGCCGGTGATCGCCAATCGCGTAGGATATTATTTCGAGGTCAAGGCTGGCCGAAGATATCTATGGTGCAGTTGCGGACGCTCGGCCAAGCAGCCCTTTTGCGATGGGTCGCACAAGGGAACCGAATTTCTTCCCGTTCCCTTCGTCGCCAAGCAGGATGAAGACGTTATTTTCTGCGGCTGTAAGCACACTTCGGACCGTCCCTTTTGCGATGGAACGCACAGCAATCTTCCCGGAGGCTATCGCAACGACGATCCCGACAGTGCGGAAAATCGCCGGATTCCGACGGTCATGCCGCAAGACGATCCCAAGGCTGCGCTGGACGGGAATTGTTATGTCTTTTCTCCCGCGCGCGCGGCACTTCGCGAACGCGGGACTGTTGCCTATTGCACGGTGATCGGGCCGCAATCCGGCGCCACGTTCCAATCCCAATTCTATATCCGCGCCGCGCGCGGCCGGTCCCCCATAATGGCGTCGCGTGGACGGCACACCGTGCTGTTCATCATGGATGGCGAGGGGGAGGTCGAGATTTCCGGGCGCCGTTTCACGGTCCAGTCGATGACCGGCGTCTATATCGAGCCGGACGAGGCGTTCCGGATCGAGGTTGCAAGCGAGCGCATGCAGCTGTTCGTGTGGAACGGGCCGGCAGCCGATGACATCGAATTCCTGGACGCGATGCCGGGAGAATTCAATGCGGGCCACCCGGACCGTGTTGCCGAAATCGACCCGGCGCAGCGCAAGAGCATGGCGGCGCGCTTCTATCAGCTGCTGATCAACCGCGAGCATGGCTCCGACGTCATGACGCAATTTATCGGCAATATTCCCGAATCCAAGGCCGAGCCGCACCGTCACCTCTATGAAGAGGTTCTTGTGGTGCTGAAGGGCGACGGGATGGTCTGGACCGAAAATGTCAAGACGCCGATCGGTCCGGGTGACGTTCTGTTCCTGCCGCGTAAGCAGGTTCATTCGGTGCAATGCATCTCACCCGACGGGCTGGATCTGGTCGGGGTGATCTATCCCGGCAACAATCCGTCCATTAATTATTGACCGTACGCCGGGTCATCCGCGCAGCGAGGCGCGAAGATCCGTCATGGCGGCGATGAAAGCGTCGATATCCGCTTCATTATTATAGAAGTGGAACGCCGCGCGGATATTCCCGCCACGGTGAGAGGTGACGATTCCCCGGCCCATCAATTCCTTGGTCAGGCGGTCGGCATCGCTGGACGGGACCGCCACGGTCGGGCCACGCCGGTCGTCGCGCCTAGGCGTGACCGCGGGCCAGCCGATCTCTTCCAGCCGGTCCATGCATTGTCCCGTAAGCGCCAGAATGCGGGCCTCGACCGCTTCACCGCCGACGCCCAAGAGATAATTGAGACCCGCTTCGGCCGCATAGCAATTCACCACCGGCGGCGTGCCGGCTTCGAACCGGCGCGCGGTGGGGGAGGGCCGGTTGGCGGTGATGTCCATGGCTCCGATATCGGCCTGGGCGAACCAGCCGCTATTGGTGGGAATGAGACTCGGGATCAGGGAATCGCGGACATACAGAAATCCGATCCCCGCCGTTCCCAAAAGATATTTGAGCATTCCCCCGGCGGCAAAGTCGACATCCAGGGCCTTAACATCGAAGCCGAGCGCGCCCACGGACTGATAGCAATCGACCAGCACTTGGGCGCCGCGGGCATGGGCCAGCTGGACGATGCCGGGAATGTCCAATTTGGCGCCATTCAGATAGCAGACATGTGTGATCGCGACGAGCTTGGTTTCCTCGTCGATCAATTCTTCGAAATGCTCCAGCGGGATATAGCCGTCCTGTGCCCGGTGGGCATGAACCACCTTGGCGCCACGCCGTTCTTGCGCATGCCAGATTTGCGCATTGGTGGGAAACTCAAAATCGCTGAGGACGATTTTCTTGCGGGGGCCGGTAAAGTCGAACGCGCTGGCCAGGGCATTCAGGCCCGCCGAGGCGGATGTGGTGATCGCAATTTCGTCCGCTTGGGCGCCCAGCAGCCTGGCCATATGCCCCCGCACGGCCTCATTCTTCATTACCCAGTAATCCCAGTTGGCGCCGACCGTCAGGCGCTCCTCCATATAGGCGTCGAACGCGGCCTCCACGCTTTTGGCCATTGCACAATAAGAGCCGCTGTTCAGGTAAGTCTTCCGCTCCAGGAGCGGGAAATCTTTCCGAAGCGCCGCAAAATCCGGACCCATTCAACAATTCCTTCCCATGCTCAGATCACTGCTCCACGCGCCGGCCGCGCCGCGCCTTCCAGACGAAATAGATTCCCGTGATCAGGAGAAGCCAGGGAACGCCGATCATCCAGGACAGATTCCAGGCCGGATCGAGCCCCATCGTGATCACGATCGCTCCCAGCAGCAAAAGACCGATGATCTGCAGATAAGGAAAGAATGGGGCCCGTGCCGCAGATGCCGGATTTGCATGGCGGCGGCGGAAGACCAGATGGCTCGCCAGGATGACCATCCAGACCACCACGGCATCGAACAAGGCGATGCCGAAAAGATAATTATAGGCCATGGGTGTGAGGCGGGAGAGGGCCGCCGAGACCATGATGCCGGCTCCCGAAGCCAGGATCGCACCCACTGGAACGCCGGATTTGCTCAGCTTGCCCAAAATCCCGGGCGCATATCCGCCGCGCGACAGCGAGAAGATCATGCGCGAGCACAGATAGATATTGGTGTTGATGCTGGACAGGGCCGCCGTGACGACCACGAAATTCATGATGCCCGCCGCGTAAGGCACGCCGGAATAAGTCAGCACCTTCACGAAGGGGCTTTGCGCCACCACCGTCGCGCCCGTCATGGTCCAGGGCACGAACGCGACGACGATGGAAAGGCCAAGGACATAAAAGAGCGCCAGGCGAAGGGTCAGCGTCCGCAATGCGGCGGGGATCACCTTGGCGGGTTCCTTGATTTCACCGGAAGCGACGGCAATCACCTCAATGCCGAAGAAGGAAAAGATGCCGACAATGACCGCCATCCAGATGCCGCCGAAACCGTTGGGAACAAATCCACCGGGAAGGCCGACCACATTGTGCAAGCCGACGGGCGCGGTTCCGACGCCGAATATGGCGGCCATTCCCAGAATGATGAAACACACGATGGCAACGACTTTGATCAGGGCGAACCAATATTCGAAGGTCCCGAAATTCGCCACCGACCGTGAATTGACATAAAGAAGGCTGCCGGCGAACCCGACCGACCAGATCCAGACCGGAATGCCGGGAAACCAGTAGGTCATATAGGCGCCCGCGGCCACCGCTTCGCCGCCGATGGCGATCACCTGGGCAAGCCAATAGGTGTAGCGAACCATGAAGCCCGCCCAGGGATTGAGATAGGCTTCGGCATAGACGCCAAACGACCCCGCCGTCGGATGCGCCACGGCCATTTCCGACAGGCTGAATACGACGATCAGGGCGGCAAACCCCGCGATCATGTAGCTGACGATGGCGGCGGGGCCGGCATAGCCGATCGCGATGCCGCTGCCCATGAACAGTCCGGTGCCGATGGTGCCGCCCAGGCCGATCATCACGGCCTGCGCCTTGGTCAGGCTTTTGTGCAGGCCCCGCTCGCGCTCGGCGATCGCAGATTCGCTCACATTATCCCCTTCCGTGAGATTGGCTTGGCTCTCAAGGTTTTGCCGTTCGTGTCCAGGTCAGGAATTCCAGCGCATAGCCTTCGGGATCATGAACGATGAAGGAGTAGATCGACCGCCGGTCATCCAGCTTCACCAGCTTCGGTTCTTGAAATATGGAGATGCCGAGGGATTTGACGCGCGCATGCCAGGAATCGACGGCAGCGGTACCATCCACAACGATGGTCGCCATGGCCGATTTATCGCTACCGGGACGCAACGCACCGCCGGTGGCGTTCACCAGGCCGAGAGTCGATGTCGCGGTCAGAGGGTACAGGCGCACCCAATCGGGCGTCGGCTCCGGTGTGACAGCGAGAAGCTTCTCGTAAAAAGCGGCCGCGCGTGGCAGGTCGTTATAATAGAAAAACGTCATTTGTCCGGCGATCGGCGATGGCCGGTCATCCGCGGCAATGGCGGGCGTCACGCCTTGAATCCATGCAAGCGCCAAGATCGCAATGATCGCTTCAAGCAGCTTGAATCTTCTTCTCATCGCAATCTCCGACGATTGAGCAATATGGCGCGAGATTTTTTTGACTCTGCGCGGATTGCCTTAGTAGACTTTCCCGATCGAATTAAGGGAGATGGCATAAATGCAGACACGTACACGCCGCGATGCGCTGGGCATGGCGACACTGGCCGCAAGCATGATTGTGATTGGAAGCGAGACCGGCGCAGCAGCGCCGGAAACAACGGGAACCGTGTCGGCGCGTCCGACGCGAGAAGAGTTGGCGCGCGCCGCGCGCCTATACGCCGGTGAATTCGGCGGCGGCGTGGGAGTGCGCTGACATGGCGATATTCGAAGTTGAAAGCTGGCATGTGCGCGAAGGCAAGGCCGACGAGCACGACAAGGCGATGAAAGCGTTCCTGGAATGGGTGAAGGCGCATCGCAGCCTGTTCACCGAATGGAAGAGCTTGCGCTATTTCGTGAAGGAGATTGCCGGGCAGAATAGCGACCGGCACTTCATCATGTGGGAATATGACAGCCTTGCGGCGTTCGAGGCGTACAAGAAACGGCGCAAGGATTATCCGGGACCGTTCGCGGAATATAAGAAGCACGATCCCTATCATATGGACGTGTTCGATCATAACAGCATGGAAGTGGAGATCTGGTACGACCTGGAGCGCCCGCTCTGGCTGGTGTGAATTTTTAGGCTGCATCGGCCGCCAATCCCAATCGCGCCAATGCTCCGGACAGCGCATGGCCTTCCTCGTCCTTCGACGCGGCTTCGCGAAGCTCGCGAAGAAGGGCGGGGCAGTCCGGCCGGATTTGAAGTTGCCGATGAGCGGCAAGGATGCGATCGAAATTCCGCAAGCCGCGCGCGAACGTCTCGCCATAGCCTTTGATCAGCCCCTGACTTAAGACCAGTTCGAGCGCCACGGCACGATCGGACTTGGCGGCATCCAGGACCCGCGCCAGCCAGGCTTCGATCCGCGCCTGCTCCTCCTGGAATCGCAGCGTGCCGCGGCGCCGGGAGCGAAGCCCGGCGATGAGGCGCAGAAGCAGGAACCAGCTCAGCCGGGTGCTGGCGACATGACGGCCCTTGCGGAACAGCGGTGACAACAGGGCGCAAAGCGCTTTGCTGTCCCGAAGCCGGCGGCCCGCCCAGGCCGGCATGGTGTCGCAAATCTCCTGAAGGCGTGGATGCATGAACTCGGTCACGGTGACCACCTGATCCGGCAAAGCGCGGAGCTCGGCCCGCACGCGCGCGGCCCGGGCGGCCCGTGTTTTCAGGTCCGCGACACGGATCGTGTCCTCGTAGGACATCCAGAGCGCCAGATGACGGGCCGCCTCGGATGTCAATGTGCGGATATCGCTATCCGCCGCAGCGATCGCGCCAAGGCGATCCAGGTAAAGATCCGCATAGGCGGCATCCTGATAATCCAAGAGCCGCCGCACGCCTTCGATGGCGAAGGCATGGGCCGGCTCCGGCAGTTCGGCCAGGATCCGTGCATGCAGCCGCCGCCCGGTTGGCGTGGTGGGTGCGGGCAGGCTGGGCGGCGGCGATGGCGCGATCCCGCTTTCCCCGGCAAGCCCCGCGGCAAATCCCTTGAGATTCGCTTCGACCGCGATCCCGCTGTCGCGGATGGCGGCTTCGAAGCTTGCCCGCTCGAACGGCAATGCGCCGCTCGCGGCCAGGGCGCCGAATAGAACCGGGCTGATCATGGTGCCGGCATGGTCGGCGGCCTCATCCATGTCGAAGCCGATGAATTTGCGGGCCCGCGCCGCCGCGGCGCCGAGAACATGCTCGCCATTGGCGATGCCGTTGCCCATCGCGGATTTCTCGGAAATCGCATAAATCCGGTGGGTCGAAGCGATCAGCGTGGTGCGGCTCCGGTCGACGAAGCCGCGCAGGATCGCGCGCCCGGCTTCCATCAGTTCGGCCGCGATGAGGATATCGACATCCCCCGGCATGGGCGAAAGCGCCAGCACCGGTGGCCGGTCGGACTCGGGAAACAGCTCGATATAATAGACCGTGGCACCGGTCCGCTGGGCGACGCCGGGCACTGACGTTCCCTGCGCGATGTAGTTTTCGCGGGTGGCCAGGGCAATGATCCAGTCGGCCAGCACCCCGCCGCCCTGGCCGCCCAGAGCCATGATGGCGATCGTGATGCGCCGCCTCGATGAGTTCTGAACTTCCTTCATCGCCGCTCCCTCAGTAGGCGCGGCGGGCAAGGGCCCGTTCCGCGCGACGTTGAAGGAACCCGACCAGGAATCCGCGCAGCGCGCCGGCCATGCGGTCCGCCCAAGTCGGATTCGTGACGATCTGGGCGCGATAAAAAGATGGACAGAGCACGGCGGCATGACTGACTTCGCCGCACAGTCCGCACCCGACGCAGCTATTGTCGACATGCGCGACGGGATCGGTTCGCAAGGGATCGGGGTTCGGCTTCACCGACAGGGACGGACAACCCGACAAGCGGATGCAGCTATGGTCTCCGGTGCAGGTTTCGGGATCGACGCCGAACCGTTCTTGGACCACGCGCCTTCCTGCCTTGACCGCCGCGCGAAGCTGCGGCCGTATCCGGCGCTGCTTGTTCAGCATGCATTCCGATTGAGCGATGATGACTTTGGGGCCCAGGACGCGGGTTGTCAGCGCGTCCTTCAGCGTGGCGCGCATGGCGGCGAGATCATAGGTGCGGGTGAGCGATTTCACCCAGCCGACACCCACGCCATGCAAGGCTTTTGCGATAGGGTTGCCGGTGCTGCGGAAAGGGTTATGAGCGTTGGACGACAACAGATCCTGACCGCCAGTCGCGGCCGAATAGCCATTATCGACCACGATCGCGACATTGTCGTCTTGATTGAACACGGCGCCGCCGAAACCGGACGCCAGGCCGTTGTGCCAGAAGCCGCCATCGCCCATCACCGCGATGGCGCGCTTGCCGCCCGGCGCCGCCTTGAACGCGGAGGCTCCCGCGGAACTGAGCCCATAGCCCATGGTGGTATTGCCGATATTGAATGGCGGCAGGATGGAAAAAAGATTGCAGCCGATGTCGGACGAGACGTGAAAGTCGCCCAACTCCCGCTGCACCAGCTTCATCGCCGTGAAGATCGGCCGTTCGGGGCACCCGGTGCAGAAGCCCGGCGGACGTTGAGGCACTTGCGCCGCCAGTTGCATGTCCGCGCGTGGCTCTTCGCGAGCGGGCAGAAGCGGCGTGCCGGGAGAAAATTCCTTCAGGAATTTCTCGATCCCGCCGCGCATCACGGGTCCGGTATACTCTCCGGCGCGCGGCAACACGGCTTTGCCGATCACAAGAGTCTGGCCGCCGGCCCGGCGTATCAGAGTGTTGAGCTCATGCTCGATGAATTCGGGCTGACCTTCTTCGACGATCAGGACGGCGCGTTTGCCCAGGCAGAAGTCCTGCACTTCCTCCGGTATCAGAGGATAGGCTACATTCAGGACATAGATCGGCAGCTTGGAGTTTCCGAATTCGTCGGACAATCCGCTCAGTTCCAGGGCCCGGTTGAGGGTGTTGTACAATCCGCCTTGAACGATGATCCCGACGTCGCCCGCCTGCGCCCCCATGAACTCGTTCAGGTGAGCGTCGCGAATAAATCGCACGGCAGCCGGCCAGCGCTTTTCGATCTTCTCCGCTTCATGGAGGAAACTCGCCGGGGGGAGCACGATGCGATCGACATCGCGGACGGGGCTGTTCAATGCATCGGAAACGGA
Organism: uncultured Alphaproteobacteria bacterium; assembly: GCA_937865685.1. GTDB lineage: Bacteria > Pseudomonadota > Alphaproteobacteria > Micropepsales > Micropepsaceae > Rhizomicrobium. The sequence goes on along the minus strand of CALMGU010000030.1, from coordinate 22,266 downwards.
AAATGACGGCCGGACATTGTCCCTGGCCGTGAAATGGCCCTGCAGGTGACAAGTGCGCACGCGCAGCTCCAGCATCACGGGCGTGTTCGACGCTTCCGACAATTCGAAACCGCGTTCCACCATATCGACGATGGTGGGCAGGTTCGGCCGCGGATCCAGCAGCCAGATTTGCGATTTCATGGCAAAGGCATGGCTGCGCTCCTGCATGATCGAGGAGCCTTCGCCATAATCCTCGCCGATAATGATCAGCGCGCCGCCTTTGACCCCGCCCGATGCGACATTGGACAAGGCATCGGAAGCGACATTGGTTCCCACCACCGATTTCCAGGCGACAGCGCCCCGCAGCGGATAATTGACCGACGCGGCCAGCATCGCCGCCGCCGCCGCCTCGCTCGCGCTGGTTTCGAAATGCACGCCGGATTCGCGCAGGAGTTCGTCGGCGTCGCTGAACACGTCCATCAGATGGGAAATGGGAGAGCCCTGATATCCACCCACATAGGCGACGCCGGCCTGCAGCAGCGCCTTGGTGACGGCAAGGATGCCTTCGCCGCTGAAATCCTCGCCCGCGCCAAGGCGAAGCTTTTCCACTTCCGCCTTGAAGGAGCGCTCCGCCATCAGGCTATTCCGACACGAGAGCCAGAACCCGGAGCGGGCTGCCCGAACCGCCCCGGATCTTCAGGGGCGCGGAAACAATGAGGGCGCCCCGCGCCGGCAGCTGATCCAGGTTCTCCAGGCATTGCAGGCCGTAAAGCCCGGCCCCATGAAATAACGTATGCGCCGGATAGGGCGGATCGAACAGATGCGCCTGGCCGGCATCGGTGCCGATGGTTTCCACCCCGAAGCCGTGCACGCGCCGGCCTTCGACGAGAAGCCGGACGCCGTCGACGGAAGGGCCGGGCGTGTGGGCACCGTCTTCCCGCCGGTTCACATAATCGGCAGTGGAACGCTTGGACCAATCGGTGCGCATCAAGACCCAGGAGCCGGCCTCGATCCGGCCGTTCTTGGCTTCCCACGCTTCGATCACCGAGGCGGTCAGCAGGAAATCGGGATCGGCGGCGGCCGCGGCGGAACAATCTATGACGATGGCGGGGGCGATGAAGTTGCGGGGCACAATCGTGTCCACGCTGTTATTGGCCAGGTCCTTGCCGGTCACCCAGTGAATCGGCGCGTCGAAATGGGTGCCGGTATGTTCGCAGACGGTGAAGTTATTCCAATACCAGGCAACGCCGCGTTCGTCGTAATGCGAGATTTCCTCGATCTTGAACGGGGAGCATTGGCCGAAATTCGGCGGCAGGACGAGGGTCGGCGTATCCGGCGACAAAGTCTGCGTCAGGTCGACGACCCGGATTTTTCCGGACGCGATGCCGCCTGCAAATTCACCGAGAAGACCCGTTGTCATGCCCTGAATCCCCAAAAATGGCGCCAACGCTGCGACAGGCCTAAAAAATATGAAGCCAAATACATGCAGATGCAAGTAATATGCGGAAGGTGGCGGACGCTTTGGGAAGTGGACATGCATGCGCGCTGACATACGTCATCTGGGCGATCCGGGAACGGCGGACTTCCAGGTCCGCAAATACCCGTTCTATCTGCTGAATCGCCTGGTCGGGCGATACAATGTGATCATCGAGACCCGGCTGCGCACCATCGGCTTGGACATTCCGTTCTGGCGCGTCCTGATGATTCTGGGCGAGCAGGCTCCCCGAGGGGTGGGGGATATTTCGGAGGCCGCGGTCATCAATCTGTCCACCATGACCCGGATTGTGCAGCGCATGGCGCGGAAAAAATTGGTGCGCTGCACACCGAGAAGCGCCGACTACCGCATCACCGACGTATTTCTGACGGCTCTGGGGAAAGAGAAGCTCGCCAAGGCGCGCAAGATCACGGCCCCCGTCTTTGGGGCGGCCATCGGGGATTTTTCGGAACGCGAATTCCAGAGCACCATCGAAGCGCTGGACAGGCTTTACACCAATCTTGGCCCTTTGTTGCACCCCATCGGGAAACCCAAAACCGCCCCGCGAAAGAGGACGGGCCGATAGGCAAATCAAATCGCCCGGACTTTCGTTTCTCGCCATTGAATCCACCTGTGCGATACGCGTAATTCGCTCCGCGGATAGCGGGCTGGGCGGAAATTTCTTCGTTCCGTTCGCGAAAGAGCTTCGCATGGGCTATGCGCCGTATGATATTTTCTCCGGCAGCAATCCTGCGGGAAGCTCCGGCATCGGCTGGCTTCATCCGCGGACATTTGAGGATCGATGGATGAATGCCCCAATCAGAGCGGATGATTTCCGCGAGGCCATGCGACTGACGGCGTCAGGTGTTGCCGTCATAACCACGGCCGGCGCGGCGGGAAGGGCCGGTGTGACGGTTTCGACCTTCCAGTCCTTTTCGATGGAGCCGCCCTCCGTCCTGGCCTGCATTCATTGCGAGAGCCGCAACCTGGAGACGATTCTCAAAAACGGCAATTTCGCCGCCAATGTGTTGGCCGCCGATCAGGAAGACATGGCGCGGATCTTTGCCGGCGGCGCGCCGGAGCAGCGTGCCCAAGCATTTGATGGCGACCGGTGGCAGATTTTGGCGACGGGGGCGCCCGTGCTTCGTGGCGCGCTTTGCAGTTTCGATTGCCGGCTGGCCGATGTATTCGCTTTTGCCTCGCACCGCATTGTTATCGGCGCGGTGCAGGCCGTTGCGATCGCCGGAAACGAGCCCTTGCTTTATTCGGGCCGTGCCTATCGCCGGTTGAAGACGCCGGACCGCTCCGATCTCCAGCCGGTCAAGGGGGAACTGATCACGCCGATCTGACCGTCGTGATGCCCGGCTTATTTGCGCGGCTGCAGGCGCTCCGCGACCAGGAAAAGAACGATCACAATCAGCAGCACGAAAACGGATGCAGCGGCGAGCGTCGGATCGAGCTGAAGCTGGATGCCATCCCACATCTGCTTCGGCAGCGTCGTTTTGAATCCGGCCCCGACAAACATCACCACCGTCAGCTCATCGAAGGAAAGCAGAAAGGCAAAGATCATGCTGGCGAGCAGCCCGCCCTTCATCAGAGGCAAGGTCACATGCAGCGTGGTGCGCCATCTGTTCGCGCCGAGCGTGGCGGCGGCATCGTTAAGCCGCCAGTCATAGCTTTTCATCGTCGCCAGCGCGATGACGAAAACAGATGGAATGGCCAGCACCGTGTGACCGAGAATGATGCCGATATCGGTGGCCACCAGCTTCAGCTGAGAGAGCAGATAGAACAGGGCCAATGACAGGCCGATGCTCGGGATGATCATCGGCGCCATGAAAAGCAGAAAGGCGGCCGTGGCGATGCGCCCGCCCGTCCGCGCCACGCCATAGGCGGCGGGGAAGGTGATGAGAAACGTCAAAAATGCGCAGGCGGCGCCGATGCCGAAGGAGCGCAAGGTCGCGGCGATCCAGACCGGCGACTGGGCATAGGCCGAAAACCATTTTGCCGTGAAGAGTGGTGGCGGAAAGGACAGGAAGCTGGATGTCGTGAATGCCATCGGCAGAAGCGCGATGATCGGCAGGAAAAGCACGATGACGATCAGCGCGGCATAGGCATTTAGCGGCCATGCGGAAGATGCGGAGGCCGATCGGCGGAGCGGGCGCTCAAGAAACGCGACTTGTGCTGCCGCGATCCCCTTGAGAAGGGCCGCACCGGCGCGGCGCGCCGGGCTGCGGCGGTCTCCGCGCGCCGCGCCGGGAGTGGCCGTGAGTCCGAAAAGCCGGTTGTAGATCAGGCAGGCGATCAGCGTGGTGATGATCAAGATGCTGGCAAGCGCCGCACCGAACGGCCAATTGTGCAGCGCCAATATCTGCGAAATCACGACCTGACCGATCATGGTCTCGCGCGGGCCGCCCAGCAGGGCCGGAGTCACGAAGAAGCCCAGCGAAACCACCAGGACCAGCAATCCCGCCGCCGCCACGCCGGGCATGGAAAGCGGAAAGAACACGCGCCAGAAAGCATGCGCATTCGAAGCGCCCAGGGTGGCCGCGGCCTGGGGCAATTGACGGTCGACCTTAAGCATGGTCGGCAGCATCGTGATCACCGCGCCGGGCAGCATGGTCCCGACCATCGCGAACAGAACCGTCGCATGATGATAGAGCAATTCGGTGCTGGGGCGCGCGCCCAGCCATACTGCGATCTTGATGGCGGCGCCGGCGCGCCCCAGAAGCACCAGCCAGACGAAATTCTTGATCAGTGAACTCGCCCAGAACGGGATCAAGGCCAGCAGAATGACCAGGCTGTTGCCGGTCTGGGATTTGCGAGCCAGCCAATAGGCGAGCGGATATCCCAGGATAAGCGACAGGGCGGTGGTCTCTATCGCCAGGGCGAAGGTGGTCGCCAGGATTCGCAGATAAAGGCCGGTGGCGAATATTTTCGAATAGGCGGTCCAGGTCCAGGTCCCGGCCACGGGATCGCGCAGACTGACGGAAAGCAGCTGCATCACCGGAAAAACCATCAATACGAAAAGGAAGGCCGCGCCGGGCGCGATTAGCCAGGCGGGGTGCAGGCCGCGGCGCCCATTCGCGGCCGGGGAGCCGTCAGGCGTCGGAAGAAACGTGTCTTCTCTGGCAGCGCTCATCTGTGGCGATTGCCTCCCGCCATCATCCATCAATCCGGGAGAAGTTGGGTTTGCTCGGGATACCAGTGCAAACCCACGCGCTCTCCCATCTGCCGCGGGTGCCTGTCGCGAATTTGACGGACCGTGAGCAAGGTACCGGCATCGAGTTTGACCAGTACCCGCGTTTCGACCCCGGTATAAACAATTTCAGCCACCTGGCCGGTCAGAGCGGCATCGGCCTCTCCGCCGATCGCGATGTGCTCGGGACGGATCATCAAACTCGCCTTGTCGCCAGGACCGAAGCCTGACGGGGGCACGGCCAGGATTCCCTCAGGCGTGACGAAACGTCCATCCGGCGCGACCGTGCCGCGCAGCAAATTGGAAATGCCGATGAAATCAGCGGCGAAGGCGGTTGCGGGCCGTTCGTAAACGTCCTGCGGCGTTCCGATTTGCGCGATCCGGGCATTGTTCATCAGGCAGACGCGATCCGAAAGCGCCAACGCCTCTTCCTGATCATGGGTCACGAAAATGATCGTGGCGCCGGTATCGCGATGCAGGCGTTTGATCTCGATCTGCATGGCTTCGCGCAGCTTGCGGTCGAGCGCGGCCAGCGGTTCGTCCATCAGGATCAGGGCGGGTTCGTACACGATGCACCGTGCCAGGGCGACGCGCTGCTGCTGGCCGCCCGAAAGTTCGGCCGGCAAGCGGTGTGCCAGCCCGCTAAGGCCCACAAGATCGAGCGCGGCATCGACTTTGGCCTTGATCGTGGCGACAGTCAGCCCGCGCATCTCCAGAGGGAAGGCGATGTTCTCCCCCACGCTCATATGCGGAAACAGCGCGTAGCTCTGGAAGATGACGCCGATGTCGCGCAAATGCGCCGGAACAAAGGTGCAGTCGCGTCCGTCTATGAGAAGCCGGCCGGTCGTTGGCTGCGCCAGGCCGGCGATGATCTGCAGCAAAGTCGTCTTGCCGGACCCGGATGGTCCCAACAGAGTCAGGAATTCGCCGGTTCTAACCGTCAAGTCGATGTCATCGAGCGCAACAGCATCGCCAAACGTCTTGCCGATGCCGCGCGCCGCCAGTTTCTCGCGAGTCAAATGAGCGCGGTGCATGGCCGATCGTCTCTTCAGATATGCGTGTTCAGATGGGATGCCCGCCTGGGCGGATGAATGCGCCGGCCTTACCCCGAAGCGACCATAGCATTCTTTCCGGTGACCGGTTCAAGCTGCCGCGGACGCTTGCTCGCGCCAGGTCGCCGCTCTTTGCAGCGCCTCCATACGATGGATGATATGGGTCGAAGCCACACGTAAATCCGCGTACAATTTATCGATCCCGGTCGAACGGAAAATGTGGTCGCTGCCCAGAAGGTCCAGGGCATTGTCCACGGCCTTGCGGCAGAGCTCAGGCGCGATCACCGACATGGTGCTGGTCCTGGCGAGCAATTCGGGCGGCAACGGCTTGTCGGCGAAGAGCAAGGCGTCGCATTTTCCGGCCACGTCATAGACGTAGGCGCTCGCCGCCTGATAGAGGCCCCAGGCATGGGGGATACCGACCCGGAAGCGGTACTCCTTGTTCAGGGGTGTGCGATCCGGCGTCATCTTGGTGGCGATGCGTGCCTCGATCATTTCCAGCAAGGTTTTGGTGGTACCCAGAATTACGCCCAGCTGGTTGACGAACATCAGATTGACATAGCGCGACAAGGGCGGGTTGGTGAGAACCGGCTTTTCGATCGAGCTGGCGATGACATGGGATTCGGGCACGAACACATTGTCGACGGAGATCTGCGTGCTGCCGGTGCCGCGCATGCCGACCGTGTCCCACGCGTCATGGATCGTGAAAGCCTCGAGAGGGGGGAAAGCAAGAAATTCTTCCGGGCGGCCGTCGGCGCCCAAGATTGGTTTGCCGTCGACATATTTCTCGCAATGAACCGAGATCCGGTCGGCATTGCGAACGCCGCTGGCAAAGCCGATCCGGCCGGAAAGGCGATAGCCGCCTTCCACCACTTCCGCCTTGGCCGGCGGCCGCGAGACCGCCGATGTCGCCATATCGAAGCGCGGCCAGATTTCGCGGGCCGTTTTGGGATCGAACATGCCCGCGAAATAGCCACTGTCGGCCAGGATCATGACCGTCCATCCCACTGACGGATTGGCTGCCGCCAAAATCTCAATCACGCGGGTTTGATCGGCGAGCTTCGCCTGCAGGCCGCCCAGCTGGGCGGGGAAGGCCATGCGGAAGACACCGGCTGCCCGCAATTCCTCCATGATGTCCTTGGGCAGGCAGCCCAGCTCGTTGCAGACATCGATCGCCGCTCTCAGCTTGGGCGTGAGTGCCGTCGCGGCGGCGATGATGTCGTTTATCGTCATCGCCTTGCCTTCCAGCGGTTTGTCGGCCATGTGCACGAGATCCATTTTCTGCTCCACCATCAATCGGCGTTAGAGGAAGTGCCGGACGAGAGCCGCCGGCGGGACAAATTCATTTCAAAATCCAGGCGAGATAGCGTTCGGAAAGCCGGGACTTGTTCGCGCCCCAATAGCGATAGTCCTCGAGCACCAGGCCTTTGAGGTTTTCGGGCGAGGAGGGGAGCATTGCCGCGCGCTGGGCGGAGAGAGAATCGAACGCCTTCTTGTTGGTAGGCCCGTTGAGAACGTGGGACGAATAGATTGCTTGCTGCTTGGGATCGAGCGTGAAGCGGATGAACTGGCGGGCAAGGTCGAGTTTCTCGGTGCCTTTCACAATGCACCATCCATCCATGCTGTAGGTGCCCTGATTCCAGGAGAGCTTGCAGGGCGCTCCGCCGGCGATGGCGGCATAGGCCTGGCTGGCCCAGGTGCCCGCCATATCGACTTCGCCGCTCTGCAGGATCTGGGTGAGTTGCGCGCCGGTGGACCACCATACGTTGATGTGAGGTTTGATCCGTTCCAGCGCGCGGAAGCCGCGCTCGACCTTTTCGTCCGTCAGGGGATAGAGCTGATCCGGCGGCACGCCATCGGCCATCAGCGCCTGTTCGAGCACGCTGTCGATATCCCGGAACAAGCCACGCCTGCCGGGGAATTTCTCCACATTCCAGAAATCGGGCCAGTTCTGGGGACCGTTGCCGCCGAATTTGTCGGTGCGATAGGCCAGGACACTGGCAAAGACCGACACGCCGACCCAGAAAGGCGGCGCCACGGCGGTCGGTATCAAGTCGGCCGTGTCCTTGGCCGTGAGCTGAAGGTCCTCGAAATAAGCCTCCGGCTTGGGGAACGCCACGATATTGCTGGGCATGGCCATGCAGACATCCCAGACGGGGTTGTTGGTCTCGACCAGGACTTTCAGCTGCGCGGTGGGATCGGAGTCGTGCGCGACATGAACGACTTTGATGCCCGTGGCTTTTTCGAAAGGCTCATAGAAGGCGACACGAAGGGCTTCCACGATCGCGCCGCCGGCATCAGCGACGGTGATCTGCTTTTCCGCCGTGCCGCTCTTCTTCCATATCGCGGTTGCAGCAACACCCGCCGCTGCAACGGCCGCAACGCCGGCCGTGGCCTTGACCAAGGTGCGCCGGCTGACATTCGGATCGCGAGACGCCATGCCCTCCTCATTCCCCGCCAGTCCTGTCCATCGTGGCTGGGGACGGGCCGATCACCATTGGTGGCTTGAATTTCGAAACAATGGTCTGCAAGGTGTGATGCGTCCAATGAATTGATCGAATTGTCGTTATGCGTTTCCCGGATTTGCGCAGCGTCGATTTGAATTTGCTGCTGGTGCTGCACAGTCTGCTGGAAACCCGCAGCACAGTGCTCACCGCGCAGCGTCTGCATATGAGCCAACCGGCGGTGAGCCGGGCGCTGGCGCGCTTGCGTTTGTTGTTCGACGACAAGCTGCTCCTCAAAGGCGCGCATGCGATGATCGCGACCGATCGCGCATTGATGCTGTCCGGTCCCTTGGCCGAGCTTCTGCGCAATCTGGAAGTTTTTTTCGAAGCACCGAGTTTTTCGCCGCCCGATACCGAGCGGGTTTTCCGGATCGCCACCACCGATTATGGCGCATTGGCATTGCTGCCGAACTTGTTGAAGGCCGTGGCGGCCACGGCGCCGAAATCCACCATCGAAGTCGATACGCTGAGCCGCGATGTTTTCGCGGCGCTGGTGTCGGGCGACCTGGATGTGGTCCTGATCGGAGACCTGCCCATCCCGCCCAATCTGCGTTTCAGCTATCTTTTCACGGACGATTATCTGAGTGCGGTCCGGCCGAGCCATCCGGCCGCGAAGCATATCGTGCAAGGGCGGATGCCGCTGGAAACCTATCTCGGCCATTCACATGTCCGGGTCAGCATCTTCGACGACCGCACCGGCTCGGACGAAGCACTGGTGCATCTGGGCCGCAGCCGCAAGATTTCGGCGCAACTGCCTTATTTCGCGGTGGCCGCCATCGTCGCCGCTTCGACGGACGGCATTCTTACCATTCCGCGCCGTGCCATGCTCCGCCTGGCCGATCAGCATGGCCTGATCACTTTTCAGCCGCCGATCGAGATCGCGCAAGTGCAATACCGGATGGTCTGGCACGAACGAACCCATGCCGATTTCGGCGCCGTATGGCTGCGCCAGAAAATCGTCGAAGCCGCCGATCAAGCGTAACGAGCCGGATACCAACCGCCTGATTTGCCTTTGGCACGATCCTGTCGCCGTCAAAGGGTAGGGCCACGCTGATATTGGCGCGGTATTTTCTTCCCGCGCCAATTCGCAGCCTTTCAAGGAGCGGTCATGAACAAGCCCGATGCCATCGCCGACGGCAATTGGCTGAAGAATGAGATTGGCCGCCATGCCTTTCATCCGATGGCGCACCCCAAAGATACGGTGGCGAACCCGCCGCCGATTATTGTGGGGGGCGACGGCGTTCATATCACCGATCTCGATGGACGGCGGATGATCGACTGCCAGGGCGGATTGTGGTGCGTGAATGCCGGTTATGGCCGCCAGGAGATCGTCGATGCTGTGACCCGGCAGATGGCGGAATTGCCTTATTATAATCTGTTTCCGGGTGGATCGAACGCGCCGGCCGTGCGTCTGGCCGCGAAATTGTGCGAGATCACGGGCGCCGAGGATATGAGCCGTGTGTTGTTCGGCTCCGGCGGTTCGGACGCGACGGAGACGGCGTTCAAAATCGCGCGGCAATATTGGAAACTTGTGGGAGAAGCGGAGCGGATCAAGTTCATCTCCTTCCGCGGCGGTTATCATGGCCTGCATTTTGGCGGCACTTCGGCGTGCGGTGGTGATGCCTGGCGGCGCAGCTATGAGCCGCTGGTTCCAGGCTTCATCAATTGCGAATGGCCGAACCTTTACCGGCCGCCCATCGACGGGCTGGAGCCGGAGGCGCTGGTGGAGGCTTGTATCAAGCTGCTGGAGCGCGAGATCGCGTTCCAGAGTCCCGACACCATCGCCGGCATCATTGCCGAGCCAATTCAGGGAGCGGGCGGCGTCAATGTGCCGCCGGAAAGCTGGTATCCGCGTCTGCGCCATGTCTGCGACCGCCACGGGATTCTATTGATCGCGGACGAAGTCATCACCGGGCTGGGTCGTTCCGGTGCTTTGTTCGGCAGCCGCGGATGGGGCGTGAAGCCCGACATCATGTGCCTGGCCAAGGGCGTGACCTCCGGCTATCTGCCTTTGGGCGCGACGTTGATCAGTCGCCGCGTCGCGGATGCCTGGGAGGCGGACGGGCCCCGCGCCGTCATGATGCATGGCTACACGTACAGCGGCCATCCGGTAAGCTGCGCCGCGGGCCTGGCGGCGATCGATATCGTGGAGCGCGAGAATCTCACCGCCAATGCCCGCGAGGTGGGTGCCTATTTCCTGGAGAAATTGCTGGCGCTGAAGGACAAGCACCGCGTCATCGGCGATGTGCGCGGCAAAGGCCTGATGATAGCGGTCGAACTGGTCAAGGATCGCGGCACCAAGGAACCGTTCTTGCCTGCTGACACCTATCCGGGTGCGATTTCGGACATCTGCGTCGAGAATGGCGTGATGATGCGCACCATCGTGAACAAATTCATCATCTCGCCGCCGCTCATCTTTACCCGCGATCATGTTGATCAGGTTGTCGGTGTTCTGGACCGGGCGCTGACTCGCAAGCCGTATTGACGCAGCGCGACGGAGATAGCGATGGCAGATCGTTTGGTCCATGATATTTCGGTATTGTCGCGCGAGGCCAGGGCGGCACTGGATCGCGAGCCCGCTTTCTTCATCGATGGGGAATGGCACGCAGCCCGCTCGATATTGCCGGTCATCGATCCATCGAGTGGGGAACAGATCGGCCGGATCGGTGCGGGTAGTAGCGCCGAGATAGATGCCGCCGTCTCGGCCGCCAGCGCGGCGTTGAGCGGCGCGGCGTGGCGGCGGATGGGGCCGGTGGGCCGCGAACGGCTCTTGCTGCGGCTCGCGGAATTGATCGAGACGAAAGCCGAAACCATCGCGCAAGTCGAAACCGTCGACAATGGCATGCCGGGCTGGTTCGCCCGCGATCTGGATACGATGGGGGCGGCCCAGACCTATCGTTATTACGCCGGCTGGCCCAGCAAACTGACAGGCAAGACGATGGATGTCAGCGGGCCGCCGGGCTGGGGCAAGCTCATCGGCATGACACGGCGCGAGCCGGTGGGCGTGGTGGGCGCGATCATCCCCTGGAATGTGCCATTCATGATGGCAGCATGGAAATTGGCGCCCGCTCTGGCGGCGGGATGCACCATCGTGCTGAAGCCGGCGGAAGATACCAGCCTCTCCGCCATGCTCCTGGCGGACTTGATCGTTGAGGCGGGTTTCCCGCCGGGCGTGGTCAATATCGTCAGCGGCCGTGGACCGGAGGCGGGCGAAGCATTGGCGGCTCACCCCGGCGTGGCGAAAATTTCTTTCACAGGCTCCACCGCCACGGGCCGGCATATCGGCGAGATCGCGGGCCGTAATCTGAAGAAAGTGACTTTGGAATTGGGGGGAAAGTCTCCCACCATCATCTTCGACGATGCCGATCTTGAGAAAGCGGTGGTCGGGGCGGCGAATGCGATCTTCCTCAACAGCGGGCAAGTTTGTGTGGCCGGCTCGCGACTTTATGTTCAGGCCGGCGCCTATGAAGACGTCATGGCGCGGCTTGCGGCGCACCTGCCCACCGTGACCGTGGGCGCGGGGCTGGGACAGGGAAATTTCATGGGGCCCTTGGTCAGCGACAAGCAGCGCCAAAGGGTACGGTCCTATATCGACCGCGCTGTAGCGGACGGCTTGACGGTGTTGCAGGGGCAATCAGTCGCCGGATCGAAGGGATACTTTGTCAGCCCGACCATCGTGGCGGGCGCGGATGCGACCCATCCGGTCACCTGCGAAGAGATTTTCGGGCCGGTGCTGTCGGTTTACCGGTTCGACGACACGACGGACCTGATCGCGGCGGCCAACGATACCGAATATGGCCTGGCGGCAAGCCTGTGGTCGCGGAGCGTCGAGCGGGCATTTTCGGTGGCCGAAGCCCTGCAATGCGGGAAAGTGTCGATCAACAATCCGGGGTTTCCGTATCCCGGCCTGCCGGAAGGGGGTTACAAGGCGTCCGGGTTCGGACGCGATCTGGGAGCCGATGCGGTCGAGCAGAATCTGCAAAGCAAAACAATCCTGCTGACGGTCTGAGCCGCCGCCCGATGCGTACAAGGTCATGGCGCGCCCTTGACGGATGGCGAGGGATGCATGACCGTGCGACAAAATCGCCGCGAGAACAGCAACATGACGGGCGCGCCGCCCTCGCTTGACGTCCGCCGGATGGGAGATCTGGTGTCGAAGGTTGGTTCCGCCGCCTTCGGCCCGGAATATTTCCGGCTGTTCAACGAGATGCTTTCCATCGAGCATTGCACCGTCTTCGCGTTCCGCGATGGAGCGCGTCCGGCGGCGCTGGTCACAGAATGCACATCGGCCGACAATGGCTGCGCCCGCCGCCTGGCGGACGAATATGTGACCGGCGCCTTTGTTCATGATCCCAACATACGCCGCGAGGTCGGCCAAACGTCTCCCCTGATCTACACGCTCAAGGCCAGGGACGTTCGTGATCCGGATTATCGCAGCCGCTTCTATGACGAACCGGCGCTTTCCCATGAGCTGGTTCTTCTGGCCAACCTGGAAGGGACGCTGTTCTATTCCAGTTTCTATCGCAGCGGAGTGGATCGCGCATTCCGGCGGGATGATCTGGATGCCGTTCAATCTCTGTCCTATTTCGCCATGCGCGCCCTCAAGCGCCATGTCGAGTTGGAGGCCGTGACACCGGACCGCGACACCGGACCGGCGCCGGACTGGGAAGCGCGATTTGATTCCCGGCAGAATGCTTTTCACCATCTGCGCGCGATACTCTTGGCGGAGCCGAAGAAGCTCAGCCCGCGCGAAGCGGATGTCTGTGCATCCATCGTGCTGGGTTATTCGACCCCGGCCATCGGTCTCAATCTTGGCATTTCACCGCACACGGTGGCGACCCATCGCAAGCGCGCTTACAGCAAGCTGGGCATTTCCAGCCAGAACGAGCTTTTCTGGAAATATTTCCGCAAAAAGTCCGTGCATGACGACATACCGGTGGCACCTCAGCACCACCGGCTCACATCCCCGCGGCGCGCCGGCTGACGCTCCCCATGTACCCTGTTGAGGGGCTGGGCCGCTTGTCGAGCCTCCCGCTATAGGGGGCGCTTCGGCGGATGGAACAGCATGAAACTCGCAAGTCTGAAGGCCGGCGGCCGGGATGGTACCTTGATCGCCGTCAGTCGCGATCTGACCCGCGGCGTGAAAGTGCCTGATATCGCCGTGACCATGCAGCAGGCGATTGAGTCCTGGAGCGAGATTTCACCCAAGCTGGAAGACGTATTCAGGCGCCTGGAGTCCGGTACTTGTCCCGGCGCTTTTGCACTGGACGTTCGTGCGCTTGCCAGCCCATTCCCTCGCGCCTTTCAGTTCCTGGATGGTTCGGTCTATCTGCATCACATGAAGAAGGCCCGCAAGGCGCGCGGCGTGCCGATGCCCGACAATTACGAAACGGAGCCTTTGATGTATCAGGGCCTGTCGGATCGGTTCGACGGACCCGCCGACCCGATGCGCATTCCCGATGAGGCGCTCGGACTGGATTATGAACCGGAAGTCGCCGTCGTGGTCGATGAGGTCGCGATGGGCACGCAGCCCAAGGATGCGGGCCGTCACATCAAATTGCTGATGCTGCTGAACGACTATACGTTGCGGGCCCTGACCAAGACCGAATTGCCCAAAGGTTTCGGGTTCCTGCAAGCAAAACCCACCAGCGCCTTCTCGCCGGTCGCGGTGACGCCGGACGAACTGGGCGTGGCCTGGGACGGGGCAAAATTATCGCTTCCGATCCTGTCCAGCGTGAACGGGCAATTGCGGGGCTCCGCCAACACCGGCCACGACATGTTCTTCACCTATCCCGACCTGATCGCCCATGCCGCGCGGACTCGCACCTTAAGCGCCGGGACCATCATCGGTGCCGGTGCGGTCTCCAACCGGAACGAAAAGACCGGTCATGCCTGCATCGCGGAGACGCGGGTGGACGAGGAAATCGAATTCGGCGCCCCGCGCACGCCGTTTCTGCGTTTCGGCGATACGGTCCGCATCGATATGAAGAACGGGGATGGCGCATCGATCTTCGGTGCCATCGACCAGCGCGTCGAGCGCGGATGAGCTGCTGCCACAGGTGAAGGCGATGGGTGACGCGGCACAGGTTCCGGCGGATGTCGTGCAGGCGATCGCTGCGCATAGCCGGGCGTTCGAGGCGCGCTTCGCGGCCAAAGATGCCGCTGGCCTGGTCGAAGGCTATTATGTTCCGGATGTGCTTGATCCGGCCGCCTCGGCACCCGGCGGCCAGAAGCCGGTGACGGGCAAGCGCGCGTTGACCGCCATGTTCGAAGCCCAGATTCGCGATTTTACGGCCATCCGGCTTCAGACCGTGCGGATCGAAGCGTCGGGTGACATGGCCTTCGAGATGGGGCGGGCGCATTTGACCACGCATCAGGGGCAGAATGCGGTGGGACGGTATTGCGTGCTGTGGCGCCATGTCGCTGGCGAATGGCGGGCACAGATCGATTTCTTCGCCGCGGACGGCTGGTAGTTCCGCGATTAGGGCCGTTGCGGATCGAAGCGCGGCTTAAGGTCTTTCCAGCAATCCGCATAATCCTTCTGCAATTGCGGTGCTTCCAGCGCTTGGCGGGTTGGGCGAATGACCAAGCGGGTCTCAAACATGAACGCCATCGTATCCGCGATGCGTTGCGGCTGTGTCGTATCGGCTTGAAGCGCCTTCTCGAAGGTCGCGGCGTCGGGCCCGTGGGGGGTCATGCAATTGTGCAGGGAGGCGCCGCCCGGCACGAAGCCTTCCGCCTTGGCATCATAAAGGCCGTGGATCAGTCCCATGAATTCGCTGGCGATGTTGCGATGGAACCAGGGCGGCCGGAAGGTATTTTCCGACACCAGCCAGCGCGGCGCGAAGACGACGAAATCGATATCGCTGACTCCGGGCGCGGTACCGGGCGAATGCAGCACAACATAGATCGACGGATCCGGATGGTCGAACGAGGTGGATCCGATCACGTTGAAGCGCCGCAGATCGTATTTGTAGGGCGCATGATTGCCGTGCCAGGCAACCACATCCAGGGGCGAGCGGTCGATGGACGCGGACCAGAGCTGGCCCTGGAATTTCGTCACCATCTCGAATTCGCCGGTCCGGTCTTCGTACCATGCCACTGGGGTCTCGAAATCGCGGGGATTGGCAAGCCCGTTCGATCCGATCGGGCCCAGGTCCGGCAGCTTGAGCGGTGATCCGAAGTTTTCGCAGACATAACCGCGCGACGGCCCATCGGGCAGTTCGACGCGAAAGCGGACGCCACGCGGAATGACGGCGATTTCCAGGGGCATCACGTCCAGGCGCCCCATCTCGGTCAGAAGCCGGAGCCGCCCCAACTGAGGAGCCAGCAGCAATTCGCCGTCGGCATTGCAGAAGAAGCGCCCGGTCATCGACTGATTGGCGGCGTAGATGTGAATGCCGCAGCCACTCTGCGCTTCGGGCGAGCCATTGCCGCCCATGGTGATCAGGCCGGTGACAAAATCGGCCGGGGCGACGGGCAGTGGCATCGGGTCCCAGCGCAACCGCTCTGGCGGCGCGTCCGCGTCGAAGCGGCTGGTCAGCGAGCCATTGCCGATGCGCCGCATTGGTCCTTGCGCGGCAGACGGGCGGATGCGGTAGAGCCAGGTGCGCCGGTTGGCGTGCCGTGGCGCGGTGAAGCTGGTTCCGGACAGCAATTCCGCATAAAGCCCATAGGGGCAATGCTGGGGAGAGTTGCGGCCGATGGGAAGGGCGCCGGGCAGAGCCTCGGTGGCGAATTCGTTGCCGAAGCCGGATTGATATTTGAGATCGCCGAAGCTTTGTGCAGGCCCGCCCTGGACTATGTTCATCGCGCGACTCCCGGTGTCAGCCCGCAGCCGACGGATCAGTATAGCACCGGAATGTCGGCAACCAGCGCAGCGGACGCTTCTACGGCCGCTTCCTGATGCGGCAGAAGGGCGTGGCCGCGCATATTGGCATAAATCTCGCCCAGAGGATCGGTCACGCCACTGACTTGTCCGGTCAGCGCTTCGAATACGGCCAGACCCAGGAACGGCACGGTCCACTCATTATAGCCGCCTTCCTGTGTGAGAAGGACGCGGCCTTGTGCCCACCGGTCGGCCAGTTCGAGCAGGCGTTCGACCATGATGCGGAACCCGCCGCCATGCACGATCATGCGGCCCAAGGGATCCTGGGCGGCCGCGTCGAAGCCGCAGGGAATGATGAGGAATTGAGGACGGAAACGCTCCAAAGCCGGCAGGATGACCCGGTCGAACGTGGCTTCGTAGGCGCCCCAACCGCACCCCGCCGGCAATGGGATATTCAAATTCGCGCCGAAGCCGGGGCCTTCGCCGCGTTCTTCGCGGTCGCCGCTGTCGGGTGGGAACCAGCGTTCCTGGTGAACGGAAATCGTCAGCACATGGGGATCGCGCCAGAAAATGAACTGCGCTCCATTGCCGTGATGCACGTCGAAATCGACCACAGCCACGCGGTCGAGGCCGTGAACGGCGCGCAAATGCGCCGCCGCGAGAGACGGGTTGGCCAAAAGGCAGAAGCCTTTGCCTTGGCCGGCTTCGGCGTGATGGCCGACGGGGCGCACCAAGGCATAAGCATTGTCGACCTTGCCCGCCATGATGGCATCGGCGGCGGCCAGGCATCCGCCCGCAGCCAGTCTTGCGATGTCGTAACTGCCCCTGGTCGTGGGCGCATCAAGGCCCGCTTCGCCGGCTGCCTGCCCGTTGAGAAATGCCAACCGGGCCAAATAGTCGGCTTTATGCACGCGCAGCAGTTCGTGTTCGCTGGCTTCACGCGGCTCCAGCAGGGTCAGCTTTTTTGTGAAATCGGTGGCATCGAGCAGGTTTTTCAGCCGGCGTTTGGCCTCCCAATTCTCGAACGGCATGCCTGGCTGCACCGGATAACCGGTGGGCATCAGCCCCGCAAGACGGCCCTGGTCTTGCCACATATACCGTTCGTGCCAGATCAGCCCCGTTCTGCGCATCAGAACCGGTCCATCCGCAGGCGGTTTCGCGGCAGGCTTGCCGGAAATTCCGTGCCGGCCAGGGAGAGCTTTTGGAGGATGATGAAAGCGAAGTGGTTGGACATTGCAGGTCGCATGACTTCTGTCTCAACCATCCTTCACGGCCCGTTCCGATGCCGCAATGATTAAATCAGCGGCGGTCCCGGCAATGGATCACCTCATAAGGGTACTGCCGCTATGACGCGGGAGCATGGCGTCCGAGGCGAACCATGCTGGGACATCGCGCGCGCTAGATGTTTTTGACATCGCGAAGCGCGCTTCCCGCATCCCTGGATGGAAGATTGTCGTGCCATAAGTAATTGATATCGCTTATATTGCGAACCTGCTTTGCGTTGTGGCCATGCCGGCGATAGCGGGCGATAAAACGCATGCGGCGGCATTTGCGGTGTGCAAGGATATAGCCCATTGCCTGTTGAAATTCTGGAATCGGATCATCGTGCGATGACTGCGACGCCGTTTCAATCCCGCGATTTTTCCGTCCGCAAACTTGAATTTGCCGGCCGGGAAGATCGCGAATTGCTGCGCAGCATTCCGATCGAAGCGCCGATCGCCATCGAAGTATGCGGCATCGGCTACGCGGTGATGATGGCGACGCCGTCGGATCTTCGCGACTATGCTATGGGCTTCGCCTTGGCTGAAGGGCTGGCGGATCGGCCAGGAGACGTAACGGATATCGATATTCACTGGGTCGAGAGCGGCGACAGAGCGGGTGGTTGGATCCTGCGCATCGGTTTGTCGCCGGAAAAAATGGACGGAGCGTTCGCGCGGGCTCGCAAGCGGGTGTCGGAAAGCAGCTGCGGACTATGCGGCGTGGAAAATATCGAGCAAGTGCTGCGCCCGTTGCCGCCGATCACGTCGCGGATCGCCACCAGCCGTGCTGCCATTTCGCGCGCCCTGTCGGAATTGAAGAACTATCAGCCGCTCGGACAGGCGACGAGCGCCGTCCATGCCGCGGCGTTGTGCGCGCCGGATGGCCGCATCGTCCGCGTCCGGGAAGATGTGGGCAGGCATAATGCGCTCGACAAGCTGATTGGCGCGCTCGCCATGGACGATATCGCGCCGTCATCGGGCTTCATATTGCTCACGGCGCGCTGCAGTTACGAGCTGGTCGAAAAGACGGTTCGTGCCGGTTGTCCCATGCTTGTCACCATTTCCGCGCCCACCAGCCTGGCCATTGAGCGCGCGGCCGGCGCCGGCCTGACCCTGGTGACCTTGGCGCGTGCGGATTCGGCATTGATCGTCTGCGACGCGCCGGGAAACATCGCGTGATGTTCCGCATCATTTCGGAGGAATTCAGATAGAAGACCGCACCGCTTTGGAAAGCCGCGGCCGCGGAGGCAAAGCGCCGGTGGCGGGCACGGCATGCGTTTCGGGCATCACGCTCCAGGAGGCGCACGCCATTCTGCGCGCTCAGACCGAGCCGCTTGCCGGTGAAACCATCCCGATCCGGGATGCCGGTTTTCGGGTGCTGGCCGAGCCCGTGATCGCGCGCATCGATTCACCGCGCGGCCGTGTCGCGGCGATGGATGGCTTTGCCGTCAGCGATGCCGCGGTTCGCGAAGGCAGGCGAACTTTCGAAGTGGTGGGCGCGACCTATGCCGGCCAGCCCCCGCATCGCTCGACCGGTTCTAAGACAGCGGTGCGGATCATGACGGGCGCACTCATGCCGCAAGAGGCCGATCGCGTGATCCCGTTCGAGTTGACGGACGAGGGGGACGGTATGTTGCGCGTCGTCGACCCGGTGCCGGAAGTGACCCATGTGCGCGCGGGGGGATCGGACTTCAGCGCCGGGCAGATTCTCCTCGGTACGGGTTCTCGCCTGGATCCCGGAAGATTGTTGGTGGCGGCCGGATCCGATCAGCCGGACGTGCGCGTCCATCGGCGGCCAAGGCTGCGTGTCATAACCAGCGGCGACGAACTTGTGCCGGCCGGTGAAGCGGCGTCCGGCAAAACTCGCATTCCCGATAGCCTCACCGGCCCGGTGGCGTTGCTGGGACAGACATGGGGTGCGGTTGCGGTGGGCGCGACCCGTGTCGCCGACGATCTCGAGGCGATCGGAAACGTTGCCGGGTTGGCACGTTCCGACAGCGACGTGCTTGTTCTTGCGGGCGGGGCCTCGCATGGGGACCGGGATCTGGCCAGGCCCGCTTTGGAAGCGCTCGGCCTCGATCTCATCTTTTCCGGCGTGGCGATCAGACCTGGAAGGCCGGCCTGGTATGGGCGGCTTGGGACGACCCATGTGCTTGGGCTGCCGGGAAATCCGTCCGCCGCCATGGCCGTCGCCCGCCTGTTTCTGGCGCCGCTGCTGTGTGCGTTGGAGGGAAGGGGATTTGACGCCGCGTTGGCGTGGCGCAACCTGCCGCTTGCCACTCCCGTGCCGGCCGCAAACGCGATGGAGACCTTGCTGTATGCGCGCCGGTGTGGCGATTGCGCGGACGTCATCGCGCCCCAATCGTCATCCGGGCAGCGTCCCTTGGCGGCGGCCGATATGCTGGTCCGGCGGCCGGCAGGCGGACCGGCGCTTTCGGCCGGCACACCGGTTCCGGTTCTGGAGTTTTGACGGGATGAGCAAGTTATCCATGGATGGCGATGGCGCAATCCGGTAGGATATGACTAGACATATGACGGCGTCGCGGAGGCTTGGAGATGGCGGACGGCAAACCCCGGTTTAAGGCCTATGAACAACCCGCCGGCGGCTGGGGTGCCGCTGCCGCGACCGCGAAGATTTTGCTGGAGCAAAGCGTGGTCGCCAAAGGATCCCGTGCGCTGCTGGCGATGAATCAGCCCGGCGGGTTCAAATGTCCCAGCTGCGCCTTTCCCGATGCGGAGTGCAAGAAGACGCTCGACTTCTGCGAAAACGGGGCCAAGGCGCTTGCCTTCGAAGCGACCAAGTTCCGGGTCACGCGGGAGTTCTTCGAAAAGCACACCGTGTCCGAACTGATGGAGCAGTCGGACTATTGGCTTGAAATGCAGGGCCGGCTGACCGAGCCGATGCGGTACGATGCGGATACCGACCGCTATGTGCCATGCGACTGGGACAGTGCATTCGCCTTGATCGGCAGCCATTTGCGCGCCTTGGAAAGTCCGCATCAGGCCGAATTCTACACATCGGGGCGCACGCCGAACGAAACCGCCTTTCTCTATTCGATTTTCGTGCGGGAATTCGGGACCAACAATTTTCCCGATTGCGCCAACATGTGCCACGAGCCCACCAGTCGCGGCTTGCCGCCAGCCATCGGCGTGGGCAAGGGAACCGTGATCCTGGAAGATTTCGCGCATGCCGAAGCCATCTTCGTGATGGGACATAACAGCGGCACCAATGCGCCGCGCATGATGACCGCCCTGGTCGAAGCGCGAAAGCGCGGCATTCCGATTGTCGTGGTCAATCCGATGCCGGAACGGGCGTTCATCCGCTTCACCGAGCCCCAGGACATCGTCCAGATGGCGACGTTCGGGTCCACGCCCGTTGCCAGCGAATTCGTCCATATCCGCATCGGTGGCGATCTTGCCCTGCTGAAGGGCATAATGAAGGTGATCTTCGAGCGCGAAGCGCAAGGCGAGAAGATCATCGACCAGGACTTCATCCGGCAGCATACGGCCGGGATGGAAGCGGTCCGCGACGATGCACTGTCTCAGGCTTGGCCGGAGATTGTCCGGGTTTCCGGCGTGAGCGAGGAACAGATCCGCCGTTGTGCCGAAATCTATATCCGTTCCCGCGCGACGGTGATCTGCTATGGGATGGGCCTGACCCAGCATCAGCAGAGCTCCAAGCTCACCCAGCAGGTCGCGAATCTTCTGCTTCTCAAAGGCAATTTCGGCAAGCCGGGTGCCGGCATATCGCCGATCCGGGGGCATTCGAATGTCCAGGGCGACCGCACGGTCGGTATCGACGAAAAGCCATCCCAGGCTTATCTCGATCGTGTGCGCGATGTCTTCGGTTTCGAGCCGCCGCGCGCGCATGGCCACCACACGGTCGAATCCGTGGCCGCCATGCAGGACGGCACGGCGAAAGTGTTCATCGGACTGGGCGGCAACTTCGTACGCGCGGTTCCCGACACCGACAGGTCATACGCGGCAATGCGGAATCTGGCGTTGACGGTGGCCATCACCACAAAATTGAATCGCGGGCATCTCGTCCATGGGCGTGATGCGCTGATCCTGCCGGTGATCGCCCGCTCCGAAGCGATACACACAGCGGCGGGCGAGCAGTTCGTCACCATCGAGGATTCCATGTCCAACGTCACCGCGTCGCGTGGCGTGTTGCCGCCTGCAAGCCCGGATCTTCTTTCGGAGGTGGAGATTGTCTGCCGGATGGCGCGCGCCACGCTTCCCGGCAGCAAAGTGCCTTGGGAAAGCTATATCGACGATTATGGCGCGATCCGGGACAAGATCGCCGAAGTCTATCCGGCGCTGTACAGCGGATTTTCGGAAAAGATCAAAAGCCCGAACGGGTTTCACCTCGACGTGGCACCGCGCCGCCTGGTCTGGCTGACTCCCAACGGCAAGGCAAATTTCCTGCCGTTCCCCGGACTCGACGTGGACGCCCCGGTTTCCGATCCCGGCATGCTGCGCTTGGCGACGGTACGCTCGCATGATCAGTTCAACACCACGATCTACAGTTTCAACGACCGGTATCGCGGTGTTCGCGATAGCCGCATGGTCCTCTTCATGAATGTGGATGACCGGATCGAAAGGGGCTTGGAGCCACGCGCCAACATCGCCTTGGAAACGATCAGCTCCGATGGCGTGCAGCGTCGCGTGGAAGGATTGACGGTATTGGATTATCCCATGCCGCGCGGATCGGTTGCGGGCTATTTTCCCGAACTCAATCCCCTGTTGCCGTTGGAGTATCACGACAAGATCAGCGGCACGCCGGCCGCCAAATCCATTCCAGTCCGGGTGGTCGGATCATAGAAGAAGGCCGCCACTGGCGGCCTTCCGGTTTGAATCGATCGTCTTGTGCTTCCCTTGTGGGAGGCATCATTCCTTTAACCCTGGTTTGCCACACTGGGCAGATCGAGTTTTTTGTCGTGGGCGCATTGGATGGCGATGTCGTAACCGGCA